>NZ_JAYGJO010000007.1:0-203655 GCF_035013185.1 Acerihabitans sp. TG2
CATATAATGCACCTGTCGTGCAGTATTTGAACCTGCACAGGTTCGAGCCGAGCGAAGCGAGACAACGTTGCCGTACGCATTCATTTTGCGACCCCGGTTGCGGCGTTGGTTGCTCTAACGCCATAGAATGATGTTCAGGAGGAGCCAATGAAGATATCAAACGCGTTTCAAATTTTTCTGTCTCAAGCGCCAGATCATGCCCATGCCTGGATGAAAATGATTCAGGAACTCGATGAAGAGAATAGTCTGGATAAAAAAACCCAGGAGCTGGCCTTTCTGGCGGTACTCGCGGCTACCCGGCTAACGTCCGGCATCCCCTTTCACGTCTTGTCTGCCAAAGACGCAGGCGCCCGACGCGAGGAGATTATCAGCGCGGTGCTAATTGGTTTGCCCGCGGTGGGAAATGGGGTTATCGAGTCGCTGGCGGTGGCGTTGGATGCCTATGACGGCAAAGAAGGTTAGTACCCGCCTTATGTAAATTCGAAATCTAGTGAGTAAAGCGCTTTTCGCACAGATCGCATTGTATCAGGGGCTAAAATCTATTATGGTTTTGCCCTTGCCCACGACATATCAGCCAAAGTCATCTTGGCTAAACAAAATATCGCTAAAATGCAAAATTCAGGCGACATTTGGTGATAAATTGATTATTTTGTTTAGTATATAAAACACATCGACGTTTAGACTACACCGAGACGCTCGGCACGTAGCCCAGGCGCGGGACCCAAGTGATGAGAGAAGCGATGAGCGAACTACTGGATGTCAATGCGGCAATGTACTCTTTCCCGCCCAAACCCCGTGCCCTCGACGCGGATGAAAAACAATTTTACCATGATGAAATCAGGCGCCTGCTTAAACAGCGAAACGCGGTGATGGTCGCCCATTATTATACCGATCCGGAAATCCAGGCTTTGGCTGAGGCAACCGGTGGTTGTGTGGCTGACTCTTTGGAGATGGCGCGTTTTGGCAGTACCCATCCCGCTACCACGCTATTGGTGGCCGGGGTCCGTTTTATGGGCGAAACCGCGAAAATCCTCAGCCCGGAAAAAACGGTGCTGATGCCGACGCTCAAAGCGGAGTGTTCCTTAGATCTGGGTTGTCCGGTAGACGAATTTAGCGCTTTTTGCGATGCCCACCCGGATCGTACGGTCGTGGTGTACGCCAACACCTCGGCGGCGGTCAAAGCGCGAGCTGATTGGGTCGTAACCTCAAGTATTGCGGTTGAGCTGATCGAACACCTTGATAGCCTGGGACAAAAAATCATCTGGGCGCCGGATCGTCATCTGGGGCGGTATGTTCAACAACAAACCGGTGCAGATATCCTTTGCTGGCAGAGCGCCTGCATTGTGCATGATGAATTCAAAACGCAGGCATTGGCTCGCATGAAACTGCTTTACCCCGACGCGGCAGTGTTGGTGCATCCAGAATCACCCCAGGCCATCGTCGAGATGGCGGATGCAGTAGGATCGACCAGCCAACTGATTCAGGCGGCTAAAAATTTGCCGCAGCAGCAAATGATTGTGGCTACCGACCGCGGTATCTTTTACAAAATGCAGCAGGCCTGTCCCGATAAAATGCTATTGGCCGCACCGACCGCCGGAGAAGGTGCGACCTGTCGCAGTTGTGCCCACTGCCCCTGGATGGCCATGAATGGACTGGAAACCGTGGCTAACGGTCTGGCACATGCTGGGCCATACCATGAAGTGCATGTCGCGGATGCGCTACGTCAGCAGGCGCTGGTGCCGCTAAACCGAATGCTGGAGTTTGCAACTGAACTCAAACTGAGGGTTACCGGCAACGCATGATGTCTCGCTGCCGGTATCTGGGGGTTAATGGTGGTGGTGAGCATGGACCGACTCCGTCCCCTGGCCGATACCACAATCATCATCAACACACTGCTGGTATTCCATTTGTACCGTAACGTGGCTGATGCGGTAATGATGCAAAAGAAAATGTTGGATTTGCCGCAGCAACGCATCATGATCGTAAGGCGGCACCACTTGCGCGTGCAGCGTCATCAGGGGTTTCTCACCGATCTGCCAAATATGCACATGGTGAATATTGCGCACCGCGGGCACATTAAGCGATAACTCGCGTTTAAGTTTCTCTATATCAATCTGGCTTGGTGTACCTTCCAGCAGCTCATGCAGGCTTTCACGCAGTAGCCGCCAGCCGCTGCGTAACACCAGGCCCGATACCAAGACAGATAAAATAGGGTCGATATACATCCAGCCGGTCAGCAAAATGATAACCGCTGCCACGATGGCGCCAACCGAGCCAAGTAAATCACCTAAAACATGTAGCGCCGCCGCACGTAAATTGATGTTTTTTTCGCCCTCACCCCCATGCAATAGCCAAAACGAAATCAGATTGGCCACCAGCCCGGCAACGGCAATCACCATCATTGTCCAGCCTTGAATCGCCTGCGGATGGTAAAATCGCTGAATCGCTTCCCAGACAATAAGCAAGGTAATGACCAGTAAAGCAATGGCATTGAGAAAAGCCGCCAAGGTGGTCAGGCGCAAATAACCGAAGGTGTGGCGGTTGTCAGGCTTGCGTTGAGCAAAACGCACGGCCAGGAATGCCATCAGCAAGGCCGCGGCATCAGTAAGCATGTGTCCAGCATCTGCCAGCAGTGCCAGTGAACCCGAGATTAACCCACCGGCCACTTCCACCAGCATAAAGACTGTGGTGACCACCAAGGCTGCCATTAACCGCGTGTTATTACTGTTTTCCGCCGAGCCATGGGCATGTGTTGATGCCATAGTGTGTCCTCCATACCCGTCATAATTCCAATGGCAGCTGCGTTGGCTTTCCTCGCTCACCCTAGTCACTTACGTGTGTAAGCTCCCAGGGATTCGCTGTGTTGCCGCCTTGCTGCCACCGGAATTATTTAGGGTATCCTGTCATAATTCCAATGGCAGCTGCGTTGGCTTTCCTCGCTCACCCTAGTCACTTACGTGTGTAAGCTCCCAGGGATTCGCTGTGTTGCCGCCTTGCTGCCACCGGAATTATTTAGGGTATCCTGTCATAATTCCAATGGCAGCTGCGTTGGTTTTCCCCAGTCAACATGAAAAAAATCAGGCCATGGCCTGATTATATGGGGTAATCTTAAGTGCCTAAGCGCACATCTTAATATGAATTAGGGGCGTTTGTACCCAATTTCATGTGGAACACAGGTTGATAATCATATTAAGATACCTGAATTACTATTGACTATTGAGTGGTGCCATCGGTCTTCTGGGCTTTGGTAGGCATACCTTTACCGGTTTGCACTTTAGCGTTGGTATTCGGGCAGCGGCCATCCTTACACATGGTGTTTTTGTGGATTTCAGCGGCGCTTAATTTGCTTTTACCGGTTTTACCGGTATTAATGTCTTTGTTGCTGACGCCGTCAGGGGCGGAATTGGCATTCGAACCAGGGTAGTTGGTTTGATTTTCCATACCGTCCCCCGTAGTGGAAGACGTAGTGGCGGCCAGCGCGGCACCGCTGCCCAAGGTCGTGATTGCAGTGAAAACCAGCATCGCCAATGTTTTGTTGGTATAGGTTTGCATGTTCTTTACCCTCTTTAGTACATAATTTGGCATCAAGCCAACATTTTTACATTTTTAGAGAAAGGAATATCCGTTCGAGACGCATTAAATCGCCTCATAGTGAGCTGTTATAACAACGAGCACAGAAACTTATCTACCCGTTATGTTTGCCTTAACATGCTTTAAGCATAGTCAATAATTGGCCACGATCAAATTTGGCGGTAATTTAGCTGTGAGAGGCTGGAAAAGTACATTTACAGTATGATTTTAGCCGGATGGATTTAACGACAAAACTCATAATGTTACAGAGCAGCGCAATAGCGCGGAGAGAAAACGTACCCACCATGAATTACCTCAATGATGATTTAAGAATTAAAGAGATTAAAGAACTGCTGCCGCCCGTTGCGCTGTTGGAAAAATTCCCAGCCACCGAACATGCTGCCCACACGGTTGCGGCCGCACGGTCGGCCATTCATAAGATCCTCAAAGGCAATGATGATCGGCTGCTGGTAGTGATAGGTCCGTGCTCAATTCACGACACGGTCGCCGCCAAAGAGTACGCTTCGCGTTTGATGGTGTTGCGCAGGCAGTTGCAGGGCGAGCTTGAAATCGTGATGCGGGTTTACTTTGAAAAACCACGAACGACCATAGGCTGGAAAGGGTTGATTAACGATCCGTTGATGGACAACAGTTTCCAAATCAACGAGGGTTTACGCATTGCTCGCAAGCTGTTGCTGGAAATTAACGACCTTGGTTTACCGGCGGCGGGTGAATTTCTTGATATGATCACCCCACAGTACGTGGCTGACCTCATGAGCTGGGGCGCTATTGGCGCGCGGACCACCGAATCACAGGTCCACCGTGAACTGGCATCGGGACTCTCCTGCCCAGTTGGATTCAAAAATGGCACTGACGGCACGATTAAAGTCGCCATTGATGCTATCAACGCCGCCGGTGCGGCCCATTGTTTTTTGTCGGTGACCAAATGGGGCCACTCAGCTATCGTTAATACCAGCGGTAATAGCGATTGTCACATTATTCTGCGTGGCGGTAGGGAACCTAATTATAGTGCGCATCACGTAACGGCGGTGAAAGAAGGGTTGGCTAAAGCCCATCTGCCGGCTCAGGTGATGATCGATTTCAGTCATGCCAACAGCAGCAAGCAGTTTAAACGGCAGATGGAGGTGGCTCAGGACGTGTGCGGGCAGTTGGCCAGCGGTGAAAACGGCATTATTGGTGTGATGGTGGAAAGTCATCTGGTGGAAGGCGGGCAAAGTTTAGAAAGCGGTGAACCCTTGGTATACGGTAAAAGTATCACTGATGCTTGCATCGGTTGGGAAGATACTGAAGTGATGCTCGAGCAATTGGCTCAGGCAGTGCGCACCAGACGGGAAAGTCACCGACAGGCGGCCAAAACGGTCTAAGACAAACGGATAAGATATGCCCCTTCACACGGCATTCTGGACACGCAGGAACATGGTGGCAAGCAGGGACGTTAGAGGGTTAAACGATTACCCCGCACGATCCGGTCATTGACCGGCGGCGGGGTGAAAACCGCGCAGTGAATAGAGCGGTTACTTGGCCTTGCCCTGGTTCGCTACGGCGGCGGCTTTAGCGGCCACCTCTGCAGCGTTACCCAAATAGTAATGCTTGATAGGCTTCATATTTTCATCGAACTCATATACCAAAGGTACACCGGTAGGGATGTTCAGTTCGAGAATTTCCTCTTCACTCATATTGTCGAGGAATTTTACCAGCGCGCGGATAGAGTTACCGTGAGCGGCAATAATCACACGCTCGCCTTTTTTCATCCGTGGCAGAATGGTGTCGTTCCAATAAGGCGTTACGCGCTCAATAGTCAGCGCCAGGCTTTCAGTGGTCGGCAGTTCTTCAGCGGTCAGTGTTGCATACCGAGGGTCATGGCCGGGAAAGCGCTCGTCTTCTCGGGTCAGTTCGGGTGGAGTAACGGCAAAACCGCGACGCCATTGTTTAACCTGTTCATCACCGTATTTTTCTGCGGTTTCAGATTTGTTCAGGCCTTGCAGCGCCCCGTAATGACGCTCATTCAGGCGCCAGGATTTTTCTACCGGCAGCCAAGCCTGATCTAATTCGTCCAGTACGTTCCATAAGGTATGAATCGCGCGTTTCAGTACGGAAGTGTAAGCGAAATCAAAGACAAACCCTTCTTCTTTCAGCTGCTTTCCCGCTTGTTTCGCTTCGGTACGGCCTTTGTCGGACAGATCAACGTCCGTCCAGCCGGTGAAACGATTTTCATTGTTCCACTGGCTTTCACCGTGTCGTACCAGAACCAGTTTCGTTACAGCCATTGATTGACTCCTTAAAGTCTAAGATTTTTATAAGAACTCTTATCATTATATTGCCTGCCCGGGCAGGGCAGCAACCGCTAAGGTCAAACAGAGTGAAATAAATGACCAGAGCCCACCAAACGGGGCAGACTTAAGGGGCAATACCCCGCATCGTGAACGATAACGGGGTTAACCGGAAGGTTAAAGTGCAATGAGCTGATAGCGGGTTACGGATTGATAAGCCGTCCCAGGCTTCAACCAACAATCTGGCTGCGGCCACTCCGGATGGTTCGGACTGTCCGGCAAAAACTCGCTTTCCAGCGCCACACCACTGTAGTTGAGATATTCTCCTCCCTGGCGTGCGGGCGTGCCGGCCAGAAAATTGCCGGTATAAAGCTGCAGTGCGGGGGCGGAGGTGAATACCTTAAGCAACACCTTACCGTCCGCCGACCAGAGCTGTGCTGCCGGGTTTTCGCCATCTCGACAGGTCGGGTAGAGCAGGAACCCATGATCATAACCTTTCATGCGCTGCTGATCGCGATCGCGCAGAAAATCCTGGGCAATGGTTTTAGGTTGACGGAAATCCATACCGGTATGTTCTACATCGGCTAGCGGCGCGCTGGGGATGCCTTCACTGTCCACGGGCAGATACTGTGCGGCATAAATTTGCAGCCGCTGCTGGCGCACATCGCTATTCGCGCCATCGAGATGAAAATACGCGTGGTTGGTTAGGCCAACCGGACAGGGTTTATCCACCGTTGCGTGGTATTCGATCACCACCTGGTTATCTTCGGTAAGCGTGTAACGGACCTCAGCCACAAGGTTGCCCGGGTATCCTTGATCGCCTTCGGATGAGCGCAAACGGAACAGCACTGACAGGGTGCTGTGTTCAACAAACTCCCAACGGCAGGTATTGAAACCGCCCGCCCCGCCATGGAGTTGGTGGGCACCTTGGTTAGCAGCAAGTTGCCAGGTCTGTCCATTGTGGGACAGGCTGGCGTTGGCAATGCGATTAGCGTAACGGCCGACAGTGGCGCCCAAATAGGCCACCTGGTTAATATATTCGGCCGGGGTAGGGCAACCTAGCAAGACTTCGCGTTTTTCGCCCGATGTCAGGGGAAGCTGGCAGGATAGCCAGGTGGCGCCCCAATCCATCAGCGTAACTTGCATACCCTCATTGGTGCCTAAGGTGACACAGTGAAAGGGGTTGCCGTCAGGAGCAATCCCGGACTCATACGTTTTTAGCATATCGCGGTTCCTTCAGATGCATGACAGACATAAAAGGTCTCTTTGATACCGGTTGCCTGTTGGTACTGGCTGTCTACCGCAGCACGAACCGTTTCCACCAGATTGGTTGGCATTAATGCCACTACGCAGCCACCAAAACCGCCACCGGTCATTCGCACGCCACCCTTATCGCCGATAACCCGTTTAACAATGTCCACCAGGGTATCAATGGGGGGAACGGTAATCTCGAAATCATCACGCATTGAGGCATGAGACTCGGCCATTAGCCTGCCCATCAGCGTTAAATCCCCAGCTGCAAGTGCATCTGCCGCCGCCAAGGTACGGGCATTTTCCGTCAGCACATGGCGCACCCGTTTGGCGACGGCCGGGTCAAGTTCGCCCTCTACGGCTTGGAACTGACCAAGCTCCACGTCTCGAAGTTTTTCGGCGGTAAAAAAACGTGCGCCGGTTTCGCACTGTTCGCGCCGTGAGTTGTACTCACTGTCCACGAGGCCGCGTTTCACATTGGAATTGATAATCACCACCGCCACGTTATCCGGCATGGGCACTGCGCGGGTGCCCAGCGTGCGACAATCGATTAATAAGGCATGATTATCCTTGCCCAGTGCTGAGATCAATTGATCCATAATTCCGCAATTACAGCCGACAAACTGGTTTTCGGCTTCCTGACCGTTCAGCGCCAGGGCAACATTGTCCAACGACAGGTGGTACAACGCCTGGATGGCTTTGCCTACCGCCACTTCCAACGAGGCGGAGGAGCTCAGACCCGCGCCCTGCGGCACGTTGCCGCTCAGCACCAAATCGACTCCGTTGAAATGCCTGTCACGTTGTTGCAGATGTTTGATCACACCTCGTACATAGTTTGACCACTGTTGGGTGGGATGGGATAAAATTGGCTCATCCAGCGAAAAAATATCTTGCTCACTGTCACAATCTACGGCAATAACCCGCACTTGGCGGTCGTCGCGTTTGGCGCAACTGACCACGGTTTCATAGTTGATGGCGCAGGGCAAAACAAAACCATCGTTATAGTCAGTGTGCTCGCCAATCAAATTGACCCGTCCAGGCGCTTTGACGGTCATGGCAGCCTCATAGCCAAAGGTGTCACGAAAGACAGACTGGGTGGTGTGCTTTAAATCAACAGGCTTAAGGGTCATAAAGACGCTCCGGATTCACGAAAATGAATATCGCTGACTGCACGTAGGCGATCGCTGGCTTGTTCCGCGGTCAGATCACGCTGGGTTTCTGCCAGCATTTCATAACCGACCATAAATTTCCGTACTGTTGCCGAACGTAGCAGTGGTGGGTAGAAATGGGCATGTAACTGCCAATGGCTATGGTCACGTTCAATAAATGGTGCGCCGTGCCAGCCCATGGAGTAAGGGAAAGAGCAGGTAAACAAGTTGTCATAGCGGCTGGTCAGTTTTTTGATAGCCAGGGCCAGATCGGCGCTTTGTGCAGCGCTCAGTTCGTCGAGCCGAAGCACATGAGCCTTAGGCATCAAGAGGGTCTCGAACGGCCAGGCGGCCCAGTAAGGCACCACCGCCAGCCAGTGTTCCGTTTCCACCACCGTGCGACTGCCGTCGTTCAGCTCCATGTGCAGATAATCCAGCAGGAGTGGGGATCCGTGTTGTTGCAGGTATTCACGCTGCAGGCGGTCTTCACGGTCAG
The DNA here is from genome assembly GCF_035013185.1 of Acerihabitans sp. TG2. NCBI lineage: Bacteria > Pseudomonadati > Pseudomonadota > Gammaproteobacteria > Enterobacterales > Pectobacteriaceae > Acerihabitans > Acerihabitans sp. TG2. Next base: position 8,757 of record NZ_JAYGJO010000007.1, read on the forward strand.
CTTCATTGGGCAGGAAACTGTTGGCCCATATTTGGCCGTGGGGATGTGGATTGGAGCAGCCCATGGCCGCCCCTTTATTTTCAAATACCTGGACCCACGGATAGGTTTTACCCAGTTCGCTACTCTGCTCACGCCAGGTTTTGACGATAGCTTCCAACGCTGGCAATGATAACTCCGGCAGCGTTTTACTGTGATCCGGCGAAAAACAGATGACCCTGCTGGTGCCGCGCGCGCTTTCGCAGCGCATTAATGGATTGGCATTTTGTACCGCGTCTGGCGTATCCGTCATCAGGGCGGCAAAGTCATTGGTAAAAACGTAAGTCGTGGTGTAATCGGGATTTTTATCACCCGATACCCGGGTGTTGCCGGGGCATAAAAAACAGTCGGGATCGTGTTTGGGTAAGCTTAGGGCTGAGGGTGTTTCCTGCTGCCCCTGCCAGGGGCGCTTGGCCCGATGTGGCGATACCAGCACCCATTGTCCACTTAGCGGATTATAACGCCGATGGGGATGATCGACGGGATTGAACTGCTGCATGTTGTCTCCTTTATTGCGTATAACCGGTCGGGTGCCGGGACTGCCAGCGCCAAGTATCGTTGGCCATATCGTCCAAGGAACGACTGACCCGCCAGTGTAGCTCGCGTGTGGCTTTTTCAGGTGCAGCCCAATAAGCAGCCAAATCACCCTCGCGACGTGGGGCAAAATGGTAGGGGATCGGTGTTCCGCAGGCTTTGCCAAACGCGGCCACGACATCCAGTACACTATGTCCCACTCCGGCACCAAGATTGTAGATATGGGTGCCGGTTTTATCGCGCATCATCTTTAGCGCGGCCACGTGGCCATCGGCTAAATCCATCACATGAATATAGTCGCGAACACCCGTGCCGTCAGGGGTTGGAAAATCATTGCCAAATATGGTCAGCGACGGGCGACGGCCTACCGCAACCTGAGCGATAAAGGGCATCAGATTATTGGGGATACCTTGGGGGTCTTCGCCCATGTCCCCAGACGGATGAGCGCCGACCGGGTTAAAATAGCGTAATAGTGTGATGCTCCATTCCGGCTCGGCGCGCTGGAGATCTTGCAAAATTTGCTCAACCATCAGCTTGCTGCGGCCATAGGGACTGGACGGCTGTCCGGTAGGTGAACGTTCATCGTAGGGGATCACCGGCTGATCGCCATAGACGGTAGCAGATGAACTGAATATCAGGTTCTTGACGTTCGCCGCGCGCATGGTTTCGATCAGTGTCAGGGTGCCGCAAATGTTATTATCATAATAATCAATTGGTTGTTTTACGGATTCACCCACTGCCTTTAGGCCGGCGAAATGGATCACGGCGTCGATGCTATGTTCGGCAAACAGCCTGGTCAACAGTGCTTTATCGCGTATATCACCTTGATAAAAAACCGGTTTGTGGCCGCCGTTCAAGCGGGCGATGGCATCCACTACGCTGGCTTTACTATTGCAGAGGTTATCCAATATAACTGTTTGGTAACCGGCGGCGCAGAGTTGCAGGCAAGTATGGCTGCCAATGTAACCGCTACCACCCGTGATCAATATGGACATTTAGGTCTCCTGTATCATTATACGGTTCTAAGTTAGCATGCCGTTTGTCTAAAAAAGGTGATCATGTCGATAAAAATGAAATCGATTACACTTGATTTTAGCGCAATGTAATCATCCTGCACCAGGCTTAATCTGCAGGGAGTAGCCCTGGTGTAGTGGACCGGTTGAACCGGTGGGAAAGGGATAATATGGTAGCGTTCTCAACCGACCGAACCGCCAGGCCAGTTAAAGCAACACAATATGGTCTACCGGGCGAATGTAGTGACAGTCATCGGCCCGGTGGGAGTCGGGTTATAATCAATGGGACAGGGGCGACAACCGATCGGTTTGATAGCGATAAATATCGTCCTGCGGGATAAAGGTTAGCCGGTGGGTGATACATGCCGGTGCGTCCTCTGCATGGTGGGATACAAATAACAGTTGGGTATCTCCTTGCCCGATCAGTACATCAATCCAGCGGCGCACCAACTGTCGGTTCAGCGGGTCCAGCCCCTGCAAGGGTTCGTCTAGGATCAGTAGGGCCGGGTGTTTAACCAGCGCGCGGGCGATCAGCGTCAACCGCTGCTGACCCCACGACAGGCTATGAAACGGCGTGTCGGCCACGGTGAGTAATCCCAACAATTGCAACCATTGGCGGGTCAAAAACTGCTGGCGTTCCGAGACTGCTTGATATATGCCGATAGAGTCGAAAAAACCGGACAAAATGACGCTGCGCGGGCTGGCGCTGACCCGGTAATCCAGATGCAGGCTGCTGCTGACATAACCAATATGTCGCTTGATATCCCAAATGGTTTCACCGCTGCCACGGCGGCGGCCAAACAGCGTGAGATCATTGCTGTAGCCCTGAGGATGATCGCCGGTGACTAGATTAAGCAGTGTTGATTTCCCCGCGCCGTTAGGCCCGACGATCTGCCAGTGTTCTCCTGGTAGCACCTGCCAGTCCAGCCGGTGTAAAATGGGCCGGTCCTGATAGGAAACTTCCCCTTGGCGTAGGGTAATCAGCGGCGTATCGGCCGGCAGTCGGTCTTTTTGACCCGGTATCTCGGTGTCTGGTAGGCCTATGCCCTGGTCGAGGATTTCTGCCCGCGCCAGTTGAGCGACCAGGGCTTCCGCCAGCAGCGTGGTGCGATCGCCTGTGCGGGTCAGCATGCAGTCCACCAGGATGCCAACCTTGTCTATAAACGAGGGAATATCATCAAAGCGATTGAGCACTAACACCAAGGCCATGGTGTGGTTGGCCAACCCGTGCAACATGTCCGCCAACTGTGTGCGGGAGGCGACATCCAGCCCATCGAACGGCTCATCGAGAATCAGTAGATCCGGCTGACCCATCAGCGCCTGACACAGCAGGGTTTTACGGGTTTCGCCGGTGGACAGATATTTAAAGCGTCGTTCTAGGAGGTGTTGAATGCCGAACTGTTGCGCCAGTCGTAGGCATAACGCAGGGTCTTGCTGATCCTGTTGGATGATTTGTCCGGCAGTACGTCCGGTATCCGTTTCGCTTTCACTGAGCAAATCGGTATTGTTGTGTTGCCATTCGTCGGCTACCAATTTTTGCAGTTGTTCGAAGGAGAGCCGGGCTACCCGTTGGAAATCACTTTTCCGCTGACCGTCAAGCAGTACCAGATCATCAGTCAGTGCCCGCGCCAACGCCGATTTACCACTGCCGTTTGCACCAACGAATGCCCAGCTTTCGCCGGCGTGCAGTTCCAACTGATCAATGTTCAAACGGTGGCTATCGTTTAGCCGAAATGAACCTTGCGAAATATGCAATGACGACATCAATTATTCCTTTCTATGCAACTTATGACGTCAGCATCTTAATTTTATCGGTGCATGTCAATTAACTGCGTGGTTTTTAGCATAGCGTGGCGATGATCACCTGGTCGGCGTTAAAATATGCTGTTACCGGTAGGCCTTCCGACAAATGTTGGCTGGCAGCCGTGCTTTTGTCCAGGGTGGCGCATAATGTTTCTCCGCCGGAAAGCGCGATCAGCACTTCGACCGAATCGTCACCGGACTGCATGTGCGTCAAGGTCCCTGGCAGAATATTATCGGCCAGCGTGGGGGCTACCGGGCCGTTGCACACCGATACCCACGGTGCCTTGATGAGCGCCAGAACCTCTTTGCCCGGGACCAGCCCAAGTCGCTCGGCACTTTGCTGTGTCAATGCTACCGCGAGACGGGTCTGCCCATCGGCCAGCAGGATATCGACATGCTGCTGCACCTGTTGGTGGCTGCGGGTGAGTACGGTACCGAAAAATTGGTTACGGGCGCTGGTTTGCAAAGAAAAACGGGAGATGGCCGCCAGCAGGCTATCGAGAGGTAGGTTGTCCTCTTGCAGCACGTCAAATGCTTTTTGCTGGATTTGACAGAGCAAATCGTAAAGTTGCAGCAGCCGCTGCGCATACCGGGTCAGGGTTGCACCGCCGCCACCTTTGCCGCCGGTGGCTCTTTCAACCAGCGTCTGCTCCGCCAAATCGTTCATGCTGCTGATCGCATCCCAGGCGCTTTTATAGCTGATCCCTGCCAGTTTGGCTCCCTGGCTGATAGAGCCGGTATGGTGAATTTGTTTCAGCAAGGCAATGCGCCGGGGATCGGCAAACAGACGTTGCTGGAGTTTCATGGTTAAGAGTATTTCGGCCTGCATACAATCTGCCTTGTGATGAATGAGTTACGCTGCGGGGCATCGCCTGGGCTGGTTGCAGCAATTGTCGCCGATCTTGGCCTGGTGGGCAAACCAACCGCTACCGGAAGTGCGTTTTGTGCAAGCAATAACATAAAATGCTTAAATGGCGGTGCCAAAAACTGTTATAAAGAGGAATCAGTATAGCAAAATCCGTAGAGCAACCGCGTTTACGCGAGGTGATGATGATTGAATTATTGGAAAGTTTGATATTGGTCGTGCTGTTGGTGCCGGTGGTGATGGCCATCATTTTGGGTTCAATCTACGGCTTGGGCGAGCTGTTTAATCTGATTTCCACCCTTGGCAAGCCAAAAGGCCGACACGACGAGCAAGACGCTAAAAAAACGGGGCTTGACGTCCGTTAAACCGGCACTGAGGCGGGCGTGAGGGTTGCACATATCAGCACCTTCCTCCGCTTTTTTTTTGCAACGTAAATTATGCAGGGTGTAAATAATCATTTATTCACCTCCACAGTAGCAACCTCCCCATGCTCGCCCTTCACATACCAACAGCCCTTAATGCGCTGATGCCTTGACGCTAAGCGGTATATATTGAGTAAGTGTTTAGTCTTGTACTCTGGTTCGACGCTATAAAAAAATATAAAATTGACGGAAGGATTTCTTATTCGCATCACCAGATATCATCGGTTTGGTGGACGTCTTTTATAATAAAATAATAGTCTGGAGAAAAGACGCTATGAGCCATCAACCCTCATTTAATCAGATCAAAAAAACAATACTTACGCTGCTTGATCACCCTATAACCGCTGGTGATGTCTGTTTAAATACTGCGGATAACATCAATTATGATCTTATTTATAAAGAACGTATTGAAAAATTATTTACCGGTTTTAGGGATATCGCCAACGCCATTGATTTGAACGATCAGCAGGAAATTCATCGTGCGTTATTACAGGCCAAACTGCGTGCCATGTCACTGACCAGTTTTTTTACCGCCCTGGAAGATGATTGTATCAGCCTGCTGTTGCACTATCCGCCACCTTCATTGAGCTGCCATACTTCCGCTACCGATGAGGCCTCGGCGACGCATTCCCGGCTCCCTCCGCGTTAGCCACGCCCGCAGTAACCCGCCAACGCAATGTGCCCAACCACACGCCGGCATATTCCTTCGACGTTCTTAAGGTCATTCGCATAGGTCGGGGCGGTGTCGCGGTTAAACCAAAAAAATAGGTAACCGGCGTTAAACCAGGCTTTACTTGCTCTTCACCGGCTAATACTCTGTTGACATTAAAGTGACATTTTACCCTAGCGACCAAAGAGGATGTAATGGAACAACCGGTAAACGTTAAACAACGGCTGGCAGTATTGTTTGGCGGGCAATCAACCGAGCATGAGGTCTCGTTGAGGTCGTCGATTAACATTATCAATGCGGTGGATCGGCAAAAATTTGATCTGACGTTGATTGGCGTTGATAAACAGGGCCGCTGGACGCTTTGTAATGAGGCCGATTACCTGATTCATCCTGACGATCCGGCTCGAGTCAAACTTGCCCCCTCCACACGTTATTTGGCGGTGGTGCCGGGACATAATACTGCTCAGTTGATCGATATCACCAGTGGCCAGGCCTTGCCGGCTATTGACGTGGCTTTCTCCGTGCTGCACGGCGCGGCAGGAGAGGATGGTTCGATCCAGGGGCTACTAAGGGTGTTGGACATCCCTTTTGTCGGACCGGACGTGTTGGGTTCTGCGGTGTGCATGGATAAGGATATGACCAAGCGGATATTGCGCGACGCTGGACTGCCGGTGACACCGTCGGTTACGCTGCACCGGTCTGATTGTGCTTCGGTGGATTTTGACGCCATTGCGGGCGCGCTGGGCTTACCGCTGTTTATCAAGCCAGCCAGCCAAGGTTCCTCTGTCGGGGTTAGCAAAGTGCAGGATGCGGCCAGTTTCCAGCAGGCGCTGGCGATGGCGTTTACTTTTGATCATAAAGTCCTGGTGGAAACGGCGATCAGCGGTCGTGAAATCGAAACGGCGGTACTGGGCAATGACCAGCCAGGCGTTAGCGTCTGCGGTGAGATACTGGCGAATGACGATTTTTACGCGTACGACACCAAATATCTGAAAGACGGGCAGGCGGGTTTATTGATTCCGGCACCGTTGGACGGCGATATCAGCGAAGATATTCGCCGTATTGCCCTGGCGGCTTTTAAGGTGCTGGGTTGTGCGGTGATGGCCCGGGTAGATTTTTTCCTGACTCACCAGCAGGAAATTATCCTCAACGAAGTCAATACCATTCCGGGGTTCACCTCTATCAGCATGTACCCCAAACTGTGGGAAGCCAGCGGTCTGGATTACCCGCAGTTAGTGGATCGGCTTATTACGCTGGCCCTCGAACGCGCCCATTGTGCGGCGGATATCAAAACCGACCGTTAGCCCACCGGTGGTTCATTGAGCCGGTGGTACCGTCCACCGGCGGTTTATTGAGCTGAAGGTCCTGTCCATCGGCGACGGACGACAGCAGCAGCGGTTTTCCTCGGTTTTTCGGCAAGACGCGGTTACACCTTACAAAAAGTAATGACAAATAGGGTTATGCGTTATATTATTTTTTTTATAACGAATATCACAGGTGAACTATGAATACGCAAACTTTCAAATGGATAGCCGGAGCGGTTCTGACCGCTGGACTCAGTTTCCAAGCGTTTTCCGCGTCGGCGGCCGACAAGGTGACGGTGTTTGCCGCCGCCTCGTTGACCAACGCTATGCAGGACATAGCCAAAAATTACCAACATGACCACAAGGTCGAGATCGTCACCTCTTTTGCCTCATCCTCCACCTTGGCTCGGCAAATAGAACAGGGCGCGCCGGCCAATCTGTTTATCTCCGCCGATCAGCAGTGGATGAACTATGCGCAAAACAAGCAGCAGATTGTCACTGAAACCCGTTATACCCTGCTGGGCAATGAATTGGTGCTGATCGCCCCCAAGAACAGCACGCTGAAACCTTTCAAAATTGATAAGCAGACCGATTGGACTGCGTTGCTCGATGGCCATAAATTGGCGGTCGGCGACCCGGATCATGTTCCGGCGGGCATCTACGCTAAGGAAGCGCTGAAAAGTCTCGGTGCCTGGGAGCAACTGGCGCCGGTTATGGCCAGGGCCAATGATGTGCGTGCTGCGCTGGCGCTAGTCGTGCGCCAAGAAGTGCCGCTGGGCATCGTTTATGGATCAGACGCCATTGCCAGCCAGGGTGTCAAAGTGGTGGCGACGTTCCCGGAAGACAGCCACAAGCCGGTTGAATATCCCATGGCGTTAATCAAGGACAATAGCACTCCAGCGGCCAAAGCGTTTTATGACTATCTTAAAACGCCAGCAGCGGCGGCAGTGTTTAAACAGTACGGTTTTACCCCAAGATAATGCTGAGCGAGTATGAATGGCAGGCGGTGGCCCTGAGTCTGAAAGTCTCTTTATTGGCCGTCGCCTGCAGTTTGCCTTTTGGTATCTTGGTGGCCTGGGTCCTGGTCCGTCGCCGGTTTCCCGGCAAAGCGCTGTTGGATGGCATTATCCACCTACCGTTGGTATTGCCGCCGGTGGTGATTGGGTATCTGTTGCTTATTGCCATGGGTCGACGGGGCATTATTGGCTCATGGCTTTACTCGCTGACCGGTTTTAGCTTTAGTTTTAGCTGGCGCGGTGCAGCGCTGGCCTCAGCGGTGGTGGCCTTTCCCCTGATGGTGCGCGCTATCCGCATGTCGCTTGAGGCTGTTGATTTGCGTCTAGAGCAGGCTGCCCGTACCCTTGGCGCCGGACCGTGGCGGGTATTTTTCACTATTACCCTGCCGTTGTCTTTTCCCGGCATCGTGGTGGGTACGGTTCTGGCCTTTGCCCGGTCATTGGGTGAGTTTGGTGCGACCATCACCTTTGTTTCCAATATTCCCGGCGAAACCCGTACTATCCCTTTGGCTATGTATACGTTGATCGAAACTCCCGGCGCCGAGTCGGCGGCGGCACGTTTGTGCGTCTTGGCGATTATATTATCCCTGGCATCACTGTTGATTGCTGACGGGTTAGCAAACTGGGGACGCAAAAGGCTGGGTGGCTGATGCTACAAATCGATATTAGCCAACGGCTGGGGGACATGACCCTGGAGGTGGCGGCTGACGTACCTGCTCGCGGCATTACTGCTGTCTTTGGCGTGTCTGGTGCCGGAAAAACTTCGTTAATCAATGCGATAGTCGGCCTTACCCGCCCACAACGGGGCCATGTTATTCTCAACGGCCGTCCCTTGTTCTCCACTGAGCCGCGCATTTTCCTACCGCCAGAAAAACGACGGGTCGGCTATGTTTTTCAGGATGGCCGGTTGTTTCCGCATTATCGTGTGCGGGGTAATTTGTTCTACGGCATGGCAGCTTCGATGCGTCCGCAGTTTGATGCCATTGTTGATTTGCTGGGGATTGAGCATCTGCTGGGACGTTTCCCCATCACGCTTTCCGGTGGTGAAAAACAGCGAGTGGCTATTGGCCGTGCCCTGTTGAGCGCCCCGGAAATTTTGCTGATGGATGAGCCACTGGCCTCGCTGGATTTGCCGCGCAAACGCGAGCTGCTACCCTATTTGGAACGGCTGGCCAAAGAGGTGGAAATCCCCATTATATACGTAAGCCATAGCATGGAAGAGATCCTGCAACTGGCGGAGCGTGTGTTGATTTTGGATAACGGCAAGGTAAAAGCGTTCGGTAAACTCGAAGAAGTCTGGGCCAGTCGGGCGCTACGGCCCTGGCTGCCCCGCGAGGAACAAAGCAGTGTGGTGCGGGTTAGTGTGGGTGAACAGCATCCAGATTATGCCATGACCGCCCTGATGCTGGGTCAGCAACGGTTGTGGGTAAGCCGGGTGCCGTTGCCTGTCGGTACACCGCTGCGCATTCAGGTCGCTGCGGCGGATATTTCACTGGTTCCGGTGCCCCCTCCGCTCAGCAGCATCCGCAATATATTACCCGCCACGGTGTGCGAATGCCTGACGGTGGGTGACCAGGTTGAGGTACGTCTGGATATCGATGGTCATACGCTATGGGCGCGAGTAAGCCCCTGGGCGCGCGATGAGCTGGGGCTTAATGCGGGGTTGGCGCTGTATGCGCAAATCAAGAGCGTGTCGATTAACCCGTAAAATAGGTAATGCGTCGTAAAACGGGTAACGCGTAAAACCGGTAGCCTGTAAGCTCGGGTTATCCTAATATCCGCTGGTAGAGAAAATCAGCAATGGATGGCGTTTCGTTATCGCCGATGGTGACGTTGGCTCTAGCCTTAATCGCGTCATCGCTGTTGCCCATGGCAACGCCGAGGCCTGCGGCTTCGAGCATGCTCAAGTCGTTAAAGTTATCGCCAAACGCCACCACCTGCGCCATGGAAAGTCCCTCTGATTCGACCCAATGCTGTAGCAGTTTACCTTTGCTGTTGCCGGTCTGGGTGATATCGACCTGATCGTGCCAGGACCATTCGCATGACAACCCCATCTCTTGTTCTACTGTGCTGGCGAAGGTGCGCAGCGTAGGGATATCGGGATAGGACGTGGCAAATTTCCAGATGCACTGGCTTTGTTGTGCCGCGTCAAGCAGGCTTTCCACCTGAAGCAGATTAGGGCGTTGCGCCTCGGGCAGGGTTTGCGCCCAGGCCAGGGAACGGATCACGTGATCGCTAGGCTGTTCATAGATCATGGCGTCATCCACATAAATCAAACCGTGAATATCAAACTCTTTGAGCAGCTCAAGCACGCGCTTGGTCTGTTTTTTCTCCAAAGGATTCGCGGTGATTACTTTCTTATCCTGATAATTATATAAGTAAGTACCATTGCAGCAGATGGCGGGCGTATCAAGTTGCAGAGCCTGATAAAACGGATGGATTGCCACGTGATGACGGCCGGTGACTACCACCACTTTGATCCCGGCTGCCCGGGCATCGGCTAGGGCTTTAAGCGATTCGGGCAGGATACGTTTTTGCTGGTTCAGCAAGGTACCATCCAGATCCAGGGCGATTACGCGATAGGTCATAGTTATCTCATTTTGCGGAGTAAAAGTCATGCCAGATAGTACACTGTATGTTGAGCGGCGAAAACGGCGAAAAATATCATGGATAACACACAACAACAGTGAGATGCTTAATAAAGGCATCGTTTATTACTCGCCATTAACCTATATCCTGCATAATTTTCATAAGGAGAACCCATGAAGCAGATCGTCTATGTTGCCAGTCCCGAAAGTCAGCAACTGCATGTGTGGCAAATGGATAATGAGGGTCTGCTGACCCTGCTGCAGGTGGTGGAAACCCCAGGTCAGGGGCAGCCCATTGCTATTAGCCCGACCAAGAGCCATCTTTACCTGGGCGTGCGCCCCGCCTTTGGCGTGGTCAGCTATGAAATAGATGATCAGGGCCGGTTGACCGAAGCGGGCATGGCACCGCTACCGGGCAGCCCAACCCACTTATCGACCGATCTGCAAGGCCGTTTTCTGTTTTGCGCGTCCTATAGCAAAAGCTGCGTCAGTGTGAGTCCCATCGATGAACAAGGTCTCGCCGGCGCGCCGATTCAGGTGATCGAGGAATTGACCAATTGCCATTCCGCTAATATTGATCCCACGAATCAGATATTGTGGGTGCCTTGCCTGAAAGAAGATCGCATTCGTTTGTTTACGCTCGCCCGCGACGGCAATTTACAGCCTTGCCAGCCGGAAGCGGTAGATACGGTGACCGGGGCCGGTCCACGGCACATGGTGTTCCATCCACATCAGCCTTACGCTTATGGCGTCAATGAGCTTAACAGTACGGTGAACGTGTATGCCTTGGACCAAACGGGCGGCGCGCCACGTATTATCCAGACCCTGGATAGTATGCCGAAAGGCTTTACTGATACCCGCTGGGCGGCGGATATCCATATCACCCCGGACGGACGTTATCTTTTCAGTTGCGATCGTACGGCCAGTGTGATCACCCGGTATGCGGTATCGCAAGATGGTAGCACTCTCGAGGTACTTGGGCACCAGGACACCGAAACCCAGCCACGGGGTTTTAATATTGATTCCCAGGGTCATTATCTGGTGGCTGCCGGGCAAAAATCACAGCATGTGGCGGTCTATCGTATTGACGCGCAGACGGGAGAGCTTACTGCGCTGGAACGTTATCCGGTAGGGCAGGGGCCGATGTGGGTGGCGATGCTCGACCTGTAAGCGGCGGACTCTGACTTGGTGCTATTGCGCCCGACCACACGGTGCTATCAGCGTTGGCTGCGGCTAAGTCTGATAGCGCCGTGTGAATGTATCAGATCAGTTATAGGTCACAGTGAGCATGGCGTTGCCCAGTGAATGAAAATGGGTATTAAAACCCACCACCGCGCCGCTGGCATGTTCATCCACCTCGATAGACTCGACGTCCAGCGCATGGACGCTAAATTGATAACGATGGGTGTCACCCTGCGGTGGTGCAGCGCCGCCGTAACCCGCTTTACCGAAGTCGGTACGGGTTTGCACCGCAGCAGCAGGTAAACCACCCAGGCCAGAACCGGCGCCCTGAGGCAACGTGCGGGTATCGCCTGGTAAATTGGCCACCAGCCAGTGCCACCAGCCGGAACCGGTCGGGGCATCGGGATCATAAACGGTAATCACAAAACTTTTGGTGCCGGCGGGAACACCGTCCCAGGCCAGGTGAGGCGAGATATTATCCCCGTGATAACCCATGCCATTAAATACATGGCGTTCAGGCATTTTCTGACCCTCTTTCAGGTCATTGCTGGTTAAGGTAAAAGCCATTGCGGTCCTCTGTTAAAAATTAAGTAATTTTAGGATATTTTGTGCGGTGACCGCTGATGAGCCGGGGTTTTGACCAGTGACCAGGTGCCCATCAACAATAGAAAAAGCTTGCCAGTCGTCGACTTTCTCATAATGACCCCCGAGGCGTTTAAGCTCATCTTCCACCAAAAACGGCACGATATGGGTAAGCTGCACGGCGTCTTCTTCGCTATTGCTAAAACCGGTTACCCGCTTATCGGCCACCAGAGGCGTGCCGTCGGGTTTTTTCACATGGCGCAATACGCCGGGAGCGTGGCATACCGCACCTACCGGTTTACCGGCGGCAAAGCTGTGTTCTATCAATGCGATGGAGTGAGGATCTTCTGCCAGGTCCCACAACGGGCCATGTCCGCCAGCATAAAATAGGGCATCAAAAGCGTTGGCGTTCAACGTATCCAGCTTGACGGTATGCGCCAAGGCTTGTTGCCCAGCGCGGTCAGTCGCGAAACGTTCGGTATCCCGCGTTTGTGCACTCGCGTCGTTGCTTTTGGGATCTAACGGCGGTTGGCCGCCCTTTGGTGAAGCCAGCGTCAGTTCGATGCCGGCATCATGAAAAATATAGTAGGGTGCCACCAACTCTTCCAACCAGAAACCAGTGGGTTTACCGGTGTCGCCCAATTTATCGTGAGATGTTAATATTATGGCTACTTTCATGATTTCTCTCCACTATTCTGGCGTGTAAATCAGGTTCATAGACTGTCGTTGCCGACCCTAACATTCTGGCGTGTAAATCAGGTTCATAGGCTGTCGTTGCCGACGCGGACCACCAGCTTGCCAAAATTTTTGCCCTGTAACAGGCCGATAAATGCCTGCTGCGCGTTTTCCAGCCCATCGACGATGTCCTCACGCATCTGTATTTTTCCCTGTTTCACCCACGGCGCCATCACCTGGATAAACTCGTCGTAATGATGCGCGTAGTCTTGCGCGATAATAAAACCCTGGATACGAATGCGCTTACGCAGCAGCAGCCCCATCAGTAGTGACAGACGATCCGGGCCTTCGGGTAACGCCTGCATATTATACTGAGCGATCAGACCACACAGTGGAACGCGCGCAGAGGTATTGAGCAATGGCATTACCGCATCAAAAACCGCCCCACCGACGTTCTCATAATAAATGTCGATCCCGTCAGGGCAGGCCTTTGCCAGGCGTTGGGCAAAATCATCGGCACGGCGGTCGATACAGGTGTCGAAGCCTAAGACTTCTTCGGCATAGCGGCATTTATCCTGGCCGCCCGCGATGCCGACGGTATGGCAGCCTTTGAGTTTTGCTACCTGGCCTACCACCGAACCGACCGCGCCAGTGGCCGCAGCCACCACCAGGGTTTCACCGGTTTTTGGCTGGCCGATATCCATTAAACCCATATAGGCGGTAAATGCCGGCATACCCAATACGCCCAGTGCCCAGGACGGGTGCGCCAACAGGTCGTCATCGAGCTTTTTAAGCGCTTTGCCGTCGGCCAGCGAGTAGTCCTGCCAGCCGCCGTAATTAAGCACCCAATCCCCGGTTTTATAATCCGGGTGTTTGCTCTCGACAACGCGAGATACCGTGCCGGCGCCCATGACCTCGCCGATCGCCACTGGTGCTGAGTAGGACTCGGCGTCGCTCATTCTGCCACGCATGTAAGGATCGAGGGAGAGATACACGGTTCGCAATAACACCTGTCGATCGTCGGGATGCGGCAAATCGGCGGTTTCCAAACGGAGATTATCAGGTACTGGTGCGCCTTTCGGGCGAGAGGCCAGTACGATCCGACGGTTGCTATGGTTGTTCTGCTTCAACATGTTCCTTATGCTCCTATTTTGTTATCAAACTCAGCTTTCAGCATAGTTCATGGTCGATGACCCTGCCCATCGACCCGGCACCACATCATGATCATTTCACCGTTTTCAGGCAATAAAATGCGCGGGCCGATCCAGCGATGCCGTCAGTGTGGTTATCAGTAACGCTAACTGCTCTGGTTGAATACTGTAAGGCGGCATGAGATAAATTAAGCGGCCAAACGGGCGGATCCAGACGCCCTGCGTAACAAAAAAATGCTGTAGCGCCGCCAGATTCACCGCAGTATGGGTTTCCACCACGCCGATAGCGCCTAATACCCGTGCATCAGCCACCTGGTGATGCGCGCGCAGGGGCAAGAGGCCATCGCGCAACTGCTGCTCAATCGCTGCCACCTGCGCCGGCCAATGCCCTTGTTCGAGCAGCGCCAGACTGGCATTAGCCGCAGCGCAGGCCAGTGGATTGGCCATAAACGTGGGGCCATGCATAAAGCACCCTGCTTCGCCATTGCTGACGGTATCGGCCACGTCACGACTCGTCAGCGTCGCGGACAACGTAAGGTAACCACCGGTCAGCGCTTTACCCAAACACATAATATCCGGTGAAATACCCGCATGTTCACAAGCGAATAACCTGCCGGTGCGGCCGAAGCCAGTGGCGATTTCATCCGCGATCAGCAGCACCTGGTGACGATCGCATAATTCACGTACTCGCCGCAGGTAGGTGGGGTGATAAAAACGCATGCCGCCGGCGCCCTGTACAATGGGTTCGAGGATCACCGCCGCGGGTTGCGAGCCATCGGATGCCAACCGGTTGGCCAGTTCGGCGATATCCTCTTCGCGCCATTCGTCGTCAAAACGACAGCTGGGTGCGGCGACGAACTCATGTTGCGGCAAATACCCTTGAAATAATCGATGCATCGAGGTTTGGGGGTCGCATACCGACATCGCCCCGCAGGTATCACCATGATAACCCTGGCGTACCGTCAGCAGGCAACGGCGATCTTCTCCCCGTGCTTGCCAGTACTGCAAGGCCATTTTAATCGCCACCTCAACGGCGACCGAACCGGAATCTGCCAGGAATACACATTCCAGTGGCGCCGGGGTCATGGCGACCAGTCGGCGACATAACGCCACCGCCGCAGGGTGGGTGATGCCGCCGAACATCACGTGGGACATCGCCTGCAATTGTTCAGCGATCGCCTGGTTAATCGCCGGGTGGTTGTAGCCGTGGATCGCGGCCCACCACGAGGACATACCGTCCACCAGGCGTCGGCCATCGGCCAGTTGCAGTTCGTTACCCTCGGCGGCCACCACCGGGTAGCAGGGCAGGGGCGCGGTTATAGACGTATAAGGATGCCAAATATGGCGTCGATCGAAAGCCAAGTCATCAGCAGTCATCATATTACTTGTAAACCTTAATGATCAACATTTGGTTGACAGTATAGCCGCTTGAATTACACTAACGGAACTGTTTTATTCCCTCATATTGAGATGGTCATCCCATGCAAAATTATCCTCACTGGACGTTGCAACAGGCCCAGGCCCTGTTCGATAAACCTTTTATGGATTTGCTGTTTGAAGCCCAGACTGTGCATCGCACGTTTTTCGACCCTAATCAGATTCAGGTGAGCACCTTATTATCCATCAAAACCGGCGCTTGCCCGGAGGATTGTAAATACTGTCCGCAAAGCGCGCGTTATCACACCGGCCTGGACAGCGAGCAATTGATGCAGGTAGAGCAGGTGCTGGCCTCGGCACGCAAAGCCAAGGCGGCCGGTTCGACCCGGTTTTGCATGGGGGCTGCCTGGAAAAATCCGCGCGATCGCGATATGCCTTATTTGGAGCAAATGGTCCGGGGCGTCAAGGAGATGGGCATGGAGACCTGCATGACCCTCGGGATGCTCAGTGATTCCCAAGCGACGAGCTTAGCGTCGGCTGGATTGGATTTTTATAATCATAATCTGGACACGTCGCCGGAATTTTATGGCTCGATCATCACCACCCGCAGTTATCAGGATCGCCTGGATACGCTAGAGAAAGTACGCGGCGCTGGTATTAAAGTTTGCTCAGGTGGGATAGTCGGTCTGGGTGAAACGGTTGCTGATCGCGCCGGGTTGCTGGTGCAGTTGGCCAATTTACCGGTGCCACCGGAAAGTGTGCCCATTAATATGCTGGTTAAGGTCAAGGGCACGCCGCTGGCGGATAATGAGGATGTTGATGCTTTTGATTTTATCCGTACCATCGCGGTGGCACGCATTATGATGCCTCGTTCACACGTTCGTTTGTCGGCGGGGCGCGAGCAAATGAGCGAGCAAACCCAGGCGATGTGTTTCCTGGCGGGCGCCAATTCCCTCTTTTATGGCTGCAAATTGCTCACGACCCCTAATCCGGATGAAGATAAGGATCTCGCGCTGTTTGCCAAGCTCGGATTGAATACACAGCAACACCAAACCGATGCTGGCAACCAGCAGCAGCAACGGCAATGGGTTGAACACTGGCTGGACGCCGATACCGCGTTATATCATAACGCGGCACGCTAATGAACTGGGATGAAAAAATCGAGCGGGGGCTTCAGGATAGGCAACGGACCGATGCCTATCGTCGCCGTATGGCGATAGTCGACGGTAATCAGCGTTTTTTGGCCTATCAAGGGCGCCGTTATCTGAATTTTTCCAGTAACGACTATTTAGGGCTGGCTCGGGATCCCCGCGTGGTTGAGGCCTGGCGGCAGGGGGCGGTACGCCATGGTGTCGGTAGCGGCGGTTCAGGGCACGTTACCGGTTATAGTCTGGTGCACCAGGCGCTGGAACATCGGCTGGCCGATTGGCTGGGCTATGAGCGGGCACTGTTGTTTAGCTCGGGTTACGCCGCCAACCAGGGAATTATTGGCGCGCTGGCGGCCGAAGGGGATCGGATCCTGGCGGATAAACTCAGCCATGCGTCGTTATTGGAGGCGGCTATCCTGTCGCCGGCGCATTTGCGCCGTTTTGCCCATAACGATGCCGCTTCGCTGGCCCGACTGGCCCGGCGTGATGCATCAGGTCATCTGTTGGTGATCACCGAAGGTGTCTTTAGCATGGATGGCGACTGTGCGCCGCTACGTGCTTTAACCGACGTGGCCAGTGTGGCTGGCGGTTGGTTGCTGGTAGACGATGCCCATGGATTTGGCGTGGTGGGCGACCAAGGTAGAGGCAGTGCCTGGCAGCAAGGTTGTCACCCCGAGCTGTTGGTGGTCACTTTCGGCAAAGCCGCCGGGGTTGGCGGCGCGGCGGTGCTCTGCACTGCGCCGGTTGCTGAGTATCTGCTGCAGTATGCGCGCCATCTGATTTACAGCACTGCGCTGCCGCCGGCCCAGGTCTACGCCATCGACGCTGCGGTCAGTGCGATTATCCAGGGCGATGCGTTACGGGAGCAACTGCGGCGCAATATCGCGCGCTTTCGCGCGGGTGTCATCAGCCTGGGGTATACGCCTGGATCCCCCACCAGCGCCATCCAACCGTTGTTGATAGGCGATAATCTGCTGGCGCTGGCGGTGACCGAACGGCTACGCGAACGGGGGTGTTGGCTTACGGCTATCCGACCGCCAACGGTGCCGCCGGGCAGCGCCCGGCTGCGCATTACTCTGACTGCGGCACACCAGAGCGCGGACATCGATGTGTTGCTGGAGGCTCTGAATGCTGCCCGTCACCTCGCATAAACAGCGCATTGCCCGTACATTTGGTCGCGCCGCCGCGAACTATGACCAGCATGCCGGGTTACAGCGCGCCAGCGGCCAGCACCTGATGGCGTTGGTTGGCCCGCGCAGCGGCTGGACGGTATTGGATGCCGGCTGCGGAACGGGTTGGTTCAGCCGGTCATGGCGAGCGCAGGGTAATCAGGTCGTGGCGCTGGATTTGGCACCGGATATGCTGGCGCAGGCGCGCAGTAATGATTCCACGTGCGCCTATCTGGCGGGGGATATCGAACAATTACCGTTGGGAGAGGCTAGCGTGGACATGTGTTTCTCCAACCTTGCGGTGCAGTGGTGTGATGATCTTCCTCGCGCCCTGGCTGAATTTTACCGCGTCACCCGCCCGGGTGGGGTGATTGCCGTCTCGACCCTGGCCGACGGTTCGCTGATGGAACTCCGCCAAGCGTGGTCCAAGGTGGATCAAGGGGTTCATCTTAACCGTTTTTTGACTTCAATGGCCATTGCTCAGGCTTTTGTACCCTATCGCCATCATTTCAGCGCGGCGCGCCTCACGCTGGAATATCCGCAGTTGTCGGCCTTGCTCCATGAATTGAAAGGGGTGGGTGCAGGCCATCTGCGAGATGGGCGTGCTCCGGGGTTGACCAGCCGCTCATGCCTGCAGCGACTCGACGCGGCCTGGACCCGGCATCAGGGCAAGCTTCCACTGAGTTATCAACTTAACTATGGTGTTATTTATCGTGAATAAGCGTTTTTTTATCACCGGCACCGATACCGATATCGGCAAGACCGTGGCGGCCTGCGCCCTGTTGCAGGCCGTCAAGCGCGCAGGCGGCAAGGCTGTCGGTTACAAGCCGGTGGCTGCCGGCTGCCGGGAAACCACTGACGGGCCGCGCAATGACGATGCATTGGCCTTGCTCAGCAACGCCAGTGTGGTGCTGACGTATCGTCAGGTTAACCCGGTGGCGCTGCTGGCGCCGACGTCGCCGCATATCGCCAGCCGCGATGAAAGCCGCGTCATCGATCCGCTGCTGCTCTCGGAGGGTCTACGGGAACTTGAAGGACTGGCACCCTGGGTGATTGTTGAAGGTGCTGGTGGCTGGTTTACGCCGTTAAACGATGATGTTAGTTATGATCAATGGGTCGTGGCTGAACGACTGCCGGTGATCTTGGTGGTTGGGATCAAGCTTGGCTGCATTAACCATGCGTTATTAACGGCCTTGGCGATACGCCAGGCCGGGCTGCCGTTGGTCGGTTGGATAGCTAACGATCTCTCATGCGAGCCGCATCGGCGAACAGAGTACCTGGCGACGCTGCGCCAACAACTAAGGGCGCCGTTGTTGGGTGAAATTCCCTGGCTGACGGATCCGGCCTGCGCCGATCTGGCGGCGTATATCGATTTTCGGACATTATCAGATTGGTTGGTAAAGGAGCAGTAACGGAGTGGTGATGCTGTTTATGGAGCGCCATGGCAGTGAAAAATGGGGCGTGATAGGGAACTATACCCTAAATAGTCCGAGTTACAGGAAAGCCTACTCACCTGTAACGTGGAGAATGGGGATATTAACGCCCTGAATTGCGGCGATATAGGCGATAATGGGTGAATATGGCATAACGAGTCAGTTTTCCCCATCAATGATCTGTCGTTATACCGCCAGATAGGTTTGGATAAGGCTCTCATCCAATTGATCAAGCGGGCCCTGAGCGACATTGCGCCCTGCTTCGAGTAAACAAAACCTATCGCCTGCCTCGGGAGTAAACGGTAACTGCTGCTCCACGACCAACAACGTAAGGCCAAATTCACGCTGCAGACGGTGGATATTATGGCCGATCTCCTCTATTACGGTGGGCTGGGAACCCCCGGTAGGTTCATCGAGGATCAGTAGCTCCGGTTCGAGCACCAGCGCCCGGGCGATAGCTAACTGCTGTTGCCCGCTTTCGCTGAGATCCCCGGCTCGCTGATGACGCATGTTATGCAATACCGGAAATAACTCATACACCATGGCGGGTATCTGACGGGATTTATTCCGACCGGCCAGTAGCGCCACCCGCATATTTTCGTCAACGCTGAGTTGGGAAAACACCTGACGGCCCTGCGGCACATAACCAATTCCCAGTGCTGCGCGCTGCTCAACCGGATGCTGCAGTAAATTCAGCTCCGCTTCGCCGTGCAGATGCCAGGTTATCGATCCACTGGTGATAGGGATATGGCCCATGATGCAGTTGACGAGGGTGCTTTTACCTACCCCGTTACGGCCCAGAACATAGGTGCAATGGCCATGGGGCAACTCTAAGTCGACATCCCACAATATCTGCTTGGGACCATAAAACTGGTTCACCGCGTGCAAACGTAACATAGAATGTCTTCCTCCCTATTATTGATGTTTAATGTCGCATTCGCTACAAACACTTCCCTTCTGAGAACGACTTCTTTTCTAGCAACGACTTCTCTAGCTAGCAACTATCAGGCCAATAGTGTTGCCGGGTGGACCGGTTAATCTCCCCCGTTATCTTTCAGACTGCCGGTGCGTTGACCGTGTTCGTGCATCGCAATCACTTATCTTAGTATGCGCATAGGAATTCACTCAATTGTGCCGGCCTCAAATCAACATCTGATGAGTTTATGATGAACTGTCTTTACCGGGTTGTGGCAGCATAATGACATACCGTCAATGGCTATTTTCCAAACAAACTGCGGCTTATTGCACATTAACGGTGCTGTTGGGCGGTGCGGTGGTGCAATTGCGACTCTAGGCGTGAATAAGGCACTAAACCAGTGCGGCGGGTGGTGATTCAACGTGACGGTGTTTTGGTACAGGGGCAAAAGGGTTAGGTGATTTGGACATAAAAAAAAGCGGTTGAGCGATCAAAAATAGCTAAAAAGACGCAGGTTTGTCATTTAGGTGTCATCAATGTCAGCTTTGTGGAACCCAAGCAGCAAGCGGTGCGGTAAGACTTATCCACTATTCCTGTGGATAACCATGTGCATTAGGTTTAGAAAAGCCGGCGGAAACGAGAGTGGGCGCGGGTTCATAGAGCGTTGCCTGTATTCTCCACGTTTTTTTTAATTGGCAGAAATACAAACAGTTAATTAAAATCAAGCAAATTTGTAAAGTGATGATCGACTTGGTGTCGAATTGCAGCAGTCTTTTACCCTGTGTTAATTTTATAACGATTTATAATAAAATAAGAATGGTGAGGATCCAAAACGATCCCATTTCCTTGGCACTACCGCATCGGCACTTGCGAGTTTCGCCGGAAAGGGTATTATATTACTGGTTTTGTATCCAGTATTCTAAATCCAGACCACCATTCTGTTAACGATATTTTTCTTATGTTGCCCAGAGGTAGTCCAGTAAATGAGTAAAGCCTTTAACCTGCAATCGAGCTTTAAACCTTCCGGCGATCAGCCGGAGGCGATTCGCCATCTTGAAGAAGGGTTACAGGATGGGCTGGCCCATCAGACCTTACTGGGCGTGACGGGATCGGGTAAAACCTTTACCGTGGCGAATGTGATTGCCGATCTTAACCGACCCAGCATGATCCTGGCACCCAACAAGACACTCGCGGCGCAGCTTTATGGCGAAATGAAGGCTTTTTTTCCCGACAATGCGGTTGAGTATTTCGTCTCGTATTATGACTATTACCAGCCGGAAGCCTATGTTCCCAGTTCAGATACCTTTATTGAAAAAGACGCCTCGGTAAACGAGCATATCGAGCAAATGCGCTTATCCGCCACCAAGGCGCTGTTAGAACGCCGGGATGTGATCGTGGTGGCGTCGGTTTCAGCGATTTATGGTTTGGGTGATCCTGACGCCTACCTGAAAATGATGCTGCATCTGACCCGCGGCATGATTATCGATCAACGATCGATATTGCGGCGCCTGTCCGAACTGCAATACACCCGCAACGATCAAGCCTTCCAACGCGGGACCTTTAGGGTACGCGGTGAAGTTATTGATATTTTTCCTGCCGAATCCGATGACATTGCGCTGCGTGTTGAGTTATTTGACGAGGAGGTAGAGCGGCTGTCGTTGTTTGATCCACTTACCGGGCAAGTAGACCAGGTGGTGCCGCGTTATACCATCTATCCCAAGACGCATTATGTCACGCCGCGCGAGCGCCTGCTGCAAGCCATGGAAGATATCAAGGTCGAACTGGCGGATCGTCGTCAGAATTTACTGTCCAGCCATAAATTGGTGGAGGAGCAGCGCCTGTCTCAGCGCACCCAGTTTGATCTGGAAATGATGAATGAGCTGGGCTATTGCTCGGGCATTGAAAACTACTCGCGCTATCTGTCGGGACGTGGACCAGGCGAACCACCGCCAACGCTGTTTGATTACCTGCCCGCCGACGGTCTGCTGATTGTTGATGAATCCCATGTCACCATTCCGCAAATTGGTGGAATGTACCGTGGCGATCGTGCACGCAAAGAGACGCTGGTGGAATATGGTTTCCGTCTGCCTTCGGCGTTGGATAACCGGCCGATGCGGTTTGAAGAATTTGCCGCCCAGGCACCGCAAACGATCTACGTTTCGGCAACGCCGGGCAAATATGAGCTGGAGATGTGCGGTGGGGTGGTAGTCGATCAACTGGTGCGTCCTACTGGCCTGCTCGATCCGCAGATCGAAGTCCGCCCGGTGGGTACTCAGGTGGACGATCTGCTGTCTGAAATCCGCAAGCGGGTGCTGATTAATGAACGGGTGCTGGTGACCACGCTGACCAAACGGATGGCGGAAGATCTGACCGAATATCTGGTCGAGCATGGTGAGCGGGTACGTTATCTGCACTCCGACATTGAAACCGTGGAGCGGGTAGAAATTATCCGTGACCTGCGTCTCGGAGAATTTGATGTTTTGGTTGGCATCAATCTGCTGCGCGAAGGGCTGGATATGCCGGAAGTGTCGCTGGTGGCCATCCTGGATGCGGACAAAGAAGGGTTTTTACGCTCTGAACGTTCGTTAATCCAGACCATCGGCCGAGCTGCGCGCAATCTGAACGGCAAGGCGATTCTGTATGGTGACAAGATCACGCCGTCCATGGCGCGTGCCATTGATGAAACCGAACGACGACGCGTGAAGCAGCATGCCTATAATCAAGAACATGGCATTATTCCGCAGGCGCTGAATAAATCGGTGGCAGATATTATGGAATTGGGCCAATCGCCAGCACATGCTAAACAGAAAAAGCGCAAGGCGATGGAAGCTGCGGCGCATTATGGTGATATGACGCCTAAAGCGTTGGATAAAAAAATCAGCGAGCTGGAGGCTAAAATGCAGGCGCATGCGCAGAATCTCGAATTTGAACAGGCGGCCAGCGTACGCGACGAAATCCATGCCTTGCGTGAGCATTTTATCGCCCTATCCTGAGGTGAACGGCCGGCCTTATTTATCCGAGCGATTGTAGCGCGTCATCTAATGCAGTGCGCAACAACTGCCGATCATGGTGATGAGGCTCATCCATGGCGGCCAGCGGACGCTGGATGATCATCCGATCGGTGACACCGCTCGCGTCACGGGTGGGGCCGATCAGCAGCGCGTCGATCCTGTTGGCTCTGCCGATAGCCTGTTCCATTAGCGCCAGCTTTTGGATGAGACTAAGATTGGCCGCCGCCGGGCTGAGTTCACGGCCTAAGTTATCGATATAGATTAGCGGCACCTGGGTGCGACGCAGTGCTTGGGACAAATCACTCAGCAACAGCAGTGGCATTAGGCTGGTCAAAAAACTGCCGGGACCTATTAGGATAAGGTCTGCGGTGGCGATGGCGTGTAATGCTTCGCGGGTGGCGGGTACCTCAGGGGTTAATCGCAGGTGGGTCGGGAGCACAGTGAGCTGATCCACCGCCATTTCACCGTCGACGGTGGTGCCTGCGGCAGTCACGGCCTGCAGGTCGACTGCATGCTCGGACATGGGGATAAGCAGGGCATCCACCTTTAGTATATTGCGAATCAGGTTGATGGCGTCCAATGGCCGTACGCTGAGATTATCCAGCGCCTTAAGCATCAGGTTGCCCAGATTGTGGCCAGCCAGTTCACCCCGGCCGGTAAAACGGTATTCAAACATGGCCGCTGCGATACTGGGTTGTGCTATCAGCTGATTAAGACAGTTGCGGGTATCGCCCCAGGCGATGCCGCCTTCCGATTGCCGGATCCGTCCGGTTGATCCCCCATTGTCGGTGGTGGTGACAATCCCAGTAAGCCGTGAGCCCAGCGAGGATAACGCCGACATCACACGCCCCAAACCGTGCCCGCCGCCCAGCGTCACTACCCGATCGAGATCGGCCAAACTGCGGTTTCGCATAACGCTCCTCATTATCCTGTTGTCTCGCTTTCATGCTTTAGTGTGCCGGCATGTTGGTCTCGATGCCGATTAAAATAGCCGATCCGGCTATAAATGCAAAATATCAATACACATCCCAAATACCCCCCCGTGCAACAGCGGATAATAGGATGGATTAACCTCCGTCTGGTGATGAATATATTTCGATATATAATTGTTTATACAGCGTAATTTGTATTCACTAGCATGGCGCAGCCTGCTAATAAGGATTACACTATTAATCACTAAGGTTTATTCACGTCACAGTAATGTGGTCGTGCGGAATCGAACTCCTAGCCTCTGTGCCTACGTTGCGGTGTTATGCAATAAGGTATTTTGGCCGTGGCGCAAGCCACCAGGGTGCCAGATGGAAACGTCGGCATCTCCCGAATTTGGAAAGGTGTTAAACGGTGCCACAACTCATTGATGCGTTTGCGCGTAAATTTTATTATTTGCGCCTGTCTGTTACGGACGTTTGTAACTTCCGTTGTACCTATTGTTTGCCCAACGGCTACCGGCCGCACGGCAGTAACAATAATAGCTTCCTGTCGCTTGATGAGATCTGGCGCCTTACTCATGCGTTTGCCGATCTTGGCACGGAGAAGGTGCGCCTGACCGGCGGCGAACCTTCCTTGCGTCGTGATTTTTGCGATATTATTGCGGCAGTACGTTCCCATACGCAGATCAGCACGCTGGCGGTAACCACCAACGGTTATCGGCTGGAGCGCGATATCGCCAGCTGGCGCGAGGCGGGGTTGACTGCATTGAACGTCAGCGTCGACAGTCTTGATTCCCGGCAATTCAAGCTGATCACCGGCCAGGATAAGTTCCGGCAGGTGATGGCGGGTATCGACGCCGCTTTTGCGGCGGGGTTCAGTCAGGTCAAAGTTAACACCGTGCTGATGCGCAATATTAATGACATCCATCTTGATGGGTTCCTGGCCTGGATCAAAACCCGTCCTATCCAACTGCGTTTTATCGAACTGATGGAAACCGGCGACGGTGGTGAATTGTTCCGCTCCCGCCACGTCTCCGGTGAGGTTCTGCGCCGACAACTGATTCCCATGGGTTGGCAACTCCAGCCGCGCGGGCGCACTGACGGCCCGGCACAGGTATTCCGCCACCCCGATTATCAGGGGGAAATTGGGTTGATCATGCCTTACGCCAAGGATTTCTGCGCCGGTTGCAATCGCCTTAGAGTCTCTGCCATGGGTGATCTTCACCTCTGCCTGTTTGGCGAGGACGGTATCCCCCTGCGCGATTTGCTGGCCGATGATGACGGGCTGGAACAACTCAAGGCACGCATCTCCGGCGGTTTGCAGTTAAAAAAACAGACCCATTTTCTTCATCAGGGTAATACCGGCGCCACCCCTAATCTGTCGTTTATCGGCGGTTGACACTCCACAAGGAAACAAACATGCCAACCCTCACACATATTAACGCTAACGGCGAAGCCCATATGGTCGATGTTTCCGCGAAGCAGGAGACCCTGCGCGAAGCCCGTGCCGAAGCGTTCGTGACCATGGCGCCAGCGACGTTAGCCATGATTATTGACGGCCAGCATCACAAAGGGGATGTTTTCGCCACTGCGCGCATCGCCGGCATTCAGGCTGCTAAGCGCACCTGGGAGTTGATCCCGCTGTGCCATCCCCTGGCTCTGAGCAAGGTAGAAGTGCATCTTGACGCGCAGATCGGGTCGGGACGGGTGCGTATCGAAACCCTGTGTCGTCTGACCGGTAAAACCGGTGTAGAGATGGAAGCGCTCACTGCCGCCTCGGTGGCGGCGCTGACCATCTATGACATGTGCAAGGCGGTACAAAAAGATATGATTATCGGTCCGGTGCGACTGTTGGCTAAAAGCGGGGGTAAATCTGGCGACTTCATCGGTGCAGCGTTATGATCACTGTCCTGTTTTTTGCCCAAGTCCGCGAACAGGTTGGCTGCGAGCGAATGGCTTTGGCGTCGGAGTTTACCACCGTTGAGGCGCTACGCCAGTCGTTGGCCGCCCGCGGTGGGAACTGGGCATTGGCACTGGAGCAAGACCGGTTGTTATCGGCGGTAAATCAAGTGTTGGTGGAGGGTGGGCATCCGCTATCGGCTGGCGATGAAGTGGCCTTTTTCCCCCCGGTTACCGGGGGCTAGCATGAGTGACACCCGAATTTATGTCGGCAGCCGACCGTTTGATATGGCCGAAGAATATGCTTGGTTGTCCGCCTGCGATGATGATGGCGCGGTAGTGACGTTTACCGGCAAGGTGCGCAATTACAACCAAGGTGATGACGTCAGTGCCTTGGCGTTAGAACATTATCCAGGCATGACCGAAAGGGCGTTAGAGGAGATTGTTGACCTGGCGCGTCAACGCTGGCCGCTGCAGCGCGTGACGGTTAACCATCGGGTTGGCGAACTGCGGACCGGCGAGCAGATCGTGCTGGTCGGCGTCGCAGCCGGCCACCGCGATGCGGCATTTAATGCTGCCGAATTTATTATGGATTACCTGAAAACCCGCGCGCCGTTCTGGAAGCGCGAGGTGACTGCCCAAGGCAGCCGTTGGGTGGACGCGCGTGATAGCGATAACCAAGCCGCACAGCGCTGGCAAACTCGCTAAAGCCTGATCCTGAGGCGGTTTTTTTTGCTTTTGGCCCTTTATTGCCAACGCTATTTTTGTGGTATGCTATTTAATGGTGGGCCGCTTCCCTGGCCTTTGTTTTATGTTGATCATAAAGGTGACTGTCATGGATCGATTCCCCCGTCCCCAGGGTTCACGCCCCCAGGGGTTAATCGTTGAGCGTGCTGATGCCGGTATCCAGCCATTTATGGCTCAGGTATACGGATGGATGACGTGTGGATTGTTGTTGACTGCTTTTGTCTCCTGGTTTGCCGCACGTACGCCAGCGGTGATGAATCTGATATTCTCCAGCCAAATAACCTTCTTTGGCTTGATTATTGCCCAGTTGGCGTTGGTATTTGTCATTTCCGGTATGGTAAACCGACTCAGCGGCGCAATGGCCACCGGTTTGTTTATGCTCTACTCGGCTCTGACCGGGCTGACGCTGTCCAGTATATTCATCATCTATACCTCTTCGTCTATTGCCGGCACCTTTGTTGTGGCCGGTGGCATGTTCGGGGCGATGACGGTATATGGTTACACCACTAAACGCGATCTTAGCAGCTTTGGTAACCTGTTGTTTATGGCGCTGATCGGCATAGTGCTGGCATCAGTGGTGAACATCTGGTTGAAAAGTACCGCATTGATGTGGGCGGTGACGTATATCGGCGTAGTGGTGTTTGTCGGGTTAACGGCCTATGACACTCAGAAGTTGAAAAGCATGGGTTCGCAGCTTTCCATCGACGACAAGGATGGGTTCCGGAAATATTCCATCGTCGGCGCGCTGACGCTGTATCTGGATTTCATCAATCTGTTCTTGATGTTACTGCGCATCTTTGGCAACCGCCGCTAACCGCTGGCACTGCCCGCACCCCAACACCCCTGCAACCCGAAAGATGAAGTATACCCAATAGCTTTCGGGTTACAGGTAGGCGGCAAGTGAAGGCACTCCGATGAGCTTACTCAAAAAAGTGATTCGGGTGAATGAACGCAGTCAACACCCCTGTAACCCGAAAGATGAAGTATACCCAATAGCTTTCGGGTTACAGGTAGGCGGCAAGTGAAGGCACCCCGATGAGCTTACTCAAAAAAGTGATTCGGGTGAATGAACGCAGCCAACACCCCTGTAACCCGAAAGATGAAGGGTATTATGGATCTATCGCTCAAGCTTGCAGATTACCCCCGCCTCGATCTGATTGGCCCGCCCACCCCCCTGGAATTTCTTCCGCGACTCTCCGATCACCTGGGTCGTGAAATTTACTGTAAACGCGATGATGTGACGCCATTGGCCATGGGTGGCAATAAGCTGCGCAAATTAGAATTCCTGGCCGCCGACGCGCTGCGCCAAGGCGCTGACACGTTGGTCACTGCCGGTGCGATACAGTCTAATCATGTCAGGCAAACCGCTGCGGTGGCGGCGAAATTGGGTCTGCACTGCGTGGCGCTGTTGGAGAACCCATTCGGCAGCGAAGCGGAAAATTATTTAACCAATGGTAACCGCCTGCTACTCGACCTGTTCGGCGCCGAGGTGGTCATGTGCGAGGGCCTGGTTGATGCCGACCAGCAGTTGGCCGAGTTGGCGGAACGACTTGAGGCGCAGGGTTTTCGCCCTTATGTTGTGCCGGTGGGGGGATCCAATGCGTTGGGCGCGTTGGGGTATGTCGGATGTGCCCTGGAAATTGCCCACCAATGTGCGGATCAGCTAGCCTTGGGTAATGTGGTCACTGCGTCCGGCAGCGCTGGCACCCATGCTGGCCTGGCCGTGGGCTTACAACTGCTGATGCCGGCGACGCGGCTGATTGGCGTGACGGTTTCCCGCTCGGTGGCGATGCAACGGCCTAAAGTGGTTGACCTGCAGCAGCAATTGGCCGATACGTTGGGCATCAGGGCGCCGCTGGCGGACATCACTCTGTGGGACGATTATTTTGCCCCGGGTTATGGCATGCCTAATGAGGAAGGGCAGGCGGCGATTATGTTGCTGGCCAGGCTGGAAGGCATGCTGCTTGACCCGGTTTATACCGGTAAGGCCATGGCTGGCCTGATTGACGGTATTACACAACAGCGTTTTGATGATGGACCGATTTTGTTTGTGCATACCGGTGGGGCGCCGGCATTGTTTGCCTACCATCCCGCCGTGTAACGCGGCGATGTTAATTGTTAGTACCCTGCTGACAGACCCCCGTATGTCTAACTGACGGGTGGTTGCTGGGGGGCCACCCTCGCTGGCGGACCGGTCAGCGGTGACGCGAGGCGAGAACAACAGATCGGGAGTGATGATGAACAGTGCCACCAACAATAATCTCGACCACAACCCAGCCAGTACTATAGAAGTCAGGCAATTGGTCAAATCCTTTCATGGTCAGCCGGTGCTTCACGGTATCGATCTGTCGGTTAATCGCGGTGATGTGTTAGCGATTGTCGGGCCCAGTGGCTCGGGGAAAACCACGCTGTTGCGCAGCATTAACCTGCTTGAGGAGCCCGATAGCGGCACGATTCAGGTAGGTTCAATTATTATCGACGGTTCACGTGCGCTTAGTACCCAAAAAAGCCAAATCAGGGCATTGCGTCAGCAGGTGGGGTTTGTTTTTCAAAGTTTTAATTTATTTCCCCATCGCACGGTCTTGGAAAATATCATTGAGGGGCCGGTTATTGTCAAAGGCGAATCGCGCGCTGAGGCCATCGAACGCGCCAGGGAATTGCTGGCTAAGGTGGGCTTGAGCGGTAAAGAAGACGCCTATCCCAAACGGCTTTCAGGGGGGCAGCAACAGCGGGTGGCCATTGCCAGAGCGCTGGCGATGCGCCCTGAAGTGATCCTGTTTGACGAGCCGACCTCGGCGCTGGATCCGGAACTGGTCGGTGAAGTGCTCAGTACCATTCGCGACCTGGCGGAGGAAAAACGCACCATGGTCATCGTGACCCATGAGATGAGTTTTGCCCGTGATGTCGCCGATCGGGCCATTTTCATGGATCACGGTGTGATTACCGAGCAGGGAACGGCGCGTGAGGTATTTACCCACCCGCAGCAAACGCGCACCAAACAGTTCCTGGATAAATTTCTTAATCCACATTAACTTAATGATTTTAGTTATTTTTTACTCTGGTTGGTCGTTGATGGGTAGCATTTTTCCTGCCAGGTTGCAGATATTTATTTGATACCCATCCCATTTTGTTTGTAATTTTGCTACAATCCTCACAATAGATTTTGTCCGTTCACCATGGTGAGGATTGACCTCCCATCTGATTATCCCCCTGAGCGCAGCTTAGACTGGCGACATCGGGGCGGATCTGGAGTTTTTCATTAAAATGTCATTTGATACACTTGGCCTAAGTGCTGAGATTTTGCGTGCGTTATCCGAGAAGGGCTATGACGAGCCAACACCGGTACAATCACAAGCTATTCCGTTTGTATTGCAAGGCCGCGATATTATGGCCAGCGCACAAACCGGCACCGGCAAAACCGCCGCGTTTACCCTGCCGATACTGCAACTGTTAACCCAGGAACCTGCGCTGAAAGGCCGGCGCCCGGTACGGGCGCTAATACTGACGCCTACCCGTGAACTGGCGGCGCAGATTGGCGAAAATGTGGTTGAATACAGCGCCCATCTGGCCATTCGTTCGCTGGTGGTGTTCGGCGGCGTCAGCATCAATCCGCAGATGATGAAATTGCGCAGCGGTGTAGATGTGCTGGTGGCTACCCCGGGTCGATTACTGGATCTGGCGCAGCAGCGCGCAGTAGATTTATCGAACGTGGAAATTTTGGTACTGGATGAAGCCGACCGTATGCTGGACATGGGCTTTATCCACGACATTCGCCGCGTAATGAAATTGTTGCCAGTTAAACGGCAAAGCCTGATGTTCTCAGCCACGTTCTCTGATGACATCAAAGTTCTGGCGAACACTTTGCTGAGTAATCCCGCGTCGGTATCTGTGGCGCGCAGCAGTGTGGCTGCCGAACAGATTGAACAGTGCGTGCATCTGGTGGACAAGAAACGCAAGCGCGAGCTGCTTTCTTATATGATTGGTCAGAACGACTGGCGTCAAGTGCTGGTCTTCACTCGCACCAAACACGGTGCCAACCATTTGGCTGAACTGCTCAATAAAGATGGCATCACTTCGGCGGCAATCCATGGCAATAAAAGCCAGGGTGCTCGTACTCGGGCGCTGGCTGATTTTAAGCAAGGCAAAATTCGGGTGCTGGTGGCGACAGATATCGCTGCCCGTGGACTGGACATCGATCTGCTGCCCCATGTGGTCAACTATGAGTTGCCACAGATTGCCGAAGATTATGTGCATCGTATCGGTCGTACCGGTCGTGCCGCCGCTACCGGCGAGGCCTTGTCCTTAGTCTGCGTCGATGAACTGGGACTGTTGCGTGATATCGAACGCCTGTTGAAACGGCCGATCCCGCGCATGGCGCTACCGGGCTATGATCCGGATCCGACCATTAAAGCAGAACCGTTGCAAACCGGTCGCGGTAGCCGCTCAAGCGGCCCATCGCGCGGGGCGCCGTCCCGTGGCACACCTGCCCGCAGTGCATCAGCAGGTAACGGTTCCCGTGACGGCGCGTCTCGAGATGGCCGTCCGCCACAACGCCGTCGTGACGGCGAAAGTGCGTCGCAACCGGGTCGCAGCGGAGCGCCTCGTCGCTCATCAGGTGCGTCCGCCTATGCGGGATCTGGTTCACGGGACAGCCGTAATCCTAAGAAATAATGACGCATTTTCGCTATAACGTGAAAGATAGCGGTAATATCCAGTATCTTTCACGCCACGGGCAGATGTACGCGCTTAATCGCTGTTAACCTCGCCCGTATAAAAAACCGCACTACGAATGCTGGACCCTGGGTCTGCCATTTGACAGTGCGGTTTTTTTTTGCGGCGACCCGCCATTCTTCAAACCCATAACCAGTAGGTTTCTTGCGGCTGGAGGGCGATAAGCATTTGATTTTATCGCGTTGGATCCCCTACTATGGCCCGATCATCAGCGACGGATTTTTTATGCGCGTTTTATTGGCACCGATGGAGGGCGTCCTGGACTCACTGGTCCGGGAACTGCTGGGCGAAATTAACGATTACGATCTGTGCATCACCGAATTTCTGCGGGTGGTGGACCAACTGCTGCCGGTAAAATCCTTTTATCGCCTGTGCCCGGAGCTGCGTCATGCCAGCCGAACCCCTGACGGTACGCCGGTACGGGTTCAACTGCTGGGGCAGCACCCTCAATGGCTGGCGGAAAATGCTTTTCGTGCTGTTGAATTGGGTTCTTGGGGTGTGGATCTTAACTGCGGATGTCCTTCGAAAACCGTCAACGGCAGCGGTGGTGGCGCCTCGTTGCTCAAAGATCCCGAACTGATCTACCGCGCGGTCAACGCCATGCGCGCCGCTGTGCCGGCGCATTTACCGGTAACGGTAAAAGTGCGTTTAGGGTGGGATTCAGCCCTGCGCAGTTTGGAGATCGCCGATGCGGTTGCCCAAGCGGGTGCCACCGAACTGGCAGTACATGGACGCACCAAGGAGGACGGTTATCAGGCGCAGCGTATCGATTGGCCGGCAATAGGCCAAATTCGCCAGCGACTGTCGATACCGGTGATTGCCAACGGCGAAATTTTCGATCGTAATAGCGCCTTGGCATGTCTGGCGACCACCGGCTGCGACGCGCTGATGCTAGGACGCGGCGCGCTTTGCCTGCCTAATCTCAGCCGTGTGATAAAATACAATGAACCCCCCATGGCTTGGCCGGAGGTGATGGGATTATTGCAAAACTATGTCCGGTTGGAAAAGCAGGGCGATACCGGGCTGTACCACGTTGCGCGCATCAAGCAATGGCTGGGGTTCTTGCGCCAACAGTACGTTCAGGCTGCGGCGCTGTTTACCGAGATCAGAGCGTTGAAAACCTCGGCTGAGATTGCATGGGCGATTAGCCTTTATCGTCCTGATGCTTAGCGGTTCATCCCGCGCCCAGTGTTCTGATCGGTTGCGGCTTGAGTAAGTGTGTCGGGGGCAATAAATGCGGGACAGTGCAGCCAGGTTTTGGTCGGGTTTTACCGTTGACGCCTTGTGTTTTCCCTCGCCAGGTTCTACTTTTATCCACATCAGCGCCCCTTGTCCAGCAAAAGCCCGTCCGCCAGCATCGGACTAGTCAGTTTCATGTTCTTTAAGGCCCATTACCGCCATGCGCGTGTTCCATCCTATAGAGCATTATCTTACCGCCCGGCCAAGACTGCTGCTATCCATCGGCGCCGGCGTGGCCTGTTATGGGTTATTGCCGTCCCATTTTTCAATCCTGTTGCGTCTGATGATCGCGTGGAACGCTCTGGCATGGCTATACCTGATCTTCTTGTGGTGGGAAATGCTGCGTGCTGAGCCAGAAGATATTCGCACCATCGCCCTGCGACAAGATGAAAGCGCCAGCACGGTATTGACACTGGTGACGCTAACCTGCTTGATGAGCATACTGGTAATATTGCTGGAATTGAGTAACCTAAAGCAGATATCAGGTGCGGATAAAGCGTGGCATTTGGTGTTGACCGGGCTAACGTTGGTGGTCTCCTGGTCGTTATTACCGACCTCATTCGCTATGCATTATGCCCATTTATTTTATCGCGACCACAATCCCCATGCACGGGCGTTAATTTTTCCGAACAATGTCAAAAAACCCTATTATTGGGATTTTCTCTATTTTTCCTTCACTATCGCCGTAGCCTCGCAAACTGCCGATGTTGCCACCGGTACCACCGAGGTGCGTAAAGTCGCCTTGCTGCAGTCGGTTATCTCCTTTGTGTTCAACCTGGCTATCCTGGGTCTTTCGATTAACGTCGGCGCCGGTTTGTTGAGCTGAGTTCGGATAGGCAGACCTAAGCTGACACCCGGAGTCTTAAACCCGTGCTGTTATACTGACGTCGTCGTATTAACTGATCTGCCAGTCCGGTGGGGTATGGGATAATAGATAAATAATGAGTTGTTTTGAGTTGGCCCAGAATTCACGCGAGGCGATCTCGAATGACAGTCTGATGCCCAGCAGACTGGTGACAAACCAGCAGGCCATGCTGATACCCACAGCGCTAAAGATAAAGGACAGGGCGTAACGGTTGTTGTTGCGACAGACCACGTTCAAGGTACTGGCGAAAAACATCATCATCGCGCTGAGCAATTCCCAGCGCATCATCACAAAGCTTGAGGATAGCGTAGCCATGGGTAAATCCCCCCGGTAATCGTCGAAGGCGTAATTTTCGCCGGTTTTGTTGCATTGCGCTACAAAAATATGTGATTTAGATCTGGTTTTTTCTGCATGTTAGGGCTTTTGCCTACATTTTTGGCGCTGTATTTGTCGGTTGCTTCGAGAGGTCAGAAAAAAATTGGGAAACAGTTGCGCGGCCAGCGATAACTCATCGGAGCATGTTATCAATGGACGTTGGCGCAGGATTGCCGTCCTGGTGCTTAAAGGTATGATTCCTCTCCATCAAGGTTTTGAATAGTGCGGAGCTGGCAACAAAAAACGCTGTTTTTATCGCCAAAACGGATTATAGCAAAGGCAATAAATGTTAAGTAAAATTTGAAAATTATCAATAATATAGCTGCTAGGTAAATGAGTATACGCTGACCATTGGTATCCTCGGCAGGGTCAATCTCATGAATGAAATCGATATGGTAATAAATACTTACAGCCTTTACCAAAAATTGACATATTAGGGAGGCAATCATAGCCGTTACACTTACGTCAGTAGGCTACCGAAACTGATATTTTAACCGATCGTGGTGGATGACGGGTGCATCATGAGATCCGCAATGGCCACGATAATTAGGATTGTTGATGTTATGGCATCTGCACAAAAAAAATTTAGCTATGTCTTGGTGCTGGGTTCGCTGGCGGCTCTAGGCCCGCTGTGTACTGATTTTTACCTGCCCTCGTTACCGCAACTCGCCGCTGATTTAGTCACCAATACCGCCAGCGCGCAACTCAGCCTGACCGCCGGACTGCTGGGTTTGGGTATCGGTCAGCTGTTTTTCGGCCCGCTCAGCGATAAACTGGGACGTATGAGGCCATTGCTGATCTCTCTGATTGTGCTGTTGCTCGCCTCTATTGGCTGCGCGCTGGCGCAGAACATCACTCAACTGCTGTCGGCGAGATTACTGCAGGGTTTGGCCGGGGCGGGGGGGGCGGTCATTTCGCGCGCGGTGGCGCGGGATCTTTATAGTGGCCATGCTTTAACCAAATTTTTCGCGTTATTGATGCTGGTGAATGGTCTGGCGCCTATCGCTGCGCCGGTAATGGGCGGCGCGTTATTGGCGTGGACCAGCTGGCGTGGACTGTTTATCGTCCTGGCGGCTATCGCGTTAATATTGCTAGTGATGTGCTTATGGCGGCTTGAAGAGTCCTTGCCTGCTGGCCGTCGCAGCCAAAATTCCATACTCAGTGTGTTTGGTTCGCTGGCCAAGCTGTTGACGCAGCGCAGGTTTATGGGCTTGTGCCTGACCCAGGGTTTTAGCATGGCGGGCATGTTTGCATACATCGGGGCTTCGCCTTTTGTATTACAGCAGTTGTATGGCCTGAGTCCGCAAAGTTTTAGTTTTTGTTTTGCCATTAATGGGATCGGGCTGGTTATCGCCGCGCAAATCGCCGCCCACACCAGCATACGTTTTGGCGAGCAGCGGGTACTGTGTATCGGTCTGGGCATCGCGGGCATCGCTTCGTCGGTGCTGCTGCTCAGTGGCGCACTACACCTGCCGTTGCCGTTGATATTGCTGGCGTTGTTTTTCTCGGTAATGATCAACGGTCTGATTGGCACCCTGGCATCGTCCCTGGCCATGCAAACCCAAAGGAATAATGCTGGCAGTGCGTCGGCGATGATTGGCGTGGCAATGTTTGCGCTCGGCGCGCTGAGTGTGCCCATTAGCGGCATCGGCGGTACCTCGGTGTTGACCATGGCCATGACGATCTGGGGGTGTCATATCATCGCCATCATCCTGTTTTTTACCCTGGTGCGAAAAAAAGTCATTAGCGAACAACCCTGAATATGTGGCACAAGATTAAAATAATTGGCGCAGCATAATGCAGGGATACATGTTCTTAACGCAAATTACGGTTTATTTTTAAATCGTGGATTTTTTATTCTGTTTGATTACCGACTTACCGTAATTAAGATGATTAATAAAGTGTCTTTATTGAAATAAGCAACTGTAGCGAACTGATATTTGTCAACCAAACTGCAGTCCTTTTTCGTTTCGAAAAAAAACGGGTGTTTAGCGATTTTCGTTTGCAGAGAATCGGATATACTATGGCGTTATCAACGGCGGTCGTGCTGTATTTTTCAGGTAATGAATAATGTTGTCTTTTTTTCGTTTCGCTTGTTTTGGCGCGTCTCTTTTAGCGCTGGGTAATGTGGCTATTCTTGATGCCAACGCCGCCATCAATGCGGAGCCGGTCTCTATGGCTTCGCCGTTGGTGATTGCCTCCGGTAGTGCAATTGTATTTGATCTGTCGGATAACCATCTGCTTTATTCCATGAATGCAGATAAAGTGGTGCCCATCGCATCATTGTCAAAATTGATGACAGCCATGGTGGTGCTCGATGCCCGGCAACCGATGGACGACATCATTTCGGTGGATATTCATCAGACGCCGGAATTGCAAGGTGTATTCTCCCGGGTGCGGGTAGGCAGTGAAATCAGCCGGCGTAATATGCTGCTACTGGCATTGATGTCGTCGGAAAACCGCGCAGCCGCCAGCCTGGCGCATCATTATCCTGGTGGTTACCATGCGTTTATTGCCGCCATGAATGCCAAAGCGTTATCTCTGGGTATGCTGCATACCCACTATGTGGAGCCGACAGGGTTATCCCCAAACAACGTTTCCACGGCACGGGATCTGTCAAAATTGCTGATAGCCACCCAGCAATACCCCATGCTTACCGAACTCAGTACGACCCATGAAACCATGGCAACCTTTAGCAACCCACCCTACACTTTGCCATTTCGCAATACCAATCACTTGGTTTATCGGCCAGATTGGTCCATTCAGCTGACCAAGACCGGATTCACCAATCCAGCGGGACACTGCCTGGTGATGCGTACCATGATTAATCATCGGGCGGTGGGCTTGGTGGTATTGGATGCTTACGGCAAATATACGCATTTTGCTGACGCTAGCCGAATTCGCAGCTGGCTGGAGACCGGCCATGCCACCGCGCTGCCATCGGGGGTATTAGCTAAAACGGGTACTTTGCGCGCTACCCGGTCAGCCTATAAAACCGCTGCGCACCGCGCAAAGGCCACGGGGAGACACCAGGCCAAGTCTGCCCCGGTGCGCCAGACAGCCCTGAATAAAACCAAACATCACAAAGCCGGCCCGGCAGTGGTCGCTAAAAAACATAAACAACCGGTACAGACAGCGTATAAAAAAGCGAAAAGCAGCAAAACGAAGACGGTGTATAAAAAGTCAAAAATGATAAAAGCGCGGCAGACCGCAAAAAACGGCAACGGCACGTCACTCCAGCAAGTTGACTGACCGCTGCGTTCAAAGGCCGTCGGCGTTATTCAGCCCGACTGCGCAAATCGTTGATGATCACCCCTTGTGCTACGGTTTCATCCTCATGGGATGCATCACGCCAGGGCTCTGCCAGCGCGTCGCGATACCATTGCGTCATGGCTGGCAGTGCCAGCATCTGTTTACACCACAGCATCGCTGCGGATGACAGCGGTAAATCATAGGTCTGAACCCGAAATACCACAGGTGCGAAAAAAGCATCCACGGCACTGAATGTGGAACCGGCTAAAAACGGACCACCAAAGGTCGATAATCCTTGCTGCCAAAGTTCATCCAGTCGGGTCAGATCCTCCTGCAGGTCTGGAGCGATCGCGGGCAGCCGTACGCGTGCGCCGCAGTTCATCGGGCACAGCGTTCGCAGCGCGGAAAAACCGGAATGCATTTCCGCCGCGGCACAACGTGCCCACGCTCGGGCCTGATAGTGTTCCGGCCATACCCCAGCATGGGTAGTTGCGAGGTATTCGACAATGCCCAAAGAATCCCACACCACAATGGCACCATCATTTAAGGTTGGCACTCGACCAGTCGGTGAAAAATGCTGAAAAATATCATGATTATTTGCTCCCTGGAACCGATGTAGTGTTTCGGTAAAGGGAATTGACAACACTCTCATCAGTATCCAGGGGCGTAATGACCATGACGAGTAATTTTTGTTGGCAATATGCAGTTGATACACGATATGGCACTCCGTGACAGTATGAGTAAAAGGTTAAGTGGCTGATGGCTATGCGCCTGCACTGCGCCTGGATGGCGTCAGGGTGATGTTAAACCGCGGTAGTTGCTGGCCGGGAAAGACTCTGGACTCGACGAACTCTTCCTCACGTGCCCCCATGCGTTGGTAAAAACCGGCAGAATGGTGGTCGCATTCGATCAGCAAACGCTTGGCGCCGGCCCTGTGGGCGGTGTTAATTGACCAGCCGAACAGTGATTTGCCAATGCCGGTTTTAAGATTGGCCGGGGCGACACACAACCGCTCCAGGAAAGCGATTTCATCGGTAAACAGTAACTGCGCGACACCCAGTAAGGTGTGGTCATTTTCCGCTACGCAGATATGCGATTTTTCCATATCCGCCGGATGAAAGTTGAGCTTGTCGCGACAATCGCGAATAAAGGCGTCATCATAGCCCCAGAAGGCTTTTGACTGCACACAAAGCTCAGTAAGTTTGGTTAATTCATCCATGCGGGCTGCCCTGAGCTGATACATCAAACCTCCCTTGCGCGGCAGTGGTAAATCCGTAATATCAACTCGGTGGCCCGGCGAGCATCTGAACCGTCCGCCAGTGGCGTGGTGCCTTGGTTAATCGCCTGCTCGAAATCGGTAATGATCGCTTCATGACGTGAACTGTCGCTCACGTTGGGGGTACTGGCGCCGCCGTCCGGTGCGGGCGGGACCGATGAGGCTGGATTATCAATACCGTCTATATACCATTCGCTGATACAGTCATTAAGCAGGGTGAAGGTGCCTTTTTCAGAACTCACCTCCAACCGGGGTGGGTAACCTGGGCGCGCGCAAGTGGAGGCGACGAGGGTACCAATCATGCCGTTGGCGTAGCGCAATACCACCGCGCCGTGATCCTCGGCCTCGATCTGGTGGGCAAAGGTATCCAGTTCGCCTTGTAGCGATTCGGGCAGACCGAATAACCAGACGTAATTATCGATATTATGGCTGGCCTGCTGCATAAATACACCACCCCCATCGATAGCGTAACCGCCACGGTAGTCAGCGCTGGCATAGTAGGCCTCATCGCGCCAGAAGCGGCAACTGAGATCGGCGGCGTAAATCCGCCCAAACGCGTTTTGTTCCAATAAGGCCTTGATGGCTTGATTATCGGGATTGGTACGGCGCTGATAACTCACCGCCAGGGTGACATGGTGCTGTTGCGCAGCGCTAATCATGGCATCCATGGCGGCCTGGCTGATATCCAGTGGTTTTTCCACCAAGATGTGCTTTCCCAATCGGGCAGCCTCGATGGCGCTGTGGTGATGCAGACCGTTGGGAGTGGTGACGATGACAGCATCATAGGGCCGGTCCACCGCCGCAAGTGTCGGCCAATAAGGCAACGCGCCGGGGGTTGCCTCCGTCGTTTTGCTGCGGGAAATAAAACCGACGGCTTCACTGGCCGGCAGTGCTTGCAGGGCCTGGAGATAGGTATGACTGATGTTACCTGTACCCACGATGACATATTTCATAAACGAGTCGGTACCTTGTTAAAAAAGAAGAACCGATCATCCCTGACTATCATGATTCCTGGCTAAAACAATCGTCAACTCCTGTATAGAACAATCATGATTGGTAACACTGCGAAGCAGTATTGCAAAGGTCATCGCACTTGCCAAGTCCCCTTTACACGTAGTGCCAATTTGGTGCTGAAAATACCGCCTTTTAGGCGGCCGACAGCGCTAAATAACCGGTGCCCTTCACGTTGAGTTTTTCGGGTAATGGGATAATGTGGCACCGGGAAACTGAAGAATGCAGGCTAAGATTGCCGGTGTTCTTCACACTGTTCGCACCAGTGTTTCAGCTTGGACGTTTGGCCGATACCGGGATTAAAGCTATTGGTGGGGTCAATGTGCCGATAGAATTCGGCCAGTGGTGGTTTAGCCTGATACAAATGCCCGACGTTATGTTCTGCGGGATATTCAGCGCCGCGCTGGTTAAGCAGTGCCAGCATTTGCTGTTTGAGTTCGTGGCTATCCACGCCCTTGCGCACAATATAATCCTGATGGAATACATGGCACATGAAATGGCCATAATACAGCTTCGCCACTATTTGCCGATCGATCTCCGGCGGTAGCGTCTCGAACCATTGGGTTTCATTACGAGGTAAGGCGATATCCAGCGCCAGAATATCCTCGACCTTATTGCTATGAACCGCATGATAGCGCACGGCGGCGCCAGCAGCAGCGAACCGGTGTAAAAACGCTTTATTACCTTCATCTTGAGTACAGGTGAAATAATCCCCTGGCGCCTGCTCAAAAAAACGGGCTAGGTAGTCTGATGCCTCGTTTATGCCGTCACCGGACATTTTCAGTAGCAGATGATGTTCATAACGGTCGCGGTACTCTTGCATCCGCAGCGGCAGGTGCCTTGGCCACAGTCGGCTGAGCCCCTGCATCAGCCGGTCGCTTAGCTGGGTCGGTAGCCATGGCCAGGCGTTTAGCGTAGCGTCAATGCGCCCTTTAAGCTGAAAGAGCCATGGCATGCGGTCGGTGCCCAGGCGGTTAATCAGAATAAACGTATCTTTACCATAAGTTGCACTGATGTCGTAGCAATCGCGATGCATATACTCGCCGGCCACGGGTAAGTGGGTGAAATCGGATAATATGTCGCGCCGCAACCGGGTCAGTACCTGTGGATCATTAGTGCCGATATAAAATACCTGCTGGCGCTGCTCGGCGGGGAAGGTGTCCAGGCGCACGGCAAACACCGCCAGCTTGCCCGCGCTGCCCGAGGCTTCGAACAGCCGGCGCCGATCGGCGTTAAAACGCGATGGGGTTGCGGCGTCGACATCGCGTACCCGTTGGGCATAATCGTGGTCTGAACAGGCGTGATCGGCGTGATGAATATCGTTGGCGCTATACTGCTGATTGTCGAGACGGGTTAGGATCTGTTCCGGCGTTGAGCCAAGATCGATGCCCAAGTGATTAACCAACTGCAGCTTGCCGTCTTGATCGATTTGCGCAAACAGTGCCATTTCGGTATAGGCTGGACCGCGTTTTACCAAGGAACCACCGGAATTATTACAAATACCGCCGATCACCGATGCGCCTAGACAGGATGAGCCGATAACGGAATGGGGTTCTCGTTTCAGCGGTTTCAACGTCTTTTCCAAGGTGTAAAGCGTACTGCCCGCCAACGCCACCGCCTGCCGACCCTCATCCAGCAGTTGCACGCCATCCAGTCGCCGGGTGCTGATCAATACCACCTCACGGTCGTAGTCCGTCCCGCTGGGGGTTGAGCCTTCGGTAAGCCCGGTATTGGCCGACTGCATAATAATAATTTTATCAGCGGCCACGCAGGCGGCTAAAATTTGCCACAAGGATAATAACGTCTCGGGCAATACCACCGCCAGCGCCGGTCCGCTGCCGGAACGGAATCCTTTCAGGTAGCGTTGGGTCTGACGTTTGCCGGTCAGGACGGCGCGTTTGCCGGCAATGGTAATAAGTTGTGAAATAAACGCATGGGATAAATAAGGTGATGGCTGGGTCATGATGATTTCCCTTTTATGTGATTCGAACGGAATCAAGCGCCGTTTTGGTACGCTGCTGCCGAGATACTCTGGGGCAATGGCGGTGTGTGACGGGCGTTCGGCGTGGTATTTTATCCGCGTGGCGGCCGATCAGTTGCTGCCATAAACGATAATCATAGTGCCACGTAGTGCTATGTTGTGCCATGTCGTGCCATGATAGCCCATGCATCACGGCCTCAACCGGAGATTGAGCCTGAACGGCCAATAGGGGCAAGATTCCACAGGAAACAAATGCTTTCAATAATTTAACATTACCCTTTCAACTCCGTGATGATCTACACTACGTGCAGCATTGCCCTATGGCATATTACCCCGAACAGCCGATAACCGCCTCTCGGTTCGGCCCGCTTTTGCCCGTGTGAGAATAACGATATGAAATGGCTGTGTTCAATTAGCCTGCTAGCTTCCTTAACGCTTAATCCCGCTCTGGCGGATAATACCCAACTCCCCTCTCCCAATTTGCCCCGTGACGCTTACGTCAACGCTTTGCTGCAAAAAATGACTCTGCAGGAAAAAATAGGTCAGCTGCGGCTTATCAGCGTGGGTCCGGAAAATCCCAAGTCAGCGATTCGGGAGATGATTAAAAACGGCCAGGTAGGCGGTATTTTCAACACCGTCACCCGGCAGGATATCCGTGCGATGCAGGATCAGGCTATGCAGTTGCCCAGGCTTAAGATACCGCTGTTTTTCGCCTACGACATTATCCATGGCCAGCGGACCATTTTCCCTATCAGCCTGGGATTGGCCTCGAGTTGGAATCTTGACACTGTTGCCACCAGTGGACGTATCGCTGCTTATGAAGGCAGTGAAGACGGTCTGAATATGACCTGGGCACCGATGGTGGATATTTCTCGCGATCCACGTTGGGGTAGGGTATCAGAAGGTTTGGGGGAAGATACGTTCCTCACCTCACAAATCGGCCGGACGCTGGTGCGTTCGATTCAGGGAGCCCATCCCGGTGATCGCCATGCGCTCATGACCACGGTCAAACACTTTGCGCTCTACGGCGCGGTGGAAGGGGGGCGAGATTATAATAGCGTTGATATGAGTCCTCAGCGCATGTTTGATGATTATATGCCGCCGTATAAAGCGGCATTGGACGCGGGAAGCGGCGGTGTCATGGTGTCACTTAACACCATCAACGGCGTGCCGGCCACGGCCAACGCGTGGTTGCTAAAAGATATTTTACGTAAACAATGGCACTTTTCTGGCATTACTATCAGCGATCACGGTGCAATCAAGGAACTGATCAAACATGGGGTGGCCAGTGATCCAGAACAGGCGGTAAAGATTGCGCTCAATGCCGGTATCAATATGAGCATGAGCGACGAGTACTATGACCGCTACTTGCCGGGGTTGGTGAAGCGCGGTGAGGTGAAAGAACACGAGATCGACCAGGCGGTGCGCCATGTGCTGAATGTGAAATATGACATGGGCCTGTTTCGTGATCCCTATAACCATCTTGGGCCGGTGGGTAGCGATCCGCAGGATACCAACGCTGAAAGCCGTCTGCATCGCGACGCTGCCCGGCAGGTAGCACGGCAAACGTTGGTACTGCTTAAGAACCGGCTGCAGACGTTGCCGCTGAAAAAACAGGGCACGATCGCCGTGGTCGGCCCACTGGCCGATAGCCAACGGGATATTATAGGCAGTTGGTCGGCCGCCGGACGGCCCAAGCAGTCCGTCACGCTATTGCAAGGGATGCGCAATGCCGTGGGCAATAAAGCCACCATTCTGTATGCCAAGGGTGCCAATATCACCAATCACCAAGATCTGGTGGCTTTTCTTAATTCCTATGACCATGCAGTCGACGTCGATCCACGTACACCGCAGGTTATGATTGATGAAGCGGTCAGTGCGGCGCGCAAAGCGGATGTGATTGTCGCGGCGGTGGGGGAATCCCAGGGCATGGCCAACGAAGCGTCCAGTCGTACCCATCTCACCATCCCGGACAGCCAGCGCCAGTTGATTGATGCGCTAAAGGCTACCGGCAAGCCGCTGGTATTGGTGTTGATGAACGGTCGCCCTTTGGCACTGGTGCGTGAAAATCAACAGGCCGACGCGATGCTGGAAACCTGGTTCAGCGGTACTGAAGGGGGCAATGCCATTGCCGATGTGTTGTTTGGTGATTACAATCCATCCGGTAAATTGCCTATATCTTTCCCCCGTTCCGTTGGACAAATCCCGATTTATTATAATCATCTGCCCACCGGACGACCTTATCTGGCTGAGAAGCCGGATAAATATACCTCGCACTACTATGATGAGGCCAATGGGCCGCTGTTTCCGTTTGGTTTTGGTCTGAGCTACACCACGTTTTCTGTATCTGACGTGGCGTTATCCAACCCGACGCTGAAACCGGATGGGTCAATGACGGTGAGCGTGACCCTGACCAATACCGGCCATCGTGACGGTGGCACCGTTGCCCAGCTTTATATTCACGATATTACGGCTTCGGTAAGCCGTCCGGTTAAGCAACTAAAAGGTTTCCAGCCGGTATTTTTAAAAGCTGGTGAATCGAAACGGATCACGTTTACGCTTGATGCCAATGCACTGAAATTTTACAACCAGCAAATGATTTACGCCGCTGAACCGGGAGACTTTGATGTCATGGTCGGATTAGATTCCGCCCGGGTTAAAACCGCCCGGTTTACCTTGTTGTAACGCCACCCAACGCGCCACTGCCGATGTTGCCCATCGCAGTGGCGCGTTGACCACGGGCAAACAGAGCCATCATGACGCCAAGGCCACTGACGGATGAGCGTTCAGACACGGTTTTTTGCAAAGATTTGCGCAGTCTTGCAGTAATCACTCTTTTTTGCACAGATTTTTACCGCCGTAGCCGATAGACTTATGTTAACAGCAGTTTAGGCAAGGCGAGGTGATGGTCGTTAGCGAAGTGATCCTGGTGGATAAACAAGATAGACCGATCGGCAGCATGGAAAAGCTCCAGGCACACCGGGAAGGGCTATTGCACCGGG
Organism: Acerihabitans sp. TG2; assembly: GCF_035013185.1. Lineage (NCBI taxonomy): Bacteria > Pseudomonadati > Pseudomonadota > Gammaproteobacteria > Enterobacterales > Pectobacteriaceae > Acerihabitans > Acerihabitans sp. TG2. Next base: position 52,959 of record NZ_JAYGJO010000007.1, read on the forward strand.
CAATTACGGTCTATCTGTTTAATCCCCAGGGCGACCTCTTGCTGCAGCGGCGCGCCATCGATAAATACCATTGTGGTGGATTGTGGAGCAATACTTGCTGTGGTCACCCTGCGCCTGATGAACCCACGCCGGCGGCAGCTCGACGACGATTATTTGAGGAGATGGGATTGCATTGTGTCCTGACGCCGATATTTGAGTTGCAATATTACCTCCCGCTGTCCAATGGTCTGATCGAACACGAATTTGACCATGTCTATTTCGGTATAACCAAACAGGTTCCCAGACTCAATCCTGCCGAAGCAATGGATTTTCGTTATCAGTCCTTAAGCCAAGTTCAACAGGCTATTTTGCAACAACCCGGCTGCTTTACCCCGTGGTTTTTACTCACCATGGCGACCATTCCAGATTATTATCACGCGTTTATGCATCTGCGCCGCGCCGGTTAAGGTTTTGCAAACTCGCCGATGTCGGTTTGGTGGTCTGTCGACGGGGATGTTTTTTTGCCACCAGAAATGTGTTTCTATGGTTACGCTTCCTTTTTTTAATCAATAAATTTCAATTTGAACTATTATTTCATAAAAATATCCATCGCTATTGCCTGATGGACCATTGATCAATAACCTTCAAGGGGATACCAACCTATGGGCAACTTTTATCTTCAGGGACGGGCGCTGTGCCTTGCCGCAGCCATGTTAGGCATGGCGTCAGGCGTACAGGCGGCGGATTCACCGGTAAAGGTCGGGTCGAAGATCGATACCGAGGGCTCGCTGCTGGGCAATATCATTGTGCAGGTGCTCGATGCCCATGGCGTAAAAACGATTAATAAATCCCAGCTTGGCGCCACCCAGGTGCTGCGTGGCGCTATCACCTCTGGTGAGATTGATATCTATCCGGAATACACCGGTAACGGCGCATTTTTTTTCAGCGATGAGAAAGACCCGGTCTGGAAAAATGCCAAACAGGGCTACCAGAAGGTTAAGCAACTCGATTATGACAAAAATCACATTGTCTGGCTGGAACCGGCGCCAGCCAATAATACCTGGACGATTGCCGTACGCCAGGATTTGGCTAAAAAAAATCACCTGACGTCACTAACCGATCTGAGCCGTTATTTAAAAGACGGCGGTAAGTTCAAATTGGCGGCCTCGGCGGAGTTTATCGAACGGCCTGATGCACTGCCGGCCTTCGAAAAGGCCTATGATTTCACCTTGCAGCAAGATCAGCTATTGTCATTAGCCGGGGGGGACACGGCGGTGACGTTGAAAGCTGCAGCGGAACAGACCTCCGGCGTTAATGCCGCCATGGCTTACGGCACCGACGGTCCGGTGGCGGCATTGGGATTGCAAACCCTGACCGATCCTAACGGCGTGCAGCCGATCTACGCACCCGCGCCGATCATTCGTGAAGCGGTGTTGAAACAACATCCACAGATCGCGCAGTGGCTCAAACCGGTGTTTGTTTCCCTGGATACCCAAACCTTGCAGCGGTTGAACGCCAGTATTGCAGTGGAAGGGCAAAATGCCAAAAAGGTTGCGGCGGAGTATCTCAAGCAGCAAGGTTTTGTGAAAAACTAATGCATTCGGATGTAGAGAGAGCCTGTGATTGGGGTTAAAAACCGCGTTCTGCTGACGTTGGCCCTACTGTGGTTGCTTGCTGCAGTGCTACTGCCGTTTGTTAATTATGCGCCGAACCGCCTGATGTCAGGACAAGGTATCGGGCTGCTTAGCGTGCTGGGCGGCATGCGTTTATTGATTCTGGTGCCGGCGTTTGGCATCGGCCTCTTATGTTTTGTCACGCCGTCTCGTCCCGCGCGCCTGGCGGCCATACTGCTGGCTGAAACGTTGCTGTTTTGCCTGGTGGCCTTGGCGGGCCATAGTGCCACCGAACTGGCGCAGCCGGCGGGAGCAGCGCTGGCGCGCACCTCGTTTGGCAGCGGATTTTGGTTGATGTCGGCGCTGTGTTTGTTGATGGCGGCCGATGCCATTGGTCGGCTGGTTGATAACCCCGCCCTACGGGTGCTGGTCAATGCACAACTCTGGCTGCCGCTGGTGGGGCTGGTGTTAACCGGACGTCTTGATCGGCTATCGCTGTTCATTGAGTACGCTAACCGGCAGGATATGTTCCAGCGGGCGTTGGCCGAACACCTCACTTTGCTGTTTGGGACACTGGCACCGGCCATGATTATCGGCATTCCTCTGGGGTTACTGTGCCATCGCTCGCCGCGTTGGCGGCCAGCGTTGTTCTCCTCGCTCAATATTATCCAGACTATTCCGGCCATCGCCCTGTTCGGGTTGTTGATTGCGCCGCTGAGCAGTTTGGCCGCCTCCTGGCCCTGGTTGCGCGCCGCTGGCATTGGCGGGATCGGCCTGGCACCAGCGCTGATTGCCCTGGTCTTGTATGCATTATTGCCACTGGTGCGTAGCGTGAATGCCGGTTTGCAGCAGGTACCCGCCGAGGTGATTGAAACAGCACAGGGCATGGGCATGACCCAGGGGCAAATTTTCTGGCGTGTTGAAATTCCACTGGCGCTACCGGTGATGCTGTCCGGTATCAGGATCATCGCCGTACAGACCGTTGGCATGAGCATGATTGCCGCATTGATCGGCGCGGGGGGATTTGGTGCGTTGATGTTCCAGGGGTTGCTGAGCAGTGCGTTGGAACTGGTGTTGCTGGGAGTGATGCCTGCCATCGCACTGGCCGTGCTGGTGGATGCGCTGTTTAAACTGATCATTTCATTACTTGAAACGGTACGCCGATGATTGAATTCCAGCAGGTCAGTAAATATTTCCATGGCAAACCGGCAGTGGAAAATCTTAACCTGAACATTGCTAAAGGTGAATTCACCGTGCTGATTGGCACCTCTGGTTCAGGCAAGTCCACTACGCTTAAAATGATCAATCGTCTCATTGAGCATGATCGAGGGAAAATCCTGTTTGCCGGTGATGAAATTCACAGCTTCAAGCCACAGGAGCTGCGGCGGCGCATGGGTTATGCTATTCAATCCATCGGCCTGTTCCCGCATTGGACGGTGGAACAAAATATTGCCACGGTGCCGCAACTGCTGAAATGGTCGCGCGCGAAGACTCGCGATCGGGTCACCGAGTTACTGGAATTACTGCATTTGGATGCACGGCAGTTTCGCGGCCGTTATCCACACCAACTCTCCGGTGGGCAACAGCAACGGGTAGGGGTAGCTCGGGCCTTGGCCGCCGATCCGGAAGTGCTGCTCATGGATGAACCCTTCGGTGCGCTCGATCCAGTAACCCGCGCCGCGCTGCAAACTGAAATTGTTCGCATCCATCAGCTGTCCGGTCGCACGGTGGTGCTGGTCACTCATGATATTGACGAGGCGTTGGCGTTGGCGCAGCGTATTGTCCTGCTTGATGGGGGCCAAGTGGTTCAACAAGGAACGCCGCGCCAGTTGTTGACGCAGCCGGCCAATGACTTTGTCCGTGATTTTTTTGGCCGCAGCGATATCGGCATCAAACTGTTGGCTCTCGGCGCGGCGGGTAGTTATGCCCGCAAAGGTGAGCAAGTGGACGGCCAGCCTATTTCAGCGACGCTGACGCTAAGGGAAGCGTTATCGGAATTTGTATTTCGCCAGACCGAACGGTTGCCAGTGGTAGATGAGCAGGGCGATGCTATTGGCGTGCTGCATTTTCAGGACTTGATTAAGCCGACCGGGGAGGATGGGTAGATGTTACGGCGTACCGTGACCGATCCGTTGTTATGGGGCCTGCTGTTACTGTTGGGGCTGATGTTTGGCATGCCACATCTGTCCGGGCTGTTCTCCTGGTTATTTCCAACGCTTGCTCGCCCGGTGTACCTTCAAGACAGTTTTGCCTCACTGGCCTGGGCGCATGTGCAACTGGTATTGATCTCCAGCGTTATCGCCATGGCCATTGGCGTGGGCGCAGGCATCGGTGTGACGCGCCCGGCTGGCCGGGAGTTTCGTTCGCTGCTGGAAACACTGGTGGCGGTGGGGCAGACGTTCCCACCGGTGGCGGTGCTGGCGGTGGCAGTACCGGTGATGGGGTTTAGCCAACAACCGGCGATCATCGCGTTGGTATTGTATGGCTTGTTGCCGATAGTCCAGGGTACGATCACCGGGATTGAAACCGTCGGAGAATCGATACAGGAAACCGCAGCCGGGGCTGGCATGAGCCGATGGCAAATACTGACCCGAGTGGAGTTACCACTGGCGGCACCGGTGATTATCAGCGGTATTCGCACGTCGGTCATCATTAATATTGGCACCGCCACCATCGCCTCTACCGTCGGTACCAAAAGCCTGGGTTCGCCTATTATCATTGGTTTAAGTGGATTTAATCCTGCCTACATCTTGCAAGGGGCGTTGCTGGTGGCCCTGCTGGCTATCATCAGCGATATGCTCTTTGAACGCTGGTTGCGCTGCTATCGCTACGACTAAACGCTTCACTGAACTGTTCTTTTGGTGTTAAGGGCGTGCGCCGCACCCGAGATCGGGTTATGGGGTTTTGGCGCCGATGCCTGCCATCAGGCCGCGAGTGACCGCCCCAAGGTCAGCTATGGACGATAACGATATAACCGGCCAGCATGACACCGCCTACGGCACCCAAAGCACAGAGGGAAATAACACCAATTACCGCTGCTTTAACCAGATTCATGACATTCCTTAATAAGCCCGCCTGCGCTTATTATAGAGGCTATTGGCCAGCGGGCAAGGGCCGTCATTTACCCACCGGATTCGCCAAGGCAACTCACTTCTTGGGTGCACCAGGCCTCGACATCGCTCGCATTAACCATAATGCCTGCGGATATATACAGCATAATTGCTGACGTAGCCGCGGGTCTGTGGGACAATACCTGCCCTTGTTATCACCAAAAGTAGCTGAATGTCGCTGTCCGTCGCCACCAAAGCGCAAATCCATGATTGGTATAAAGCGCTGCAAAAACACATTCCGGATTTTATCTCCCGCATGCCGCAACGCCAGATGATCGCTGAAGTGGCCAACGCGCTATCCGGCGAAATCGAACGCCATCTGGCGATCGAGGCCCCTACCGGGGTGGGTAAAACGATCGCCTATCTGATCCCCGGTATTGCTATCGGTCGCGCGGAGGAAAAAACTTTGGTGGTCAGCACGGCCAACGTGGCGCTGCAGGACCAGATTTTCAGTAAAGATCTGCCGCTATTAAAGCAATTCATCCCGGATTTGACATTTACCGCCGCCTTTGGTCGGCGCCGGTATGTTTGCCCGCGCAATCTGGCGGCCATGTCGGCAGATGCGGTGTTCCAAGGCGATCTGAAACTGTTCCTCGATAATGAGTTAACGCCGGCCAACAGCAACGAAAAAACCCTGTGCGGCAAGCTACTGCAGGATTTGCAACGCTTCTCTTGGGATGGACTGCGCGATCACTATCCAAAATCAGTTAGCGACGGCTTATGGAGTAAATTGAGTACCGACAAAGCCAACTGTCTGGCGCGCAATTGTCACTATTTTCGTGAGTGTCCGTTTTTTATCGCCCGCAAGGAGATTGAAAACGCCGACGTGGTGGTTGCCAACCATGCGCTGGTGATGGCGGCGCTGGACAGCGAATCGGTGTTGCCTAATCCGCAGCATATGTTGCTGGTGCTTGATGAAGGGCATCATTTGCCGGATGTGGCGCGAGACGCGTTGGAGATGTCCGGCGAGATCACCCTGGGGTTTATGACCCACCAGCTCGAATTGTTTATGCGGCAAACCGAACAAATCCTGGCCCAGTTTAAACCGGCCAAGCCCCCGTTGCTGAGCGGTAGCGAGCGTTTAAAAAACCACTGCGCCGAAGTTCAAGAGCGGGTGCAGGCGTTCGAAAATCTGGCCCTGGTCATGCTGCCGCACGATAGTGTGGTGGGCGAATTCCGTTTTACCATGGGGCAACTGCCCCCCGAAATGACTGAAATCGCTGCCCGTTTGCATAAACTCACCGAGGGGTTGCGTATGCTAACGGAGTTTTTGCTCAATGATCTGAGTGAAAAAACCGGTAAACAGGATATCGTCCGGCTACATCAAGCGCTGTTACAGACCAGCCGTACTCTGGTTTTTTGGGAATCTAGCAGCCGGTTATGGAAATTGGCGGCGCAGGAGAAAGCGTCCAATGCGCCGATTTCCAAATGGTTGACCCGTGAGATGCATGACGGCGGCGCGCACATTTTTTTACATTGCGTCGGTATCCGCGTCAGCGATCAACTGGAAAAATTGCTATGGTCGAGGATCCCCCATGCGGTGGTCACCTCCGCGACCCTGCGTTCCCTGAACAGTTTTGCCCGTTTGCAGGAGTTGTCCGGCCTGGATGAACGCGCCGGCGATCGTTTTGTCACACTGGGCTCGCCGTTTGACCATCAACGGCAGGGCAAGCTGGTGATCCCCTGCATGCTTAATGAGCCGGTGATGGCTAAGGAGACGGAGCATCTCGCCGAGATGGCGCAATTTTTCCGCGCCAGCCTGGCGGTGGGTGCCCATCGGGGCATACTGGTACTGTTTGCCAGTCACCGTGCGATGCAAGGTTTTTTGGCCAACGTCACTGACCTGCGTTTACAACTGCTGGTGCAGGGGGATCAGCCACGTTATCGGTTGATCGAAGAACATCGTCGTCGGGTTGATCAAGGCAAAACCAGCATTCTGATAGGGTTGCAGTCGTTTGCAGAAGGGCTGGATTTAAAAGGTGAACTGCTGACCCAGGTGCATATTCATAAAATTGCCTTTCCGCCCATCGACAGTCCGGTGATCGTGACGGAAGGTGAATGGCTGAAAAGCCAAAAACGCCATCCTTTTGAGGTACAAAGTCTGCCCAGTGCATCATTCAACCTGATCCAGCAGGTCGGGCGGTTGATTCGCAGCCATGAGTGCACCGGCGAAATTGTGATCTATGACCGGCGCTTATTAACCAAACCTTATGGCGCACGCCTGTTGGCGGCGCTGCCAGTATTTCCCATTGAACAACCTGAGATGCCAAACTAGGGCGATATTAATGCGTCCCGCGGGCTCCGAGCCCAGTGAAACGGTCAATCGCGGTTTATGGCATCACTGGTTTTAGCTCGCGGCAATGGCTTGTTTAATGATCTTTTCTGCCGAATGCGTCACCTGTTCAATTTGACCCGGACAATTAAAGATAATTTCGTAAACCCGGCGGCTGATGCTGGCAGTCAATTCAGTATTAGCGATCTTGTTTAATGCAATATAATTCATGGTCGCATGGGTGATCGAGGGTTGGGCTTTGTCGGCCAAATTTTTGACCTGTGAGAAATCTTGAGTTAATCCCAGATCGGCCAACGTACCCTGGATAATTTTTTCCTTGTTGAATTTATCGTTAAGGAACTTTTTCCCGTTGCTATCCTGCTTAGGGGCTGCGGAATCGATCGTTCGATTTATTTGTGCAGGGATATAGGTCGCAAACTCTTGCGCCTGCCATTCTATTTTCTTAGCCTTAGTCGGCATTTCGTCTGTTTGTAATTTCTGTACAATATTTTTTGCGACCTCATTGATAAAGGCGTCTCGGGACAAGCCTGCATCATCCGTCTTTTCCAACAGGGTGAATTTAGTTAATGTGACAGCTGCTTTGTCGTTGAGGTGAGACGATGTATTTCCCATATCATCTTGATTTTTGAAGACTAATAAAATATCCTTTGCCGCTTTATTGTTGGTTGCGTCATTAAAAATTTCACCCTGGGCGCTAATCTTTGTGACTTTTATTCCATTATTAATATCTATCACATCCTCATAATATTCAACATTTTCAATGCATTGTGATCTTTTCACTCTGGACAGCTTAGCCGTGCTGTTAGAAATGCCTATAGTCCTTTTAACCAGTTGAAACGATTTACACATTATTTTTTTAATGTGCCCAAAAGGGGGCGTTTTAACGGGGATCGTCTGTGTTGGGTATTGGTTAATTGATGGCATGCTTTTTCCTGTTTTGACCTGATATTATAAATGTGATTTCGCAACCAGCAGGTATAATGGTTGCATTTGTTGACCTAAAACACCTATTTTCATAAACAAGGTGTTATAGGGTTTACCCTAAGTCTGTTGCGTGACAAATTGTGGGTGTAAATAAAAGTACATTATTTTTTAATGTTTATATCATAAGTTCATTTGCGACGGGAGTTGATGGTGGAAGAATCAGCGTTATCTGCAAAAAACCGAAATATATCAGTCTTCTTTGTAAAGTTAGCTGTATTACTGCCAACTGGATTTTGACGTATCTTTTCAACAGTTAAATAAATGTGGTTAAGGTTTTTGTTTATAAAATAAAGCTTCACTTTTTCGGCAGTGAGATAACTGTCCATGAAGGTTATCCCACGTTGGTCAATGTTAACCTACTGTCGATGAACATGTTAAATATTGATACCAATGTCTTTATTAGTGCGATAATGGAAGCTATGGTTATCACTAACCGGTTTGGCGTTTGGCTTCTTCATCGCGCTGTGACATCTGCCAGCCCGACGTTGCGCACAGCGCTGGGCTGAAAGTAAAATCACACTACAGTAGCGGACGGACAACGAGCGGCTATGGATTACAGCAATATAATCAAAGAAGTAGGGCGGGGAAAACACCATGCCCGTGATTTGGACCCGTCAACGGCCAAGGAACTTTATCGGGCCATCCTGGCGGGACAGGTGCCTGATCTGGAACTTGGCGGGTTGTTGATTGCGTTTCGCATTAAAGGTGAAGCTGAAGGTGAAATGCTGGGCTTCTATGAAGCCATGCAAGAGCAGGTGATGGCGTTGCAGGCTCCGGCCGATATGCCACCGCCGATAGTTATCCCCAGCTATAATGGTGCGCGCAAGCAGGCGAATCTTACCCCTTTGCTGGCGTTGGCGCTCGCACGGCTAGGTTTTCCGGTAGTGGTACATGGTGTTACCGAGGATCCGAACCGGGTGACCAGCGCGGAAATCTTCCATGAGTTAGGTATCGCGCCGCAACTGTCGGTGCTGGCGGCGCAAAGCGCGCTGGTGATGGGCAGTGGTCCGGTGTTTATTCCAGTGGCCCAGTTGTGCCCGCCGCTGGATACGCAGTTAACACTGCGCTGGCGCATGGGTGTACGTAACAGCGCCCATACCCTGGCCAAGTTGGCGACGCCGTTTCATCACCATATGCACTGGCGCTTATCCAGCGTCTCGCATCCGGAATATATCACTCGCGTAGGGGCGTTTTTCCGCGCCATCAATAGCAGCGCTCTGCTGATGAATGGTACCGAAGGTGAAACCTATGCCAATCCTCAACGTTTGACCCGTATTTTTGGTCTGCATCAGGGCGAACAGCGGTTACTGCTCGATCCACAACTCTACCCCTTGCCACCGCTCGAATCACTACCGGCAGCGCGCGATGCCGTGACCACCGCGCGTTGGACCGAAGCCTGCATGCGCGGTGAGTTTGCCCTGCCGCAAGCCATCCGCCTGCAACTGGCCTGTATTTTGACGGCCACCGGGCAAACGTGTGATATCGCGCTGGCGTTAGACTATATTGATCGGATTATCAGCCGGTCCTGATAAAAATATTTGTCGTTGGCCCGGGGTTATCGGCCCAAACGTCGTCACGTACATCCTGTATTTACGTGGTCTAATCAAGGAGATAACAGCCTATGCAGCAGGCAGTGAATTATTTTAATGCATTGAATCGCGACTACTTGGCAATCCATACCGCCAAAGAGGATTTGTTCTGGCAGAACTATATGGCCATTGGCGGTCAAGATGTTTCCGAACGTTTTGCTTTGGCCGAGCAGGCCTATAAACGTTTTATCGCCAATCCCGCCCGTCCGGGGGAAATCCGCAGCCATATCGCGACGCTGGAAACGGCAGTTTCCGGGCGAGATCGTGATGACACCCTACATGGTCTGCGCGGCTGGGCACGTTTTTTTGAGTGCAATGTCATTGAAGATCCCGCAGCGCAGGCCTTAATGGATCAGATCATCAAGGTGGAGAACGATCTCTACACTCGGCGTAAAACTCTCACGCTCACCCATCTTAACGAGAACGGAGAACGGGTGGCGGCGACGCTGGGGGAATTGCTGACTAATCAGGCCAACAATGCTAACGAGGGTTATCGCCAAAGTTCGCAGCACGCCCTGCGTGAATTGGAGCAGTGGCTGCTGCAACAGGGATTCCCACAGTTGGTGAGTCTGCGCAATCGCTTTGCTCGACAAATGGGCTATCGCAACTATTTTGATTATAAAGTCAATAAAACCGAACGCATGACCCCCGAACAGCTGTTTGCCATTCTGGACCGTTTCGAACGGCAAACCCGTACCGGCAACCAGCGCAGCCTGGACGAACTGGCGGCGGAAAAAGGATCGCAGGCACTGCTACCATGGAATATTCGTTATGCCACCGCCGGTGACGTGACCCGTCAACTGGATCCTTATCTGCCGTTTGCCGAGTCATTGTCCCGCTGGATAAGCAGCTTTAAGCGGCTGCATATCGATTTCAACGGCGCTCAGCTCCAGCTTGATCTGCTGGTGCGCAAGGACAAATACGAAAATGGATTTATGCATGGTCCGGTAGCACCGTTCTGGCAACAGGATCAGTGGATACCAGCACGGATTAATTTCACCAGCCTGGCCAAACCCGATCAGACAGGCAGTGGCATCAGTGGTATTAATACCCTGTTCCATGAAGGTGGCCATGCGGCGCATTTTTCCAATATCCGGCAAAATGCCCCTTGTTTCTCGCAAGAGTTTCCTCCGACCTCCATGGCCTACGCCGAGACGCAGTCAATGTTTTGTGACAGCCTGCTCGATGATGCCGACTGGTTGCAACGTTACGCCCTTAACGGCCAAGGCGAGACGCCGCCGGAATCGCTGATTCAGGCTGCCATTGCCGCACGTCAGCCGATGCGCGCCTTTAATGAGCGGCACATTTTGCTCGTGCCTTATTTTGAATGGGCGCTCTACCAGTGGGATGACGATCGGCTAACCCCGGAAAATATCACGGCATTGGCGCGGGAAAATGAACAACGCATTCTTGGTGTCGAAGGCAGCCCGCGTCCAACATTGGCCATCCCCCATCTGTTATCCCAAGACTCCGCCTGTTCCTACCAAGGCTATTTGCTGGCGTTAATGGCCGTGGAACAAACCCGGCAATTTTTCCTTAAGCGCGATGGTTATCTGACGGATAACCCGGCCATTGGACCGGATCTGGCGGCCCATTATTGGCTGCCGGGCAACAGCGTCACCCATGATGATACGCTGCGTAGCCTGACCGGTGAGGGATTTAATCCTGACTACTTGGCACAAGCTTGCAACCACACCGTTGAGCAGGCGTGGCAACAGGCGCAGCGGGTCATGGCACAAAGCCGGTCTCGACCCATGCCACCCGACGATTTTAATCTTAATGCGCGCATTACTGTGGTGGATGGCGAACGGTTGTTGGCATCCAATGAGCAAGGTGATGATGAGATGTGCCGACAGTTTGCCGCCGTTATCCACCGGGATTACCCCGAATAAACCGTGCGGTTTAGCGTTTGTGATACACCGGGCTATATCCGTCGGTAGCCTGGTTTTTGCCCGGGGAGAAAATTTGCCGTGGGCATTTACTGGCCGTCGTGGCGGTAGTTTTGTTCAGACAAGCGCTGTCAAGGCGCGGGTCGTGCGGCATATCTGGCAGGCGATAAGGGGGTGACGCATAGGCGGTTGCACTAACGATAAGCACAAAAAGGGTTAAACAAATGTGTTTCATAATAATCACGTTGTAAATAGTATCATGTCGGATACTTATGATACGCCAGCTTCGACTAAATCACAGCGATGATTATTAACAGAAAGTGTCATATTTTTTGAAGTCACCGCAACCCGCACTAACGGTACGCGTTGCGGTGATGGCCTTATTGATGCGCCGGTGCGTGCTGCCGATGTGCCGTTAACGCGGTGGCTACGACCGATCGTCGGGACGCACCAAATCAAACCGCAACGCTTCGGAAATTCCGTAATAGGCACTGGGACCGCCCGCACGCAAGATAGGCTCGGCGGCGGCGGTTTGATAGATTCCCTGCTGATCAAATAGCGACTTGTCTATATGTACTGCGATCACCTCACCAAGCACTAGCCAGCTATCCAACTGTTTACCCTGGACATCCTGCAACTGGATACATTGGGTCAATTGACACTCAAAATTTACCGGGCTTTCCGCCACCCGATGGGCAGCCACACGGGTGCCTTTCACCGGCGTCAGGCCAGCAAAGCTGAATTCATCTTCGCCCGGCGGCAACGACGCTGAGCAATTATTCATGGCTTGCGCCAAGGGGCGAGTCGCCAGATTCCAGACAAATTCACCGGTGGTGCAGATGTTGTCCACACTGTCTTTCCAGCCAATGCTGCAAAAACCGATGATTGGCGGGTGATAATTGAAACAGTTAAAAAAACTGTAGGGTGCTAAATTACGTTGTCCCTGGGGGTTAACTGACGCAATCCAGCCAATGGGGCGTGGACCGATAATTGCGTTTAACGGATCGTGGGGAAGACCATGACCGTTACGAGGTTCATAATAATGGAATTCCGTTGCAGGCATGGGGATCTCCCTACTCATATTCAGCGCAGCTGACTGTCTTTGCTGCCTCGCCGGTTATAACCGGCGTGATGCTGGCGTTGTTTATCCAGGGCGCTCTGGCACTGAATGCAAAACTGCACCCCGGGCAACGCCACCCGGCGCGCGGTGGGGATCCGTTCGCCGCATTCCTGGCAATGTTCTGCGCTTACGCCCTTGACTTGTTCCTGCCGGGCACGTTGTACCGCATCGTTGATAGTCGAATCAATCTGGTCTTGCACTGCGCCGTCCGGCGCCCATCCGCTCGCCATAATTATCCTCCATCGGTCAAGAGCATGGTTGGCAATAAAAAAAGCCGACAGCCTGCGCTGTCAGCCTTTTATCGAGTCTGAGGCAACCGGACGCCAGGATTTACGCCGGTTAGCCAAGACTATTATTCAATATTGGACTCGATAAACCACAGGAATTTATCCAGGTCACGGGAGGCCGCGGTGAAGATATCGGCGGTATCTTCGTCTTCGCCAGCGTCGCCAATCGCCTTACGGGTATGATTGGCAACCATGCCATAACGATCCGCTAACGCTTTGAGATGATCCTGTACACTATGAATATTGGTCGGATAGCTGGTCAACGGGGTTTTGTCGTTAGTGACCTGAACCGTACCCAACGCGACCCCCCCTAATTGGACCACACGTTCGGCAATGGTGTCCTGGTGGTCAAGGATACCCGCACGGAATCCGTCCAGCATTTCGTGCACCGCAATAAAGTTTGCCCCACGCATGTTCCAGTGAGCCTGTTTGGTGATCAACGCCAAATCGACATATTCGATCACCAGACGATTAAGCAGCGCGATACTGGCGTGTTTTACCGAGTCGTCCAGATCGTTGCGAGTGTAAATAAGTTCGGAAGATTTCGTTTTAACCAGTTTAGCGGTACTCATCATTAATCATCCTCTTACGTGTTCGTAATTGATTTTGTCTAGGTCTATCACATGCATAAAGTATAGCAGTGTTTGACCATTACGCACCCTATCACTCTTATCGTCGTCACCTTTTGCGCGGGTGCTAACAGGGTTAACCTCTGCGACACTACTGAGGCTGCCAGGTTACAACCCGTCGCACACAACTGCCATTTTTCGCACTCGGCAACGCAAATCGAGAGAAATTGCGCTGACACTAGGCAATGACCGGTAAAGGTGAATGGGGTGTACAAAAATAATACCCGGTTGCCCACCACTGCACCGTTATTATACCTACTATAGTATAGCGCCTACATTAACCATGGGTGGGTGTATCATGCGCGTTGCATATTATGTTCCAGTTGCACATTATTTACTAAATAATTACCCATTGCGTTAAAAGGTATGTCTAAATATGAAAACAACGACAGCAGTAATGAAAAAAAACGAACGGCAACCCTAAGCCATGGGCTATTTTTTAAGCATTCGGTTAGGATTAATCTGGATATCTTGTAAGGGCAGGTAAACGCCAAAAATAACAAATGTCAGCAAAACATAAGGAAAATGAATAGGATAGAAGTATCTGAAAACTTATGTTACACGATACGTTTAATTGGACAACATTTATTAAGCAGAGTTTCGTGCTGCATTTTGTTATATTTTATCACTTAGGACGTACATTCACATTTGAGGTGGTTATGAACAAAATTGCATGTCTTTCAGCGTTAGCTTGTGTATTAGCAGTCGCCGCAGGTTCCGCTAGTGCCGGTGAAAGCACCGTTACTGCGGGTTATGCCCAAGGTGATATGCAGGGCGTTATCAATAAAGCATCCGGGTTTAACTTAAAATACCGTTACGAAATGGACGGTTCTGAACCTTGGAGCGTAATTAGCTCGTTTACTTATCTGGAAAAAAACCAGACTAATAACGGCGTTTATCAGAAAGGCCAATACTACGGTATCACTGCCGGTCCGGCATACCGTATTAATGACTGGGCCAGCGTCTACGGCGTGATCGGCCTCGGTGCAGGTAAAACCACTGATAACAGCCAGAATGGCGGCGACAAACAAGGCTTTAGCGATGTTGGCGTAGCTTACGGTGCTGGCCTGCAGTTCAACCCGATGGAAAACGTTGCACTTGACGTTTCCTATGAACAAAGCCGCATTCGCAGCGTTGACGTCGGCACATGGATTGCCGGTGTTGGTTACCGCTTCTAAGTACAGTTATCGGGCATGGCTGAGTGTATCAGCCATGCTTTTTTTTTTAGTGTTGCACCGCTTTGCCTTCCCATCTTGTGATAGTCCCTTGTTCACTAAAAAACTTCTTTTTATTCCCCTATTTGAACCGAAAGCGCGTGAATGGCCACCCCGGTCACGCTGACACCAACAGCGCGGTTATTTTTATCAAATTGGCGCAACCGCATACAGATAGAGCAATCTTGCTGTGGAGTGTGGCATAATGTGGGTAATGTCACGTTTTTTAATGAAGAGTGCCTCTTTTGCTAATTTGTAACAACATCACCATGCAGTTCGGTAGCAAACCGCTATTCGAAAACATCTCCGTTAAATTTGGCGGCGGCAACCGTTATGGCTTGATCGGTGCCAACGGCTGCGGTAAGTCAACCCTGATGAAAATCCTTGGCGACGATTTGGTCTCCAGCGCCGGTCACGTTGCTCTCGACCCCAATGAACGCTTGGGTAAACTGCGCCAGGACCAGTTCGCTTTCGAGCAGTATTCGGTGCTCGATACCGTGATCATGGGCCATGCCGAACTCTGGGCGGTGAAAGAGGAGCGTGATGCTATCTATGCCATGGCCGATATGACCGAACAACAGGGTTACCGTGTGGCAGACCTTGAAGTGTTATACGGGGAAATGGATGGCTATACCGCAGAGGCCCGTGCCGGTGAACTTCTGCTGGGCGTCGGTATTGCGCTAGAACAGCATTACGGCCCGATGAGCGAAGTGGCACCAGGCTGGAAACTGCGGGTATTGCTGGCGCAGGCGCTGTTTGCCAACCCCGATATTCTGCTGCTTGATGAACCGACCAACAACCTGGATATTAATACTATCCGTTGGCTGGAACAGGTACTGAACGATCGTAATAGCACCATGATTATTATCTCCCATGATCGGCACTTTCTGAATATGGTCTGTACCCATATGGCCGATCTGGATTATGGCGAGCTGCGCATTTATCCCGGCAATTACGATGATTATATGTCCGCCTCCACCCAGGCGCGTGAGCAGTTGGTGTCTGGCAACGCCAAGAAAAAAGCACAAATTGCTGAATTGCAATCCTTTGTCAGTCGTTTTAGCGCCAACGCGTCGAAATCCCGTCAGGCCACCTCCCGCGCGCGTCAGATTGAAAAAATCACCCTTGATGAGATCAAAGTCTCCAGCCGTCAGAACCCGTTTATCCGTTTTGAGCAAGATAAAAAATTATTCCGCAACGCGCTGGAAATTCAGCAGTTGAGCCAGGGTTATGCCGGACAGCCAGTACTGTTCAGCCAAATGAGTATGATGCTGGAAGTTGGCGAGAAGGTGGCGGTGCTGGGTGCTAACGGTATCGGTAAAACCACCTTTCTGAAAACGTTGATGGGCGAACTGGCGCCAGCCAGTGGTACGGTGAAATGGTCCGAGAATACCAATATTGGTTATTATGCTCAGGATCACACCAGCGAATTCGCCGACAATATTACGGTATTTGACTGGATGAGCCAGTGGAAGCAGCCCAGTGATGACGAACAGGCGGTGCGCAGTATCCTCGGCCGTTTGTTGTTTAGCCAGGACGATATTAATAAGCCTGTGAGCGTGTTATCCGGCGGTGAAAAAGGCCGTATGATGTTCGGCAAACTGATGATGGAAAAACCCAATATTCTGCTGATGGATGAGCCGACCAACCATCTGGACATGGAATCCATTGAATCTCTGAACTCGGCGCTGGAACTGTATCAGGGTACCTTGATTTTCGTTTCCCATGACCGTGAATTTGTCAGCTCGCTGGCCACGCGGATCCTTGAATTTACGCCGGAAAAAATCATCGATTTCAGCGGCAATTACGAAGATTATCTGCGCAGCCAAGGGCTCAATTAATCCAGCCTACGCCCCCTCGAATGACCGCCATGGTGCAAAGGTACCATGGCGGAAGATCACACCTCGACTCGCGCCTTGCCGCACACTTCGCACTGTGGATCAGGTCGCAGGGTCAATTCCCGGAACTGCAGCGTCATGGCGTCATAGATCACTAGCCGGCCTGCGGGTGTGCTGCCGAACGCGCTCAATAGTTTTATGGCTTCCATCGCCTGCAGAGAACCAATGATACCCACCAAGGGCGCCATCACGCCTGACTCGGCACAGGTCAGGCTCTGCTCGCCAAATAAACGGCTTAGGCAGCGATAGCAGGGTGCGTCGGGCTGGTAGGTGAATACACTGATTTGACCTTCCATGCGGATCGCCGCCCCTGAAACCAAGGGTACCCGGTGGCGATAGCACAGGCGGTTAAGCTGTTCACGGGTCGCCACGTTATCGGTGCAGTCCAGTACCACGCTATGTTCGACAACCAGCGTATCCAACGCTGCATCCTCGAGCATGGCATTGATTGGCGTCACCGTCACATGGGGATTGACCGAACGCAGGGCCTCGGCGGCGGAATCTACTTTGGCCGCGCCGATGCGCTGGTCGTTATGCAAAATCTGCCGCTGCAGATTCGACAGTGCGACGGTATCAAAATCCAGCAGCGTCAGCTGTCCAACCCCGGCGGCGGTAAGATAAAGCGCTGCGGCACAGCCCAAACCGCCGGCGCCAACGACCAGCGCCCGAGAGGTTTTTAACCGTTCTTGACCATCAAAATCAAAACCACGCAAGCTAATCTGCCGATCATAACGCAGCATCTCCGCATGACTCAGTTCGTCCGCCATGATGTGACCCTAGGATAACAGCAAATGATTAAATGGCTCGATGGTGACCCACTCTCCGGCAGCCACCGGCCCTTGTTCAGCGTCCAGCACAATAAAACAGTTGGCCTGGCTAAACGAGCTAAATACATGAGAACCCTGCGGGCCGGTACTGCGTACTTCCAGCCCACCCTCGGGGATACCATAAAATATGCCGCGCTGAAAATCCATCCGTCCCGGGGTCTTTTTAAGTGGTGCCAACAGGCGGGCGCGTAAGCGGGGGGCTAAATGCCAATCCACCCGTCCACTTAGCCGGACGATCAACGGTTGTACCAACTGGTAAAAGGTGACCGCCGCTGACACCGGGTTGCCCGGTAGTCCACAAAACCAGGCATGTTCAAGCTGGCCAAAAGCAAAGGGCTTGCCGGGTTTAATCGCCAACTGCCAAAAGTTGATGCTTCCCAGTTCCTCCAGTATGGCCTTGGTATAATCGGCTTCGCCAACCGATACCCCGCCGCTGGTAATCACCAGATCTGCCCGTTGATCGGCGTCGTGAAATGCGGCTCGCAGTGCCTGGGCGTCATCGGCGATAATGCCAAGATCGATGACCTCGCAGCCCAACTGTTGCAACATCAGTCGCACAGTAAACCGATTGGTATCATGGATTTGCCCGGCAGCTAACGGTGCACCGATCGGTTGGAGCTCGTCGCCAGTAGAAAAGAGTGCCACCTTCAGGCGGCGTATCACCTGGATTTTATCGATGCCCAAGGAGGCCAGCAGTGGCAGTTCGGCCACGCCTAATGCCCGCCCAGCCGGCATAACCTCTGCGCCCTGGCGAATGTCGTCGCCAATGTGCCGGATATTTTGCCCGGGTTTTACCGCAGCGGTAAAACACACACCGTCCGCTACCGGGTTCGCCTGTTCCTGCATAATCACTGCATCGGTTCCTGCAGGAATGGGGGCGCCGGTCATGATGCGCAGCACTGAGCCATCTGGCCAGTCGCCGCTGAACGGCACGCCGGCAAAGGCTTTACCCGCCACCTGCAAGGGGGCGGAACCGCCAAGATCGGCCAGACGTACTGCATATCCGTCCATGGCCGAATTATCAAACGGCGGCACATTTACCGGTGAGACCACGGGCCGCGCGGTAACCCGGCCGGCGGCATCGGTTAACGCGAGGGTTTCAATTTCATCAAGAGGGTCTACTACGCCGAGCATGCGTTCCAGCGCCTGGTCTAGCGTAAGTAAGGGGGTAGAAAACGCTGCCATATCAACTCCTGTCACATCGGCCGCGGGATCTGTGGCCTGATAACCCCATAGTATCATGGTTATTCCATCGGGGAATCTGCCCGGTTATTTTTCGATTTGCGGGAATCTTGGTTGGAGTATCTCCGCCATACCGAAGCGGTGCGGGACTATTGGGTGCAGCAAGCCAGCCAGGCTGGAAAAGGCAAATAGGCCAGCGTAGTCGATGCTTGGACGAACTACAAAAACACAATTCGGTAAAACGGGCATTCTGCCGAATTGCTTTGCGCACAGACTCACTCCGTATAAAGTGTGAGTAATTTATAATGAGGTTGAAAAATGTTCACCACGTCCGCTCAAGAAGGTCGCTTTACAGCATTAGTTTTGATGGGGTTTGCATCCTTCATGGCCTTCCACATTGCTTCGGACTGGCAAAAAGATCCCCATCGCTTGCAGACGCCGGGACTTGTGCACCTGAAGTGGTCGACAAAAATTGGCCACTCAACCTGACTGTTCATCGAACAGCCGCTCCGATTAGTTTGGTGTTAAACCGCTGCTATACCAGTGAGGCCTGAGCTCGCTGCGGGTGTTATCAGCCGAGATGTCCGGCGTCGGCAACTCGGATATCACTTCAACGGGTAATAATACCGGTTTTGATGGCGGCGTCATTGTGGTTGGTAGGCGTTGGGATATGCGGCCTTCCTGTTGCCAAAGGCGTAACCATTTAAAGATAAGATTACTGCCAACGCTATTCTCACGGGCGATTTGGGACACATTAGCACCAGGCTGGGACGCCAATTCAACCATCTGTAGTTTAAAGTCGTCGGAATAGATGTTACGGGGACCGTTACGCCAATTAGTGGGTTTTTCCATAGATAGAACTCTTTCTAAATGAGACGGAGCTCTAACCTACCTACCTTGAGGAATAGATAACAGACGGCGCGGGCTGTACGCTTACGACTACCGCGCCTGTTCAGGTAACTAATTACTTGAGTCCAACCCTGAAAGACACGACGAATCGCCAGTGGCGGTAGCCATTGGTAACTGGAGGTTTGCGGGAAATCTACGGATAAATGCATATATTGATATATGCGATTATTTCTTGAAGGTTTTGGCCTATTGAGGCTAAACTGACTGTACATATTTGGTGACTGTTTCCCGCGAAGATTCAGTTACCGCGCCGATTGGAAGTGGTCGAAGACTTCTAATCGGACGAGAAACCCGCCTAGGCGGGTTTCTCGTTACTGAGCAGGAGATTACGCTCAGATATAAAGGATCTCGAGAGGATCTTTTTAAGATCCTCTCGATACGTGATTACCAGCGTAATTCCGAAGTAGGGAAAAATGAGACTGACTTTACCATCTCGGCCATGTCATATCTGACTTGCATACTAAGTGGAATCATTAATAATTATAATACGGCCACCAAGTGTGGTTGACATAGCTATTACCAACGAAGTTCAGAGGTTGGTAGAAAAGTTACTTTTTTGACCATACCTTGCAAATCATAACTAACTTGCATTGCTATAGGCATATCGAATCCCACGGCGGTATAGCGCTCAGTCCATCCAAATGCAATTTTGGCTATTACTTGTGGCGGTTCTTCTTTATCGGGCTTGCCGAATGTTTCATGCATCCACTCACGAGACATGCTAACTTTTAAGGGAGAAGGTAGCTCATTAGGGAAAACCCAATTCTTAATTTTATCATTCTGAATTCGGAGAGATAACTCACGAAAAACCCCATCTTTTCTATGGAACGCTAAAAATACCCCTTCCTTAGCCATATCCAACGTAAGTATAGGGGAACCAGATGCACCACGAGGTTCTGTTTTGTAAAAAATTAAGCCAGCATCAACAATATCCCTGTATTTTTTACCAAGACTGCGGATCAACGCATCTATATTTACTGTCATTTGTATAACCCTATATCAGAATTCAACTCGTGCATTCTCGACCTTGCAGCCTCTATCTGAGCATCACTAGCACCATGCTCTTTTAATGCAGGTTTTATTGCGTCAACATTCCTATCAACAGCAGAACGAAGGTTTCCAGAATCCCGTTGAATCTGTGCTTCGCTATTACGCCCGCCATATGTTTCACTTATTTTATGATGGACCTCTTTCGGGATAACAATAGCTGCGACTTGGTCCGTCAAGACAGCAATCTGTTCAATATCCATCGTGGGGTATTTTTCCATATAATAACGCTCTACTGCCGCCCTTGAAGGAATATGGTCAGCCTCATATTTCCCCTGCCGTGACCGGCGCTTAAAGTCGCTGTACAGCTCAACCTCGAGGAACTCCACCGGCGGCTTGCTCAGGTAAATATAAATCGGCGGGATATTCGGCATCGGCAGGATCAGAATATAATCCGCGAAACTCTTCTCTTCCGGCGCCGGGCTGGTTGTCGTCGTTATCCCGGTGCTCTCTGGCAGCGGGTCTACTATAACCGAACTCGGCAGCACCGGCCGCGCCTGATTGCCCGTGTTTGACGGCACATTCACACCGCTGTGATCTGGCGTCCAGATTATCGTGATCGGATTGTCTTCTTCCGTGGTGAACGTGTACGCCTTCCGGCTGTTGTCCCACTCCATCCGCCGCAGCCGCACCATGTCTTTGCCCGGTGGCGTATGCCAGCCACGCGGTACAGGGTTACCCTGCGGGTTATTTTCCCAGGTGAAACGTACCCGGCTCGGCACCTCCCGCATCTGCTCCGCACGCATACGGTCGATAAAATCTTGTTCGCCGTCGTTGAGCCGCCCCGGCATCATTCCCACCAGAAGCGCAGCAATAGGTGCTCCGGGTCCGGCTGCCAGAACACGTCCCGCAGTCACCGCCCACGTCCCGGACGTTGCAAACCGCCCAGCCACCTGCTCAAGCACGCCCGCGCCCGCCGTCGCCGCCTGAGCACGTACCGCGCTGGCCGCCGCCGCCGTGACCGCCTGATACTTCACTTCCTCATGGTTGCCAAACCACCATTTGTACAGTGCACCACGCGGCTTCGGCGCGGTTTCCTCCGGCGTAGACGGTTTTTTCTTCGCCGTCTGCGCGTACTGAGGAACATCGTTCTCCGTGGCTGGGTTGACTGTCGGTGTCACACGAAAAAGACCCATTTCCGCAAAGTGGGTGTGCGGCTCCCGCGCATCACCGGCATCGTTGCAGCCGTCGCCCCGCAGGCACGATTTCGCAAACACCCGGTTACGATCCCGCTCTTCTGCCTGTTGCTGCGCCTGCGCTTCCCGTTCAGCCTGTCGCGCAATCATCAGCGCCGCCTGCTTTTCAGCCGCCTGTTGCTCCGGTGATTTTCCCGCACCCATCCACTGCCCCTTAGGGGCAATAATCCTGTTGCTTTCCTCAGGACAACCGCACCGCACGATGGAGCGATCCACCGCCGCCGCGACACCGTCCCAGATAGAATGCGATTCACCGTCAACAATTACCCCGGACTGGTTACACTTCGGACAGGTCGTCGTCCGGTCACCCACCCGGACAACGGCGCGACCGTGCTCGGTGTGGTTTGGCAGGGTGGATAAAATGGTCGCGCCCGTTGTCGTTTTGTCACCGTGCAGGGCAAGCCCGCGCCCGTAACAGTCTGTTCGATAACCGCCCATTGTTATTTCTGACCGGAAATCAGAAAATCTTCCGCCATCGGAACACCTTCCCGCCCGACAAGCATCCCCGATGACTGCGGCGTGCTGATGATGACATCGCCGTTATCAAGCCGGCTTCCAACCAGCGCAATCCCCCGGTCATCATAGGTATTCTGGCTCCCGGCGCTGCTGATAATCCGCGCCGTGCCCCCGTCCGGATAAGTCACCGTACAGCCTTCCGTCAGCACACTCGCCCACAGCCCGTTACTGAGCCTGTGTTTGTATCCCTGCTCCGGATCGGCGTTAAACTCATCGGCCACGCCGCCGCGCTCAGTCTGACTGCCCGCCACCGCCAGCCGGTAAATGGCCGTCACCGGATGCGCACGGCAGAAGGTTTCTTGCGCCTCAATCAGGTCGCGGGCTTCCGCCGTCATCTCAGTCAGTTGTTCCGCCGTAAACGGCGAAATGTCCATGCCGGCTAAAATTTCCGGTGTCAGTTCATTGGTGTACTGCGTATCCATACTTATTCCTTGTACGTGTTAGGATTAAAATCCCCCCATAATACGACGAAAGAGACTTAACCTAAATTACTTATGTTATCAGAGGGTTGGTAATGGCGCTCATTCACCCGCTCAAGCTCTTTTTGCCTCTGCTGCTCTACCTGCCCCAGCCGCTGACGCTCTGCCGGAAAGCGGTCATCATCGTTGATAAAAAGCGGACATCAAAATGGCGAAAAACGGCAAGATACACTGGCGTTGACATTAAACGCAGCCTGGTGAAAGAAGCCTGGAACGCCAGCGGCGGTTCTGCTGGAGCCATAACTATCGCGTCTATCGTGACTAATACGCATAGAGTTAAGGTCGGCCGTTGGGTGGCGGGCAGACTGATGAAAGAGCTGGGCATCGGCAGTTGCCAGAGCCCCGCTTACAAATACCAGCGCGGCGGCAACGAACACGTTGAGATACCAAATCTTCTTGACCGCCAGTTCGCGGTTACAGCGCCGAACCAGGTCTGGTGTGGCGATGTGACCTATATCTGGACAGGCAAACGTTGGGCTTATCTGGCGGTGGTTCACGTGAGGCTAATAATGCGCTGTGGACAATCGCCCTGTCCAGGCTGTCGTAGGCTGATGCAAACCATAGCTCACATTTGTGCTTTACAGCGGGGTGCAGGGTTAATATATTCAAAAATGGTACGTTAATCATTAATCATTGTATGACACGGTTTGTTACCTAGTGGCCAGGGCGTTAATGGATCACAGGACAGGCGTTCCCCCCTTATACACAGGACATGTTACCTAATGAGTAAACCAGGCATTGTCATACATGGCATCAACCTGCCCGCGATAGGGATTGAGGGTTAATGGCCGATTGGTGGGCGCGTCGGGCGCCGGATGTCACCGCATTCGCCGGCGCCACGGTGTTATCCGAACAACAGGTACTGGCGGTACGAGATTTGAGTGTGCATTTCATGCATGAGCGACAGCGTATCGACGCCGTGCGGCGCATCTCGTTTGATGTGCAGCGTGGCGAGACACTCGCGATTGTCGGCGAGTCGGGATCCGGTAAATCCGTCACTGCCTTGTCGGTGATGCGGCTACTGGCGCTCGGCGGCGGCAAACTGGACTGCGACGCCATGCTGTTTCGCCGCCGCAATGGTCAGGTCGTGAACTTGGCTACCGCCGGGCCCTCGACGCTGCGCATGTTGCGCGGCGCGGATATGGCGATGATCTTCCAAGAGCCCATGACCTCGCTTAACCCGGTTTTCCCGGTAGGGGAGCAGATTGCCGAATCTATCCGGCTCCATCAGGGCAAAGATCATCGCCAGTCCAGACAGGAAGCGCTAAGTATGCTGGAACGAGTACGGATCCCTAACGCCCAAAGCATGCTCGATCGTTATCCACATCAACTGTCGGGCGGCATGCGCCAGCGGGTGATGATCGCCATGGCGCTGTCGTGTAAACCGGCGCTGCTGATCGCCGATGAACCCACCACCGCGCTGGATGTCACTATTCAGGCGCAAATTTTGCAACTGATCCGCACCCTGCAGCGCGAAATGCAGATGGGCGTGATATTTATCACCCATGATATGGGGGTGGTGGCTGAAATGGCCGATCGCGTGATGGTGATGTATCGAGGTGATGATGTGGAGTCGGCACCGGTACAGCAGCTTTTTGCCCATCCGGAGCATGATTATACTCGGGCGTTACTGGCCGCAGTACCGAAACTCGGCGCGTTGGCCAACAGTGATTTCCCGGAAAAATTTCCGCTCACGGTAACGGTTGACCCTGCCAGTGCCAGTGCCGGTCTGCCTACACCGCCACAGGACACTGTACTCGCCGGCGCGCTGCCGATCCTGCAGGTTAGGGATCTGGTGACCGGCTTTGATCTCCGCAGCGGCATATTGAATCGTGTCAGACAACGGGTGCACGCGGTGGAGAAAGTCAGTTTTTCCCTCTATCCCGGCGAGACACTGGCCTTGGTGGGGGAATCCGGTTGCGGCAAATCCACCACTGGCCGCGCTTTGCTGCGTTTGGTGGAGAGCCAAAGCGGCGATATCATTTTCAACGGGCAATCGATTACCGCTCTGCGTGGTCATGAACTGCAGCGCCTGCGCCGCAATATCCAGTTTATTTTCCAGGACCCCTATGCCTCCCTTGACCCAAGACTGACCGTCGGTTATTCCATTATGGAGCCGCTGCTGGTGCACGGCGTGGCGCAGGGAGCCGATGCGCAACGACGGGTGGCGCGGTTGCTCGAGCGTGTCGGCCTCTTGCCGGAACATGCTCAGCGCTACCCCCATGAGTTTTCCGGTGGTCAGCGTCAGCGTATCTGTATTGCGCGGGCGTTGGCGTTAAACCCCAAAGTAGTGATCGCTGACGAGTCGGTTTCAGCGCTGGATGTTTCCATTCAGGCGCAGATTATCAATTTAATGTTGGATTTGCAGCGCGAATTTGGCATCGCATTTTTATTTATTTCCCACGATATGGCGGTGGTGGAGCGGATCAGCCACCGGGTAGCGGTGATGTATTTGGGACAAATTGTGGAAATCGGGCCACGGCGCCAGGTGCTTGGCAACCCACAACACCCCTATACCCGCAAATTGATGTCGGCGGTACCGATCCCCGACCCAACGCGCCGCCTGACTGAACACGCGATATCGGTCGATGAAATGCCCAGCCCTATACGGGCGCTGGGTGACGAACCGCGGGTTGCCCCATTGGTTGAGGTTGGGGCAGGGCATTATGTTGCCCGCCATCACATCGGCGGAGCCTATTGAATGACAGGGGTTTTAATTGAGAGGGTGAGTTTATGAACAAAGTTAAGGTAAAACGTCACTGGCTGCTGGCCGCGGCAGTCACCGGCGCGATGGCTTGCGCGCCAGCTTGGGCTGCCAAGGATGCGGTTATCGCCGTGGGTTCGAATTTTACCAGTCTCGATCCTTATGACGCCAACGATACGTTATCCCAAGCGGTGGCCAAGTCTTTTTATCAAGGGTTATTCGGCTTTGATAAGGATATGAAGCAGATCAATGTATTAGCAGAAAGTTATCAGGCCAGCCCGGACGGACTGACCTATACCATCAAGCTGCATAAGGGCATCAAGTTCCAGGACGGCACTGACTTTAACGCCGAGGCGGTGAAGGTCAACCTGGACCGCGCCAGTAATCCAGAGAATCATCTCAAGCGATACAATCTGTTTAAGATGATTGATAAAACCGAAGTGCTCGATCCCTCCACGGTAAAAATCACCTTAAAAACGCCGTTCTCGCCGTTTATCAATAATCTCGCACACCCGGCAGCGGCCATGATTTCGCCAGCGGCGCTGAAAAAGTATGGTAAGGAGATCGGTTTTCATCCGGTGGGTACCGGGCCGTATGAATTTGTCGTCTGGAACCAGACCGATTTTGTCAAAGTAAAACGCTTCGACGGTTATTGGCAAAAGGGCCAGGCCAAACTTGACTCTATTACTTGGCGCCCGGTGGTCGATAATAATAGCCGTGCGGCGATGCTGCAAACCGGTGAAGCCAATTTTGCTTTTCCCGTGCCCTACGAACAGGCGGCGGTACTGGCAAAAAACAACAAACTGGACCTGGTGTCGGCACCATCGATTTTACAGCGCTATATCAGTCTGAATGTCACTCAGAAGCCGTTTGACAATATCAAGGTCCGCCAAGCCATCAACTACGCGATCAATAAAGATGCCCTGATCAAGGTCGCCTATGCGGGTTATGCCATTCCTGCCGAAGGACCGCTGCCCGCAGGTATTGATTACGCGGTAAAATTTAAACCCTGGCCGTACGACCCAGCCAAAGCCAAGGCCCTGCTAAAAGAAGCGGGTTATCCTAACGGCTTTACCACGACCCTGTGGTCATCCCATAATACCAGTACCTTCCAAAAGGCCCTGCAATTCACGCAGCAGCAACTGGCGCAGGTCGGCATCAAGGCTACGGTCACCGCGATGGATGCTGGCCAGCGTGCTGCGCAGGTAGAGGCAAAAGGGGTACATGATACCGGTGTACGCATGTTCTACACCGGCTGGTCGGCGTCCACCGGCGAGGCGGATTGGGCGTTGACGCCGTTGTTTGCCAGCCAGTCTGCGCCACCGGCAATTTTCAATACCGCATTTTACAGCAACCCCCAAGTGGATAAAGATTTGACCGATGCGCGCAATACCACCGATCGGGCTGAAAAAACCCGGTTGTATACCGATGCGCAGGACAGAATTTGGGCTGATGCGCCCTGGGTGTTCCTGCTGACGGAAAAAATGCTGTATGCACACAGCAAAAACCTGACGGGGTTTTATGTTATGCCGGACAGCTCGTTTGATTTTGTGCATGCCGATATGAAATAACCCGGTGCCATGCTGAATTATTTTATTAAGCGGCTGTTAGGCCTGATCCCTACGCTTATGATCGTCGCGGTGTTGGTGTTTCTGTTTGTCCATCTACTGCCGGGTGATCCGGCCAGGCTGGTGGCCGGATCGAACGCCGACGCCTCGGTGGTGGCACTGGTGCGACAGGATTTAGGTCTGGATAAACCGTTACCCGAGCAGTTCCTGCACTTTATCACCCACGCCGTTCGGGGCGATTTTGGCCACTCTTTGGTCTCGAAGCGACCGGTGAGCAGTGAGATCGGCTCACGCTTTATGCCCACGTTTTGGCTCACCGTCGCCAGTATGCTGTGGGCGGTGATATTTGGCATGGCGCTGGGCGTTGTCTCGGCGGTATGGCGAAACCGCTGGCCCGATCGCCTATGTATGACGTTGGCAGTCTCGGGCATTTCCTTTCCCGCGTTTGCGTTGGGCATGTTATTGATGCAGGTATTCTCGGTCAAACTCGGCTGGTTGCCCACGGTGGGGGCAGACAGTCTGCGGCATTATATCTTACCCTCGATTACGCTGGGGGCAGCGGTGGCGTCGATCATGGCGCGCTTTACCCGGGCGTCGTTTGTTGAAGTGATGCAGGAAGATTATATGCGCACGGCCCGGGCCAAAGGGGTAAGAGAATTCTGGGTGATAAGCAAACATGGGCTACGTAACGCCATGATCCCGGTGGTGACCATGATGGGCCTGCAGTTTGGCTTTTTGCTGGGCGGATCCATTGTGGTGGAAGAGGTGTTTAACTGGCCGGGCTTGGGACGGCTGCTGGTGGATTCGGTAGAGATGCGCGATTACCCGGTGATTCAGGCCGAAGTGTTGCTGTTTTCTCTGGAATTTATTGTGATTAATTTATTAGTGGACTTGTTATATGCGGCCATCAATCCCGCTATCCGGTATCAGTAAGGACCCGCAATGAAAATGTGGCGACGAAACGCCGCCCTGGCGGCAATGCCCCTACTCAGCCTACAGCATACCCGCACACCCTGGAGCGAGTTTTGGCGACGCTTTAAACGTCAGCCGCTGGCGTTTGCTGCCGGGATCGTGGTGGTGGTTTTGGTCGTAGTAGCGTTGTTTGCGCCCTGGCTGACGCCATTCGACGCCGAAAATTATTTCGATTATGATCTGCTCAATGACGGCCCCTCCCGAGTCCATTGGTTCGGGGTAGATGCCTTGGGTCGTGATATTTTCAGCCGAATTCTGATGGGAACCCGCATTTCCTTGGCAGCCGGTTTTTTTTCGGTACTGTTAGGTATGGTAATAGGCACGCTGTTTGGTCTGCTGGCCGGCTATTATGAGGGCTGGTGGGATCGGCTGATTATGCGGATCTGCGACGTGCTGTTTGCCTTTCCGGGTATTTTACTGGCCATCGCGGTGGTGGCGGTGCTGGGCAGTGGCATGTCGAATGTGATTATCGCCGTGGCGGTTTTCAGCATTCCGGCGTTTGCGCGCCTGGTGCGTGGCAATACGCTGGTGTTAAAGCATCAAACCTATATTGAATCTGCCCGTAGCATTGGCGCGTCCGATAGCACAATTCTGCTGCGCCATATACTGCCGGGAACACTCTCCTCCATTGTGGTGTATTTTACCATGCGCATCGGCACCTCAATTATTACTGCCGCCAGTTTGTCGTTTCTCGGCCTGGGTGCCCAACCACCGATGCCGGAGTGGGGAGCCATGTTAAACCAAGCGCGGGCGGATATGGTCAGCGCACCGCATATCGCTATTTTTCCCAGCATGGCGATTTTTTTGACCGTACTGGCGTTTAATTTGCTGGGGGACGGACTGCGGGATGCGCTAGATCCAAAGTTGAACTCCTAAGCAACATCGCCACTGCCGCTGATGCCAAGCGCACCTCCTGCTTTATTGCCCACCCCATGCATCAATGTTGTCTTCGCCAATTTTTACTTTTTTCTCTGCACTGGCTGGCCCATAATCCCTCGCCATGCCCCCTTGCCAATCTCCATAGCTTGGGTTGGGCAGCACAATATATTTGTGGCCAAACTCTTCGTGATGTTGATTCACAAAATCCCGTCGCTGTGCGTTCAGTTTATGATAAGTCTCACCGCTAAAATCATTAAGATTATCACCAGCATATACAACAATATGGTAGCCTTGCTTTTTCACTTGGCTAAAACGTTCGGTTTTATTACTGGAGCCGCCAGCGGGTTTTAATAACACCGTCTGGGGACCGACGTCGGCAAATCCCAGCGCCTTAAGATTAGCCACGGTGGCATCGAAATCCGCCTGGTTGCGGTTGGACACGTAGAAAATACGCCCGCCGTGCTCTATGACATAATGGGAAAACGCCACTGCGCCGGGGAGGGCCTTGGCCTGCCGTGCATGAGTCCATTGACTCCAGGTGGCATCGCTGAATTGCTGGTGATGCTTGATTTGCCAACCGGCGTAAGCGCTATTGTCGATCATGGTTTCGTCCAAATCTACCACCACCGCTTTCTGGCGTCCCGGTACGGTTTTGGCCTGGGTAAACGCCATTTCTGCGGTATTAAAGGCTTGATAGGATAAGGCGTTAAACTCCCCTGATTTTTGCATCCAGTCCACGGAAGCTACAGTTTGTTCGGCGAGCTGCTGCTGTGCGGAGTCCATAGACGCGCTTTGCTGATGAAGCGCGCAGCCGCTAAGCAGCAGGCTAAGTGCCAAGCCTAATAAGGGAAGGCGCGCCAGAAAAGCAGGTGTGGCGGTAGACGACTGCATGATAATTCCTTATAAACCTATTACCAGCCTATTTACCGGCACCGGAAGCAGTAAAAGTATCAATCCCGACATCTTTTGCTTGCAGCCGACCGGCAACGTGAAATGTATCGTGAATATTTAGTGATGTATTTATATTGGCATAAATTAATAACATGCAACCAATTAATATTAAAAATTATTTATTATCTTGCGAACTTATTGGGTTATCAGACAGTATCAATTTAGGTACCAACTCGCGGTGTACCCAGGGTTTAAGCCCGAAAACAAAGGAAGCGACACAGCAACCGGGCGGGTACCGGCAATATTACCGGTGGTCAGCGGCAGGGGGTTTTATAAGGTAGTGAACTTACGGCATAGCAACATTAAATCTGTTGTCACTGCACTAAAACAGCGATCGTTAATGGGATTGGCGCAACACGATATCGGGTGGGTGTGGCGCCGCAGTTGCAGGCAGATCGTGGTGAGTGTATGGGCAGACCCACAGGGCTATGTAGAATTATTTCATCTGCGCGTAACGGTGTACTGCGTTAGATGAGGTTGGGCAGATATAGGATGGTAAGACGTAGCGCGGGAGGCGGGGTGTCTCCCGCGTGCTGGTCATTAGCTCAAGGGGATCATGACCCGCTGCTGGAACGCGGGGCGGGCACAAATAGCCTCATACCAGGTTTTCAGATGGGGCCGGGGTTTTCGCGCAATATCCATGCTAAACCAATTATAGGCAAAGCAGCCGATAGGTATATCGCCAATACCAAACGCCGTGCCGGAAAAATAGGGCTGTTTCTCTAATGCGTTTTCTGCGATATCAAACAGTGCTTCGCATTTTTGAATACAGTCTTCTATCAGTTTTTTATCGCGTTTTTCCACCGGTGTTCTGATCAAACTGACAAAAAGCGGCTGCAAAGCGGGTGCCAGTGTGGATAACGTCCAATCCATCCACTTTTCCGCGCTGGCGCATACCGCCGCATCGGTCAATGGCCAGAGGTGCTGACCATACTGGGCAGCCAAATACCGCACAATGGTGTTGGATTCCCATAATACCAGGCCGTTTTCATCATCTTGTATACATGGTACCAAACCGTTGGGATTGAGCGCCAAGTAAGCAGATTCACGGTTTTTACCATATTGACCACCAGCGGGTATGGCGTTGAATGTGAGATTAAGTTCCGTCGCGCACCATAGCACTTTTTTTACGTTGGTCGAATTATCACGGCCCCAAATTGTTAGCATTACACCTTCTCCGCATCAATTTTTCAAAATAGCTGGGTAATCCATCATAAACACCAGCGTCGGACGTTGGCTTAAACGACGGCCGGACTGGGTAGAGCCCATGGCAGCCCTTACGAACGTATCAATATCCGCCATCACCCGCCACCGTTTTAACGCCGACAGATAAATTATAGTCCAAATGTTCAATTGAATAACGCGTGTTTATTTTATCAGATGGGTTAAAACGATATTTTCGTTCAAAAGAAATGGTTCTCGTTAAGAATAAGCTATATCGCAATGATATTTATGATTTAATCACAGTCTGACACGCATGATCATTTTTTTACACAGGACACATATCGTTATGACATTTATTGCACCTATCCGCACAGCGTTAACCCTAGGGTTGTTGGTTTTTGGACTTCAGTGGGCGCACGCCGGCAGCGATCCCAAGACCCTTGTTTTTGGTGTTGCGCCGGGGCCTTATGGCGATATGGTCAAGCAAGCTATCAAACCGGAATTGGTAAAAAAAGGCTATAAAGTCGATGTGCGTGAATTTAGCGACTATGTGCAGCCAAATGTGGCGTTGGCCAATGGCAGTATCGATGCCAACCTGTTTCAGCATACGTTGTATCTGGAAAAGTTTGCCGCGGATAAGGGGCTGAAGATCCAGCCACTGATAGCGGTACCTACCGCCAGCATGGGGTTCTATTCCCATAAAATCACCGCCATCGATCAGCTAAAAAAAGGCGATATCATTACGCTATCTAACGATCCAACCAATTTGGCGCGTGGACTGCGCTTTTTGCAAAAACTGGGCTTAATTACCATCAAGGCGGATATCGATCCCACCAAAGCCTCTGAACGGGATATCGCCCTTAACCCCCGTGGTCTGGTGTTTAAACCGTTGGAGGCGGCTCAGTTGCCCAGAACGCTCGATAGCGCCAGCGGCGCGTTGGTCAATGGTAACTTTGCCTTTGCCGCCGGGCTCAAACTCTCTTCAGCCCTGGCCTTGGAAACATTGGATGAAAATTTAAAAAATGTGATTGCGGTGCGCAGCGAGGATATGGACAAGCCGTTTGTCAAAGATATCAAAGCCGCAGTGGAATCGCCCGCTTACGCTGCAGCCATCAACCAACCGGCCTCGATGTTCAGCCAGTTCCAAAAGCCGAAATGGATGCAGGTTGTCGCGCAGACTACACCCTAGGCCGTGGTTATTCCTGCCCCCCGTTCGGGGCGGCAGGTTGTTTTTCCGCTCAAATATCAGTGTGGAGTTCGCGGATAATGATTCAGCTAGACCATATTAGCGTTGATTTTCCGAGAGAAAATCAACTCAGTGCCCGTGCGGTGGATGACGTTAGCCTGCGGATCAACCGCGGGGAAGTTTATGGCATCGTCGGGGCCAGCGGGGCCGGTAAAAGTACCTTGCTGCGCACCATTAATTTACTCCAGCGACCAAGCGTGGGTGATGTGGTGGTCAACGGGGTGACAATCTCGTCGCTGAGCGGCGGGGCCTTGCGTCAGGCTCGCCAGAAGATTGGCATGATTTTTCAACATTTTAATTTGATGCATACCCGAAGCGTCGCGGCAAATGTGGCGTTTAGCCTGCGTGCGGCGGGCAAATCCTCCGCAGACATCGCACGGCGGGTACCGGAAATCCTGGCGCTGGTGGGGTTGGCGGACAAGGCAACAGCATTTCCCGCACAGCTCAGCGGGGGCCAAAAACAGCGTGTCGGCATTGCCCGCGCCATTGCTAACCAGCCAGAAGTGTTGCTGTGTGACGAGCCCACCTCGGCGTTAGATTTGGAAACGTCGGCCTCGATTCTGGCTCTGTTAAAAGAAATTAACCAGCGTCTGGGCATTACCATCGTGCTGATATCCCATGAAATGACGGTGATCAAAACGATCTGCGATCGGATGGCCGTCATGACCGGCGGTAAAATGGTGGAAGAGGGCGACGTGTTTGACATTTTTGCCGCCCCACAGCATGAATTTACCCGCCAACTCGTATCCCATACGTTTAATCTTGAACTCCCACCGCGTTTATTACAGGAGTTGGACGGCACGTTGCTGAAAATCTTGTTCGTTGGCGCATCGGCAGAACAGCCGGTACTGTCGGATGTGGCCATGCGTTATGGCGTATCAGTGAATATTTTGCACGGCAAAATCGAGTATATCGGCCACCACGCACTGGGTATTTTGGTCGCGCTGTTAACCCATCCCAGTGAACCGGCCAACGTGGCCAAGGCGGTGGACTATATTCAGAAAAATACCGCGCGCGTGGAGGTACTGCATGGCTGATCTATGGCTTGATTTATTGGCGGCATTCGGCGAGACCTTCCAAATGGTGGGTATTGCCGCATTATTTTCTATCATCGGTGGATTGCCGTTGGGATTACTCATTTTTGTCACCGATCGCCATCTGTTTTGGGAAAATCGTGCGCTGTATCTGCTGGGCACCATATTGGTGAATCTTATCCGTTCGATTCCGTTTGTGATCCTGTTGGTGGTATTGCTGCCTTTGACGCAGTTTTTACTGGGTAATACCATTGGTCCCATTGCTGCGGCGGTACCGTTGTCTGTTGCTGCCATTGCCTTTTATGCGCGTCTGGTCGATGGGGCGCTGCGTGAGGTCGACCCCGGTATTGTAGAGGCGGCAGAGGCTTTTGGCGCCAGCCCGATGCGGATCATTGCCACGGTGTTGCTGCCGGAGGCGGCGGCCGGGTTGTTGCGTGGGCTGACGGTGACGTTGGTCAGCCTGATCGGTTATTCCGCTATGGCGGGTATCGTTGGCGGGGGTGGCGTCGGTGATTTGGCCATCCGTTTCGGTTATTATCGTTATGAAACTAATGTCATGATCATCACTGTGGTGGCCTTGGTGATCCTGGTGCAAATTGTGCAGGTCTTGGGTGATTGGTTGGCGCAACGAGCGGATCGGCGCAGTAAACGGTAATGCAATTCGAAATAAAGCATAAAAAAAGCTGAAACTTTGCTTTCAATGC
This sequence comes from Acerihabitans sp. TG2, assembly GCF_035013185.1. Lineage (NCBI taxonomy): Bacteria > Pseudomonadati > Pseudomonadota > Gammaproteobacteria > Enterobacterales > Pectobacteriaceae > Acerihabitans > Acerihabitans sp. TG2. The sequence continues at coordinate 86,942 of NZ_JAYGJO010000007.1, forward strand.
TGCAAAGTAACGTTGTTTCATATAAACCAAGGTTTCATATAAACAACGGTTTCATATAAACAACGGTTTCATATACGCCAAGGTTTCATCTACACCAAGATCCTTGGAACATGATTCAGACAACCTGATGGCAGCATGTCGGGTTGCGAAACTCAAACCTCTATCGTGAATCACACGGTAACCATTTTTGAATCGATACTCTGGCAACGTCATGATGAATTACGCGCTCTCCCAAAAGATTACGGTGCTGGGCTTCGGAGCCCTGATAGTACTTACCACCTCCGTCGCCCAGGCGGAAACGGCGCCCGGTGCCCCTGAGATCAATGCCAAGGCATTTATCCTGATGGATTACCAAAGCGGAAAAGTATTGGCCGAGTCCAATGCTGATCTGCGCTCAGATCCCGCCAGCCTAACCAAAATCATGTCCAGTTATGTGATTGGTCAGGCCTTAAAAGCCAAAAAAATAACTGAACAAGATAAGGTGACCATTGGCAAGGATGCCTGGGCCACCGGCAATCCGGTATTACGCGGTTCCTCGCTAATGTTCTTAAAGCCAGGTGAGCAGGTCTCGGTGGCTGATTTAAACAACGGCGTGGTGGTCCAGTCCGGTAACGATGCCAGTATCGCATTGGCGGATTATGTGGCAGGCAGTCAGGATGCATTCGTCAGCTTAATGAACAAATATGCTGATGCCATGGGGCTGAAAAACACCCATTTCCTGACGGTACACGGCCTGGATGCGGAAGGGCAATACAGTTCCGCCAGAGATATGGCCATTATCAGTCAGGCGCTGATCCGTGATGTGCCGGATGAGTATGCCCTGAACAAGCAGAAAGAATTCACCTATAACAAAATCAAGCAGCTTAACCGTAACCGTCTGCTGTGGAGCAGCAATCTGGATGTCGACGGCATAAAAACCGGTTATACCGATGGCGCTGGCCACAATTTAGTGGCGTCGGCCACGGAAAACGGTATGCGGCTGATTTCTGTCGTATTGGGCGCGCCCACCGACAGCGTCCGCTTTCGTGAAAGTGAAAAGCTCCTGACCTGGGGATTCCGGTTTTTTGAAACAACAACGCCGTTACCCGCTGACAAACCTTTTACCCGCCAGCGTGTGTGGTTTGGCGATCGCAGTGAAGTCGATCTCGGCGTGGCTCAGGACGCCTCTATCACACTACCAAAAGGACAAATGAAAAACCTGAAAGCATCGTTTACCCTTAATTCAGCACATCTTAATGCCCCCCTGGCATTGCATCAGGTGGTTGGCACGATTAATTTCGAACTCAATGGTAACGTCATTGAACAGCGGCCGCTGGTGGCCCTGGAAGAAGTACAGAAAGGGGGATTTTTCCGCAATATTTGGGATTGGATCCTGCAGACGGTGCATGGTTGGTTCAGCAGTTAAACCCCGATACCCGTCATACTCCCCGTTGCAGGTGCGTTGGCTGCCTCGCTCACCCCAGTCTTTTACATAAGTAAGCTCCTGGGCGCTCACTGCGTTGCCGCCTTCCTGCCACGCGGATTATTTAGGGTATCGCGTCATACTCCCCGTTGCCGCCTGGCGGCGTGCTTTATGGCAGAATTTTATAAACAATTGCCGCTAGGGCGACAATCCCGATAATCCAGACGAAATAGTTGCTGAGCGTCCCGCGATACCGGGCCATGGATGGCACTCGTGCAATGGCATACATCGGCAGCAAAAACAGTAAAATTGCGATAATCGGCCCGCCCAGCGTTTCGATTATCCCCAGAATACTGGGATTGAGGGTGGCCACCAACCAGGTCGACACCAGCATAAATATCCCGGTGATCCTGTGTAGCGCGCGGTTACTGACGGGTTTATGCACCTGGCCCAACGCTTTGGTTAGCAACCCAATAAAACCTTCGCTGGCGCCCAAATAGTGACCAAGGAAGGATTTGGTTATTGCCATAAAGGCAACCAGCGGCGCTAAAAAACCGATAAGGGGGTTATTAAAGTGATTGGCCAATAGTGAAAGAATCGAGATATTTTGCGCCTTGGCATGTGCTAGATTCTCTGGTGACAGGCTAAGCACACAGCTAAAAACAAAAAACATCACGGTCAGCACCATCAGCATATTGCTGACTAACAGGATTCGCGAACATTTTTTTTCTGCGTTCTCCCCATCTTCGGCCCTTTTCGACATGGCAAAAGCGGAGATGATAGGGGAATGATTAAATGAAAATACTAGCACCGGTATGGCCAGCCACAGGGTATTGACCAAACTACCATTTTTTGTTGCAGCGGGTGTTAGGGGCTGTTGGAATATATCTGTACTCCAGAAGGGAATTAAATATATTGCGAGAAACATCAGTATCGCTACGAAAGGAAATACCAGGACGCTCATGACCCTGACGATGATCTCTTTTCCCAACCGGATAATGCCCATCAGTCCGAGGATTAATAACAGCGCCAATAGCGCTCGTGGTGGCGCGGTTTGATGGAGTTGGTGAGTAATAAAGCTGTCGACGGTGTTGGTAATGGCAACGCCGTAGACTAATAAAATGGGGTAGATGGCAAAAAAATAGAGAAAAGTAAGTATGTTGCCTGCCCCGGGACCGAAATGCTGTTTCACCACATCGGTAATATCACGGCAGTTGTCATTGCCGGACAAAACAAAACGGCATAACGCCCGATGGGAGAAAAAAGTCATGGGAAAGGCGAGTAGCGCCATCACGAGTAACGGCAGTGCACCGCCGATACCCGCGTTGATCGGTAAAAATAATACTCCAGCACCGATGGCGGTGCCATAGAGTCCCAGCAGCCAGACAGAATCGGTTTTGCGCCATGACGATGATGTCGCGCGTTCGGCTAGGGTTGCTTGTGGCATATCCATTGTATCTCCCAACATAAAACGACACGGGTTAAAGTACGTCTACTTCACCAAAAATCTGCCGCTTTATTATATTAATATCATTAAAAATAATAGCCTTAATTTATATCAAGACAATGCGTAAAGGATGACAGCCGGGAATGATATAGAATTTTTCAAGAATATTCATGTGCCAATTTTTCATTTTTTGACCTAAATCGTTTATTTTTGTGTAAAGAAAGATAATATGAGAACAAGTAACACTTAACTGTTAATGGAATATGGGTATGAATTTTTTGGATGAAATTCAGTTGTAGTTATCTTTTATGAAAAATGGTGTGTTAGTAATATCATTAATCAAGGTGAATAGGTGCGAGGTGTATTATGGTACTGAGGAAGAGTAATTATTAATTTTATATTAAGTGTGAACTGTAAGCGCAAATATTTTCATGAGTTTTTAATGAATTATTTTACACGTGATTATTAACGCTGTTACAGGATTGGTGCATGCACTTTTTTTTGTCTTTAGCCGTAATCTGTGGGCTGTAGTGTGGGTAAATGGCAAAATGTGGACAATAAAAAACCCGAAAGTCTTGAACCTAAAAGGCGGGACGATCGGGCTCCTCAATTTGGGGACATCAAAGAAAAGCAGTGGCACTACATCAGACTGTAGGGATAAAGGAAAGTTCTTCTTCAGGGTAAAAAAAAATAATATTTGTTGTCGCTTTGATTAAAATAGTGCGTCAAACCTGATGGCGTGGTTGCTCCACGTCGTTTTTCTTGTGTATTTTAGTCATTGAATACAAACATAATAATCTGTTATCTCAATAAAATCATTGGTCTTAATCTCGGAAAACATGAATAAAACTAATGCAACTGGCTAAATGCTAATCTTCTGTTTGTTGTAAGGAAAAACTGAAAAATTCTTAGTCTAGCTTGAAGCAATGGGCTATCCACTGCGGGGAACGTGGGCGATACGGTGTTTTCTTCCGTGAGCTAGAAAATGAAACAAACGGGTTAAAACCCTATTTGAATGACCACCTTGAGAATATCTCTGGATATTTTCACCGTGCCGTAATGTGATTGGCCTTGCATAATCAATAACAAAACCGCATTCATGTTTAACAAACTGGCCACCTTAACATTCACTGTTTATAACGTTGTTGTTACCTTCAACTATTTGAAAAATATGAATTTATGTCGTACATTTATTGACGAAAAATAGTAGACTCTTTCACTATGTATTTCGAGTCTTTAGTTGGACGATATTGACTGTTTTGTATTGGCTGTTATTTTCCGGAAAAAAGAAGGACAGCGAAAAATGGCGTTTCCGTCCTGCTGATTGCCGGTAATGCCGACGGGATGGGATTATCCCTTTGCCGCAACATTAGGGGATAAGGTGAATTTTTGTCACAAAGGTTTGAACACTTTGGTCATTATGGGAGGGGAGTATGGCGGTTTACCTACGCAGAGTGGGAAGCATAAGTAGCGCTATACTGTTTACCGTCGTTTTTGCCAGCCAGGAGAGCGGTTTGGTGCTGACGGATGAGCCCAGTCATGGCGCTTCGCTGGGATTGCTGTTATTTCTATTGCCCGGCATGGTGGGTAGTCTATTGTCCCACACTCATAAAATCGCCATGCCACTGTTAGGTGCACTGCTGGTAACACCTCTTTGCCTGGCATTGTTTTACCTTGGACGCTGTCCGCCCATCACTTTATGGTTTCAGGTAACCTATCTGCTAAGTGCGCTTTTCTGGTGTGCCTGCGGTGCGCTGGCGGGGTATTTTTTCTGTGCTGTGGCCAAACCGTCGCTGCGCTAGACCACTGTCTTGGTGTTACGTTGAGTCGCCGGGTGACATCACTAAAATAGCAAGGCCACCAGACGTATGCGATCACACCGTTGCGGTTTTAGTGCTGGTACAGGCTGAGGTTTTTCTTGGCATAGGCTTCAAATTCTGTACACCCACCAATATGCAGTTTATCGATAAAAATTTGCGGCACAGTTTCCACGGGTTTACCCACGGTTTTTGACAAATCCGCTTTTGAGATACCTTCCGCATGGATGTCAATATACCGGAATGAGAAGTCATCTCGCTCTTGAGACAATTTTTCCGCTAATTCTTTGGCACGTACACAATAAGGACAACCAGGACGTCCGAAAATCACGGCTAACATATCTACTCCTCTAACTCGATGAAATGACGATGTAAAAAATATTACACGTAGTATAGCATTTGTCTGATGTTTACTATGCCTGTGAGCTGCGTCAAAAAAAAGCAGAAATTACCTTTCAGTCCGATGCCCAAGACCTATCTCGCAGCAAAGGGGGGGTAAACGATGACCGACGCATGGGTGATAAACTTTGCTCGACCGCTGATGAGCGGACGGATTATTATGTCTATGCTTTCTATCACCAATCAGGGTAAGGCGTGAAAATAGCTATTTTATCGCGAGACGGCTCGTTGTTCTCATGCAGGCGATTACGGGAAGCTGCTTTAGCCCGGCATCATAGCGTGGATATCATCGATCCGCTTTCCTGCTATATGAACATTAATTGTGATTCGCCCTCTATTCATTATCGGGGCAAGCGGCTTTGCGCGTATGACGCGGTTATCCCGCGCATTGGCACTGCAATAACGTTTTACGGTACGGCGGTATTGCGGCAGTTTGAAATGTTGGGTAGTTTTGTCCTTAACGATGCTACCGCTATTGCCCGCGCTCGCGACAAGCTGCATTCGCTTCAGCTATTGGCCAAAGCCGGCATAGATCTGCCGGTGACCGGTTTTGCCGATTCTCCCGACGAAACCGGTGACCTTATTGCCATGGTGGGTGGGGCGCCGCTGGTGGTGAAACTGGTGGAGGGCACCCAGGGTATTGGTGTGGTGCTGGCTGAAACAACTCAGGCGGCGAACAGTGTCATTGATGCCTTTCGTGGATTAAAGGCCCAATTTTTGGTGCAGGAATATATCCAGGAGGCTAAAGGCTGTGATATTCGATGCATGGTGGTCGGTGACCGGGTGGTGGCGGCGATCGAACGCCAGGCTCAACCGGGCGATTTTCGTTCTAATTTGCATCGGGGTGGTTCCGCGCACAATATCACCATTACTCCCCAGGAGCGGGAAGTGGCGATAAAAGCTGCCGCCACGCTAGGGCTGCATATCGCCGGCGTAGATATCCTGCGTGCACGGCGCGGTCCTTTGGTTATGGAGGTTAACGCTTCACCGGGATTTGAGGGAGTTGAAACCGCCACCGGCATCGATATTGCCGGTTTGATGATAAGGTATATCGAGCAATATACCCCCGGTAACAGCCAATAGGTCTGTCTCGGCTCAGCGGAGGACATTTTCAGACTTTGCCCTGATGGGGGCCAGTGAATAAGGTTATTTCGATCTTGGTCGTTGGCTAATCATTACAAATCAACACGATGATAAAGATACCCGGGCTACTGACGGTGGGCGCAATGGTGCCATTGTCCGTCTGGCCCGGGTTGGCGAAATAATTTCCTGCGTTTGTCCATGGCGTCGCAGAGTATTATTCCGTAAGCTATGCCCCCGTTTCGCAGTTCATATTGACGAGGTTGGCTAATGGATTCACTTGTTGTCCCGGATCTGGACATCCTTAGACGCTGGTTGGAAAAACTGAGTCTCTCTTTTTTTGAGTGTGACTCCTGCCAGGCGCTGCATCTGCCGCATATGCAAAATTTTGACGGTATCTTTGATGCGAAAATCGATCTGGTTGACAATGTCGTCCTGTTTTCCGCGTTGGCGGAGGTTCGTCCCACTGCGCTTATCGCGTTGGTGGGTGATTTAAGTCAGATTAACGCCAGTTCATTGACCGTAAAGGCGTTTATCGACATACAAGATGATAACCTACCCAAACTGGTTGCCTGCCAGGCGATCAGTGTGGAAGTCGGGATCACATTCGGCCAGTTCAGACATTTCATGCAACAGGCGGAAGAGCAACTGTCCATGTTAATACTTGAGGCACGCGCCAATGATTTGTTATTCATTGACGAAGAGCCGCACGACGAACTAAAAAGTCCCCAGCCGGTTATTCACTAACGCTGCACTCACCCGGTGATAGCATCCACCGGCGGCCAGCCGTTTTATGCTAATGTTTTGCATGTCCCAGCAACTCTTCAGGTGTATGGCCAGCCGACCCTCACTTTTTTTCGATTATAATGAATAAAAAATCGATTTAAGCTGTATTTTTTTTTCGATCACTGGCGTCACACTTCCGCTGCGGTTATGCTTGCCAAGCTGCGCTTTATTCATGCTTTGCATATTGATAATGATATGCATAACTATACCCCATCAATGGTGGGGTATAACGTCAATTGTCTGTGATTTGGAGGAAGCTACGGATGTTCAACCAACGTAAAAAATGGTTGCCGGGTGTGGTTGCTGGTCTGCTAATGGCCGCGTCCGTCTACGCTACCGGCGCGGAACAAAAAACACTGCATGTGTACAACTGGTCGGATTATATCGCGCCGAATACGGTGTCGGATTTTGAAAAACTGACCGGCATAAAAGTTGTTTACGATGTGTTTGACTCCAACGAAGTGCTGGAGGGCAAGTTAATGGCGGGCAGTACCGGCTTTGACGTGGTAGTTCCCTCCGCCAGCTTTCTTGAGCGTCAGCTATCCGCCGGGGTATTTCAGCCGTTGGATAAAAGTAAGTTGCCCAACTATAAAAATTTGGATCCTGAATTGCTGAAACTTATCAGCCAGCATGATCCTGATAATAAATATGCCATCCCTTATATGTGGGCCACGACCGGCATTGCCTATAACGTCGATAAAGTGAAGGCCATCTTGGGTAAGGACGCGCCGGTTAATAGTTGGGACCTGGTGTTGAAACCGGAGAATCTGGCGAAACTTAAAAGTTGCGGTGTTGCCTTCCTGGACGCGCCAGCGGAAATCTTCGCCACTGTGCTCAACTATCAGGGCAAAGACCCCAATAGCACCCATGCTGATGACTATACCGGCGCTGCCACTGACTTATTGTTAAAACTGCGCCCCAGTATTCGTTATTTTCATTCGTCTCAATATATTAATGACTTGGCGAATGGTGATATTTGTGTGGCCATAGGCTGGGCGGGGGATGTGATGCAGGCGGCAAATCGTGCCAAGGAAGCCAAAAATGGTGTGAATATCGCCTACAGTATTCCAAAGGAAGGTGCTTTGGCGTTTTTTGATGTACTGGCCATCCCCGCCGATGCTAAAAACACCGATGAGGCCTATCAGTTCATTAACTATTTACTCGATCCGAAGGTTATTGCTCAGATCAGTAATCACATCTTCTATGCCAATGGTAATAAAACCTCGACGCCGCTGGTCAACGAGGTGGTACGTAATAACCCGGGAATTTATCCCCCGGCTGAGGTACGCGCTAAACTGTTCACCCTAAAGGTTCAGTCGCCTAAAATAGACCGTGTGATCACACGAGCCTGGACCAAAGTGAAAACCGGCAAATAATCACCTGTCCTAGGCTGAATGTTATCCTGACCAACAGGCGGCTGTGTGCTGCCTGTTATGCCATTTTGGCGGCGACAACCGTATGCGGGAGCGTCGTCGCCTATGTTTCGGAGAGTGATGTCAGTGAACGAAGCTATACCCCGTCCTCAGCCCAAAACCCAGAAAATGGTAACGCCATTGCTGGAAATCCGCAATTTGACCAAAACCTTTGACGGTCAATCGGCGGTGGATGATGTCAGCCTAACGATTTATAAAGGGGAAATGTTTGCGTTATTAGGCGCGTCCGGCTGCGGTAAATCCACGTTATTACGGATGTTGGCTGGATTTGAACAACCCACCCACGGGCAGATTGTACTTGATGGGCAGGATTTATCGCATATGCCGCCGTATCAACGGCCGATAAACATGATGTTTCAGTCCTATGCGCTGTTCCCCCATATGACGGTGGAGCAGAATATTGCTTTCGGCCTCAAGCAGGATAAATTGCCACGTGCCGAAATCAAGCAGCGGGTGGAAGAGATGCTGGCGATGGTCCATATGCAGGAGTTTGCCGCGCGCAAGCCCCATCAACTCTCCGGTGGTCAACGGCAGCGGGTGGCATTGGCGCGCAGTTTGGCTAAACGGCCCAAACTATTGCTGCTGGACGAGCCGATGGGGGCACTGGATAAAAAGCTGCGCGATCGTATGCAGCTTGAAGTGGTGGATATTCTGGAACGGGTTGGCGTGACCTGTGTCATGGTTACTCATGATCAGGAAGAGGCCATGACCATGGCCGGACGCATTGCCATCATGAATCGTGGTAAATTTGTGCAGATCGGTGAACCTGAAGATATTTATGAGCACCCTAATAGCTGTTTCAGCGCCGAGTTTATCGGTTCGGTAAATATGTTTGAAGGCGTGTTGAAAGAACGGCAGGATGAGGCACTCATCATCCAAAGCCCGGCGCTGGTTCATCCGCTGCAGGTGAGTACTGACGTGTCGGTAGTGGATGGCGTGCCGGTGCATATCGCGCTACGGCCGGAAAAAATTATGCTGTGCGATGAAGTGCCCGCCAATGGGTGCAATTTTGCCATTGGTGAAGTGGTGAATATTGCCTATTTAGGCGATTTGTCGATTTACCACGTCCTATTAAGCAGCGGCCAGACCATCAGCGCCCAGTTACAAAATGCTCACCGGTATCGTAAAGGCTCGCCGACCTGGGGGGACGAAGTCCGTCTGTGCTGGGATGCGGATAGTTGCATTGTTTTGACGGTATAAGGTGGAGAAGCATTATGTCTGAGGTGGATCAAAAGGTTCCATCCTTGCCGGCAACCGGGTCAGTGGTGTCCCCGAGCTGGTTAACCCGGCTGCAAATGCGCCACGGGCGCAAAGCGGTAATTTTTATGCCGTACCTGTGGCTGCTTTTGCTGTTTATGCTGCCGTTCCTGATTGTGTTTAAAATCAGCCTAGCGGAGATGGCCAGGGCGATCCCGCCGTACACCGATCTGGTCAGCTGGATGGATGGTAAGCTGGAAATTTCCCTGAATTTGGCCAATTTTTCCCAGTTACTGGATGATCCGCTGTATATCGAGGCTTTTTTCCAGTCATTGCAGGTGGCGGCGGTATCGACGTTTTGTTGTCTGCTGATCGGTTATCCCATGGCCTGGGCGGTGGCGCACAGTAAAACCTCTACCCGTAATATTCTGTTGTTGCTGGTTATTCTGCCTTCCTGGACCTCATTTCTCATTCGAGTTTATGCCTGGATGGGTATTCTGAAAAATAATGGGGTATTAAATAACTTTTTGCTATGGCTTGGCGTGATTGACCATCCCCTGGTGATATTGCATACCAATTTGGCGGTCTATATTGGCGTGGTTTATGCGTATTTACCGTTTATGATTTTGCCCATTTATACCGCATTAACCCGTTTGGATTATTCTCTGGTGGAAGCCTCACTGGATTTAGGTGCCCCACCATTAAAAACCTTTTTTAAGGTTATTATGCCGTTGACCAAAGGCGGCATTATCGCCGGCTCGATGCTGGTGTTTATTCCGGCGGTAGGGGAGTACGTCATACCCGAACTGCTGGGTGGGCCGGATAGTATTATGATTGGCCGAATTTTATGGCAGGAATTTTTTAACAATCGGGATTGGCCGGTGGCGTCTGCAGTGGCGGTAGTGATGCTATTGTTGCTGATAGCACCGATCATGTGGTTCCACAAACATCAAAACAGGACGATGGGAGATCATGCATGAACACCTTACCTGTGGTCCGATCTCCCTGGCGTATTGTTATTTTGATCGTGGGGTTTACATTTTTGTATGCCCCGATGCTGATGTTGGTGATCTATTCATTTAACAGCTCCAAATTGGTCACGGTATGGGCCGGCTGGTCTACCCGTTGGTATGGGGTACTGTTAAACGATGACGCGATGCTGAGCGCGGTTTCCCTGAGCCTAACCCTGGCGGCCGCCACCGCCACCATGGCGGCGATTCTCGGTACCCTGGCAGCGGTGGTGATCGTGCGTTTTGGCCGTTTTCGCGGTGCCAATGGCTTTGCTTTTATGCTCACTGCGCCCCTGGTGATGCCGGATGTGATAACTGGCCTGTCGTTGTTGCTGTTGTTTGTGGCGTTAGGCCATGCCATTGGCTGGCCGGCAGAGCGGGGAATGTTTACCATTTGGCTGGCGCACGTGACCTTTTGCATGGCCTATGTGGCCGTGGTGGTGAATTCTCGGCTGCGCGAACTTGATGAGTCGATTGAGGAGGCCGCGCTGGATCTCGGCGCCACGCCAATTAAAGTCTTTTTTATTATCACGTTGCCGATGATTGCGCCAGCGATTGTGTCGGGTTGGCTGCTGGCGTTTACCCTGTCCCTGGATGATTTGGTGATAGCCAGTTTTGTTGCCGGCCCCGGGGCTACCACACTACCGATGCTGGTATTCTCGAGCGTCAGGATGGGTGTTAATCCGGAAATCAACGCCTTGGCGACCATTATTCTTGGGGTGGTTGGCCTGATTGGTCTGATCGCCTGGTGGCTGATGTCCAGGGCGGAAAAACAACGCCTGCGGGATCGCCAGCGGGCAGCACGTGGCTGAATTTCCCTGCATCTGCTAGCCTTTGATGTCGAGCATAATTGCGGGAAGCAATACCACATGTTGGGGATTATCAGAAGCGCGAGCGCAGTTCGGGTACGTATGCCGGTTAACGCCCCGGTGACAATGTTGCTGAGATTATGGGGCAATTGTTGTTGCACAAATCCCCCGATGTTGTGGTGATGTTTCTGTTATTCCTTTCCCCCCGCAGCCGACGGTTTTTTAAACGTGGCCGGTGATTCCTCCGGCCGTCAATGGTACAATGCGCGCCCGTTCTGCTGGCACTGGTCTTTATGCATTGCGAATTATTTAGCACTGGCCGTTGTCGGTCGTGCCAATGGCTTGATCGTCCTTACCCCCAACAATTAGCGGACAAGCAGGCTGCCATCACGCAGTTGCTGTCTTTCCAGCCGGTTGGTGAGTGGCTAGCGCCGGTAGGTTGTGTCACGCAAGCGTTTCGCAATAAAGCCAAAATGGTGGTCGGAGGCAGCGTCGAGCGCCCAATCCTCGGTATTACGTCTGCGGCAGGGCAGCCGCTGGATCTGTGTCGCTGTCCACTTTATCCCAGCAGCTTTGTGCCGGTCTTTCACCTGTTGAAGTCGTTTATCGGTCGCGCTGGGTTAACCCCCTACGATGTGGCTCGTCGGCGCGGTGAATTAAAGTTCCTGTTATTGACCGCCAGTGATTTTGACGGCGGCATGATGCTGCGTTTCGTGCTGCGCTCCTCAACCAAGCTGGCGCAACTGCGCGCCGCGTTGCCTTGGTTGCAGTCACAATTGCCATTGCTGAAAGTGATATCGGCAAATATTCAACCGGTACACATGGCCATTCTGGAAGGCGAAACTGAGATTATCCTGACTGAGCAAACGGCGTTGGAAGAGCGCTTGAATGATGTGCCGTTATTTATTCGTCCGCGCGGTTTTTTTCAAACCAATCCCGCCATCGCTGCCCGGTTATACGCCGCCGCGCGCCAATGGGTCGGTATGCTTCACATTGACAGCCTATGGGATCTGTTCTGTGGGGTCGGTGGCTTTGGTTTGCATTGCGCCTCCGCCGACACCCGGCTGACCGGCATTGAAATCAGCCCTGAAGCGATTGCCAGCGCGCGGCAGTCGGCGCAGCAGCTTGGTTTGCGCCACGTGACATTTGCCGCGCTGGATTCAACCCAGTTTGCCCGGCAGGGTGCGGATTTGCCCGATTTGGTGTTGGTCAATCCGCCGCGGCGCGGTATTGGTCAGGAATTATGCAATTACCTTAATCAGATGGCACCGCCGTATATCCTGTACTCCAGTTGCCAAGGGGAAAGCCTGGCCAAAGATCTACAGGCGTTGTCCGGTTATGACATCCTCAAGGCTCAGCTGTTTGATATGTTTCCCCACACGGCCCATTACGAGACGCTGGTGTTGCTTAAACGCGCCGCGTCAGTTGCGCCGTTCGAAACGCAATGCACGGTACTCCACCAGCCGCATCAGTAGGGTTAACGCGCCATTGACGCAGAGATAAATCACACCAGCGGCACCGAACACCATCACATCATAAGTGCGCCCGTAAATCAGCTGGCCATGACCCATAATATCCATCAGGGTGATGGTATAAGCCAGTGAGGTGCTTTTAAACACCAATACAACCTCGTTGGAATAGGACGACAAGGCCCGTTTAATGGCAAACGGCATCAATATGCGCAACGATTGCATCCGCGACATTCCCAGGGCGGAACAGGCTTGCCATTGGCCGGTGGGAATGGCTCGCATAGCCCCGGTGAACAGTTGGGTCGTATACGCGGCGCTGTTTAGTGCCAGCGCCACCATGGCACACAGCCAAGGCTGGGAGACCAGTTGCCACAGCCAGGGAATGGCGCGCAGCGAGGCAAATTGTCCCGGCCCGTAGTAAATCAAAAAAATCTGTACCAGCAGCGGCGTACCGGTGAATATCGTGATATAGATTTTAATGAGTGGTGTCAGAACGGGGGTTTTCAGGCTGATAACCAGCGTAAACAACAGCGCCAGCAGCAATGCGATAATAATAGCGCATAGTGTCAGCGTCAGGCTGGTCGGCAAGCCTTTGATTAATTCGGGCAGGTAAGCCAGCATCAGGAGGCCCTTGTTTCAAAACGGGTCGATCGGCGTTCGAACGCGCGCAGCACGATTTGGCTCAACAGCGTGATCACCAGATAGACGGCTGCCGCGATTAAATACCAGGTAAAGGGTTGCTGGGTAAAACTGACGATGCTTTTGGTTTGCAACATCAAATCGTTTACGCTAATTAAAGAAACCAACGCGGTGTCTTTTAACAGCACCAGCCATTGGTTACCTAATCCGGGTAAGGCATGGCGCCACATTTGCGGCATGACCAGGCGAAAGAAAATCACGCTTTTTTTCATGCCCAACGCCTGGCCTGATTCCCATTGTCCCTGAGAAATAGCCTTTAGCGCGCCGCGCAACGTCTGTGAAGCATAGGCGGCGTAAAGCAGCGCCAGCGCGATAACCCCACAGAAAAATGGGCTGAAGTTGATATTATCTGCTGGCAAGCGCACCGGAATCTGCAGCACAAAGAGATTGAGCGTGAAACCATCTGCAAGCGAAACGAGCAATTGCGAGGCGCCGAAGTAGATCAACAACACCACCAGGATCTCCGGCAGGCCACGCAGCAGCGTGACCATGCAGGTCCCCAATAGCCCAAACCAACGCCAGCGGGCGGATTCCCACGCAGCAAAACACATCGCCAGCAGCAGGCCGACGACCAGAGAACATAATGCCAGCGCGAGGGTGGTGCCGGCGGCGCTGGCTATGGGTTGAAATTCATTCATGTAAGGTGATTACTGCTTGAACCATTTTTGATAAATCGCCTGGTAGGTGCCATCTTTGCGCACGCTATCGAGCGCGGTATTAAATTTTTCCGCCAGTGCGGTATTGTCAAGACGCATGGCAATACCCAACCCCGTACCAAAATAAGCCTTGTCGGTAATTTTGGTGCCCACGGTGGCCAGATCGGCATCTTTCTTGAGCCATTCATTTACCACTGCAGTATCGCCAAAGACGGCGTCCAATCGGCCGTTTTTCAAATCCAGAATAGCATTCTGATAACTGTCATAGGGCACCGCGGTAATTTCTGGATGTTTGTCCATCAGAAATTTTTGATGGGTTGAACCGTTTTGCATGCCGACGCGTTTGTTTTTTAACGAAGCAATATCGGTAAACTGACCTTTTTGCGCGACAAATATTGCTGAGTTTTCGTAATACGGCTGGCTAAAAGACACCTGCTTTAACCGTTCGGGGGTGATATCCATACCGGAAATTACCGCATCGAAACGACGGAACTTCAGGCTGGGGATCAGACTATCAAAGGCCTGGTTGGTAAAGGTACACTGCGCCTGCATCTGTTTACACAGAGCGTTGGCCAAATCGATATCAAATCCTTGGATTTTATTATTGGCATCGACGAATTCAAAGGGGGCGTAGGATGCTTCCGTGGCGAAACGAATCGTCTCAGCCGCCCCGGCCGACGCCGTAACACCCGCCAGAATGGCGGCAATAATCATTTTTTTCATTATTTTTTCCAAATATTAATGCGACAAGTAGTGAGCAAAGGCCTCAGTGCGAGGCTGGGCGAAATGCGAAGCATCGCCCTGTTCGACAATGTGGCCGTTTTCCATATAGACAATGTGACTGGCAGTCTTTCGCGCTACCTCAACCTCATGTGTCACGATCACTTGTGTGATGCCAGTTTGCGCCAGTTCGTGAATGATGCTGACGATTTGCGCAGTAATTTCCGGATCCAGCGCCGCAGTAGGTTCATCGAACAGCAATACTTGGGGTTCCATCATCAGTGCTCTGGCGATGGCCACGCGTTGCTGCTGTCCACCGGACAAATGCAGTGGAAAACGATCGGCAAAATCGGTCAAACGAAGACGCTCCAATAATTTATCCGCACGGGCATTAGCCACCTGACGCGACAGGGAGAGTACCTTGCACGGCGCCTCGATGAGATTTTGTCGTACGGTTAAATGGGGCCACAGATTATATTGTTGGAATACCATGCCGACGTTTTGCCGCAGCTCGCGGATCGCTTTCTCTCCTGGGGTCTGCTTGAAATCATAGTGATTGCCCGCAATCGTCAATTGACCGGCGCGGGGCATCTCCAACAGATTCAGCACCCGCAGTAGAGAACTTTTGCCCGCGCCGCTGGGGCCAAGCAGCACCAACGTTTCTCCCGCTGGGCAGTTAAGGGTGATATCAAATAGCGCTTGATAAGCACCATAAAAACAGTCGATGTGATCTAGTTGAATACTCATGCGAAGAAACTGAATAACCATTGAGGCGGCAGATGTTAACGTCGAGAGCCGATCGATGCAATCTGTCGTGATTAAAAATTACATTTAGGGGCGTAACTCTACCATGAACAGCACAAAAAGTCATTAATCGGACCTTCATCGGCTATCCGTGCTCCGTAGTGTATTAAACACGCTATACCGGCCCGTGAGTCTACGGGTTACGCACGCTACTGCGGTCGGGGCGCAGTAGCATGGCCGGTATGGTAATGATTAAGTAAACCGCAGGTTGGGTCAGCGCCGATCGGGCTGGTGATCTGTAGCGTAGCCTACCGGGGTTCCAGCGCTTGGCTAAGGGTGCCGGTCGGTGCCGTGGGTGGGTTACCAAGATAACGCACGTCGTCCAATACCCAACAGCGTCCCTCACGGATCATTAATACCTCATCCTGCCATTGCATGGACTGGCCGCCCTTGCCCTGGTCGCGAGTAAGGTCAACACGCAACGGTATGTTTCTCGCATCGGTGTTTAAGATGCGTGAAGCACTATGTACCCGGGCATCGGTTGGCGCGGTTGCTTGACCGCTGAAAATATCCCAGTTTGGCAGTTTGGCCAGTTTATTGCGTGCGGCTCGATCGTTAGCCAGGTCATTGAACAACCTTGCGCTCAGATACGGCCGATATTGCTCCAACTGCGCGGTGTCTGGTTTACCTTGGGCATGCTGATCGATACGCAGGTCATAAAAGCGCTGTGCCACCGTATCCGGGCCGCCCTCAACACAAGGCCCATTACGGGTGCCAATATCCTTTAACGCCGGTTCAACCGGGGTAGTACAGGCCGATAGCAACAGCGCCAGCGGCAATAGGGTATAGAGCGTTGTTTTCATTATTAACCTTTCTGGTTTGAGTTAAGCGGGGGGCACTGATGCGCCAGTGGTGATTATCATTGAAGTATAGTTGGATATCAGCGAGTTGTGTGCCGGTGATACGTTTGGCTAGGTTGCGTGGCGATGGCGATGGCGATGGCGATGGCGATGGTGATGGCGATGGTGGGATAAGTCTAACCGGCGCAGAAGTCACGCTGCGCCGTGTGGGGTAGTCAACGCGAGTCCGCGCTTTCAATTAAGTCGCCGACCGCCTAATGACGTGCCGGTTCTTCGCTCGTGGGTTCATGGTGCTTTCCCTGCTCATCGTTTAACCGTGTAATGGCATGATTAATCTGTTCTGGCGTGAGTCGCTCAAGATACTGATGAGTGGCATTACGGATACTGTCCAACGGGGGTTTATTAGGGAAAAGCCGGCTATATACAGTGATGATAGCCTGCCAATTGACGGCTTTTTCTGCAACGGTTTTGTTTTTATTGCCATGCGTCTGGAGTAAATGGCTGAAAGCTAATTGAGAAATATTCGAATTGGCTAACACGCTAAACCCATTTTTAGGTTTAGGTTGATCCTTGAGAATAGATGCGTTTTTTGCAAAATCGTTTACCAATGCGTCTTTTAGAAAACTATCGTTTATTCTCTGGGGGGGTGTGTTGGTTAATGATAATAGGTTTTTGATGTTTGGAAACAGTGCATCAAATTCCATATTTATCGCGCGGCCTATATTGGTTTCAACCTCTTCTGCTGCCCACGCAGCAAAATCTGATGGAGTAGAAAATGATGAATTAATTGTATCACAAATTTCATTAATATCATTAGGCGTAACCGCTTTAACCTCTTCAGTATTATTGGTTTTGCCATGCTGATTTTGATTTTTTTGTTTTACATTACTATTGAAACTAAGAGCATTGTATAGGTTTGTAGCATATGCTGGTGCTTTAGAAAGAAAATCTACCCCCGTATTCAACACCCGCTTACATTGTGCAACCAGACGGGACAGCGTATTTTTAACGACAGGTTTCGCTTTTACATTATAAAATGTTGCGATGTCATCAAACCGGTTCATCTTTGTGCAAGTATCTTTAACCGTGGTCACGGTATCACCGATGATATTAGGGATATCATTTGCAACGTGGTTTCTGATCTGCAAGGTGACATTATTTACCGCACTTAACATCTGCTCGTTGAGACAAAAGGTTGTTTCACGTTGAGTGATTAATGAATGTTGCGGATTAGATATAATTAAGTGGTGCAAGTAGTCCATTCCAAAACCTGGCATTATTAACTCTTTGTTAAATTAAAAAATATATTATCTTACAGTGTAACTAAGCGAAACCTAAACAAAAAACCGTTATACCCGCCAGACTGCACATTGCATCCGCATTGGCCATACTCGTCCTTGCCTTGGACCTCACCCCAATGTGGCTGCACAGCTCGTGTTCACCGCTGTTTCAGACAGATTTATCGCGGTATTGCTGGCTTATTGCAACACGAATTATTTTTGGCATACCCTATTCATCGATTGATTTTTGTGCAAAAGCGCGGGTGGTGGTTAAAGATCGTCATGGCGTGGGGATGTTGTTTGTCACGCTTGTTAAAGGCACAATGCTTAACTCTTTAAAAGCAGGTTGGCGAAAAGTGACAATGGACAGGATCATGGATGGCTTTACACCCGCTACCATGGGCAGACGAGGGGCGATAGCAACGATCAATTGTCTGTTATGCCTACTGTTGTTAGCCATGACGGGTTGCCAACGGGTGAATGCGCCACCATCGCCATTGGCCTTGCGTATCGACAGTTCGCACCGGGCTATTGGTGCCGATGAACGGATCCAGGTTTTGGTAATCCACTATACCGCAGAAGATTTTGTCTCCTCATTGAATACGCTCACTGCCGAACAGGTTAGCGCCCACTATCTGATCCCACTGGCGGCGGATCGCCACGGCGTTCCTACCGTGCTGCGCCTGGTGGACGAGTCGCGGCGGGCCTGGCATGCAGGGGAGAGTCATTGGCGCGGCAGGGACCATATTAACGATACATCGATTGGGATTGAAATTGAAAACGCCGGTTATCGGCGCCGCTTAACGGGGTTTCACGCCGCGCCTTATCCACCGGCGCAAATTTCCCTGTTAATCGCCTTGTCTAAGGATATTATCGCCCGCCACCACATTACTCCGGGCAATGTGGTCGGGCACAGTGACATCGCCTGGCGTCGTAAACAGGATCCTGGCCCGTTATTTCCCTGGCAACGGTTGGCTGAGGCCGGGGTTGGGGTGTGGCCGGATAAGCAGCGGGTGGCGTATTATCTTGGGGTTAGGCAATGCGGGCAGTGGGTGCCGATGGATGGGATTCTCAAGCGCATGGCGCGCTATGGTTATGATACCTCGGGACCGCTATCTGAAGCGTTGCAACACCAAGCGGTGGCGGCGTTCCAAATGCATTTTCGCCCCAGGGATTTCCGCGGCCTGCCGGACGCGGAAACCGAAGCGATTCTTGATGCGTTACTGGAAATAGACGCTGGTAAGGGGCGCGGCGACTAGCTGTGCATGATGTTGCAAAAACTCGCGCCAGCACGTCACGACCTTTTCCAAATCGGCGCGGCTGACGTTGAGATGGGTCGCCAGGCGGGTTACGGTGCCAGATGAAATGACAATATCATGCTGACGCATCCAGGGGCCCAGTTTGGCGGCCAACTCCACTGGCTGGCGGATAAACAGCATATTGGTTTGTGCTCCCGGCGCCATGATCTCGACGCCCAGTGTTACCAACTGCTGTTCCAGCCAGGCCGCATTGTCATGATCCTCACGTAGCCGCTGCACGTTATGTTCCAACGCATAGCGCCCTGCCGCCGCCAGGATACCGGATTGACGCATACCGCCACCCACCATCTTGCGCCAACGCTTGGCCTGGTGTAGATAGGCGGCGTCGCCACACAGCAGTGATCCTACCGGCGCCCCCAGACCTTTGGACAAACAAATGGTCAACGTATCGCAGTACTGGCTAATTTCGCTCAGTGGCACGTTCAGCGCCACCGCCGCGTTAAACACCCGCGCACCGTCGATATGCAGAGCCAGACCGCGTTCGCGGGTAAATTGAAACGCCTGGCGCAGATAATCTAACGGCAATACTTTGCCATTATGCGTATTTTCCAGGCATAGCAGGCGAGTGCGGGCAAAATGGAAATCGTCTGGTTTTATCGCCGCGGCCACTTTATCCAGCGACAGGGTGCCATCTTCATCTGCTTCCAACGGCTGCGGCTGTATGCTGCCCAGTACCGCCGCACCGCCTGCCTCAAAGCGGTAGTTATGTGCCTGCTGGCCAACGATGTACTCTTCGCCACGCTGGCAGTGGGTTAACAAGGCCACCAGGTTAGCCTGGGTGCCGCTGGGAAAAAATAACGCCCCCTGTTTGGCGCTCAGCCGCGCGCCGTCGGCCTCCAATGCTGCCACGGTGGGATCGTCGCCATATACGTCGTCGCCAACCTCGGCTTGCGCCATCAAGCGGCGCATGTCGTCGCTTGGCAGGGTGACGGTATCACTGCGTAAATCTATCATGACTACTCCATAACAGTATTTGTCCGGCAAGGTAGCCGAGGTATTATTCCACCCGAAATACGCGGCTTCCCGGGCGGAATAGATTACGGATTAACGCAGCCAGTTGGTTTTTGCCAAGTCGACCACTTCATCACCGCGCCCGTTAATAATAGCCCGCAGCATATAAAGACTGAATCCCTTTGCTTGCTCAAATTTAATTTGCGGTGGCATCGCCAGCTCTTCTTTGGCGGTGACCACATCTACCACCACCGGTCCATCAGTGGCAAACGCCTCTTGCAGCGCCGCAGGCAGATCAGCGGATTTCTCCACCCGGATGCCCTTGATACCGGACGCGCGGGCGATGGCCGCGAAATCGGGATTTTGTAAATCGGTGCCGTCGGTCAGATAACCACCTGCCTTCATTTCCATGGCGACAAAACCCAGCACACTGTTGTTAAAAATCACGATCTTTACCGGTAAATGCATTTGCGCCATGGATAAAAAATCACCCATAAGCATGGTAAAACCGCCGTCGCCACACAACGCCACCACTTGTCTCCCGGGATAAGCGGCCTGGGCGCCTAATGCCTGTGGCATGGCATTGGCCATAGAGCCATGATTAAATGAGCCGATGAGGCGGCGTTTACCGTTCATTTCCAGGTAACGCGCCGCCCAGACCGTCGGGGTGCCCACATCGCAGGTAAAAATAGTGTCGTCGTCTGCCAACTGGCTGACTAACTTGGCCACATATTGAGGATGTATGGCTTTGTTCGCGCTCGGTTGTGCTAACGCGTCCAGGTCGCGGCGAGTTTCACGATAATGTTCCAGCGCCTGATCCAGATGGTGTCGGCCAGTTTTGGCCGTTAACTGCGGCAGCAAGGCCGCCAGGGTTGATTTAATATCACCCACCAAGGACATATTGACGGCGCAGTGGGCACCTAAACTGCCTGGATCAATGTCAATTTGTATGATGTTGGCATCGGAAGGATAAAAGGCGCGATAAGGAAAGCGAGTTCCCAACAGCACCAGCGTATCGGCGTTCATCATGGCGTGATAGCCGGAAGAGAAACCAATCAGACCGGTCATTCCCACATCATAGGGGTTTTCCCATTCCAGGTGCTCTTTGCCACGTAGCGCATGGACTATCGGTGCTTTGATCAATCCCGCCAGTTGTACCACCTCATCATGGGCCTGAGCGCAACCGCTGCCGCACAATAACGTGATATTTTCCGCCTGATTGAGTATCGCCGCCAGTTTCTCCAATTCACTTGGCGGTGGCACCGATAGCGGCTGACATGGCGTATACCAAATGGGTTGTCCATCGTCCGGCGCCGGTTTGAGCGCGACGTCACCGGGTATAACGATAACCGAGACGCCACGGTTCAGGATGGCTTTACGCATGGCAATGCCTAGCACCTGAGGTAATTGCTCCGGATTGGAAACCAGCTCGCAGTAATGGCTGCACTCGCGGAACAGCTCTTCTGGATGGGTTTCCTGGAAATAACCGCTGCCAATTTCACTGGAGGGAATATGGGCGGCAATGGCCAAAACCGGTACCTGGTTGCGATGGCAATCATATAATCCGTTAATCAAATGCAGGTTACCTGGACCGCAAGAACCGGCGCATACCGCCAGTTGGCCGGTGAGCTGGGCTTCGGCACCGGCGGCGAACGCGGCCACTTCTTCATGGCGCGTCCCCATCCATTCAATTGTGCCCATACGGTTAAGGCTATCACTTAATCCATTCAGCGAGTCGCCGGTAACCCCCCAAATACGTTTAACGCCGGCTTGCTCTAGGGTTTTGGCAACCATTGATGCAACGGTTTGTTTCATCTTTTTCCCCTTTGGAATTGGTCAGAAAGACGCTACATATGTTACTTAGCTCATCAAGCTTAGTCTTTTTCGTCGTAGATTGGCAGCCACAAAAGCCATGTTGCAGTCGCTCAAGCTGAGAACAATGCGATAAGCACCGGTGCCAGCAAGCTGAGCAAAAAACCGTGCACAATAGCGGCTGGCACCACCTCTAGCCCGCCGCTGCGCTGGAGTACCGGCAGAGTGAAGTCCATGGATGTTGCCCCACAAAGTCCCAAGGCAACGCTGCGACTGCGCCGCATCAGCCCAGGAATCAGCATGATGGCCAGCAGTTCGCGTACCAGATCGTTGAAAAAAGCGGCACTGCCGATCACCGGACCGAAGGCATCGCTCATTAAAATTCCCGACAGAGAATACCACCCAAAGGCCGATGCCATGGCCAGGCCAGTATGCAAGGGTAAGTGCAGTACTATCGCCGCCACCGCGCCACCGAGCATGGCGCTGGCGGCCACCACCAGTGCAATGCTGGCTCCGCGACGATTCAGCAGAATTTGCCGCAGTGTCATGCCGCTGTTTCGCAGTTGGATGCCGACCAGCAGCAGCAGCAGGATCAACGCAAACTCGCTGGCTTTAGACGCGACGCTGAGCCAATGCCACTGCGTCAGGCCGACCACAAAACCGCTGATCACCACCAGGCAAAGTTGTAATGAATCCATCGCCATACGCAGTCTGGACGGGGGTTTGGCCTGACGTTCAGTGCCGCGCCAGGGCGCACGTTTTTCCAGCCACCACAACGCGAGGGCATTGGCGGCCAATATGCACAGCGCACTGACACCAGCATACCAGACAATCAATAGCAGGTTGGTGGCTAAATTGTCGAGGAATGCTAAACTTATCCCCATGAAAAACAATATGATATACACCATGGCGCTTAAAAGCCGATCGAGAATACGCCGCAAATTTTGACCCAGTCGCGGCAGTAGATAACCGGCGATAAGGGGAATGAGTATAATTAACAGGCCGGAATACATGGTGGGGATCACATCCTTTTGGCGGCGAGAATGAAAAAGCAGCCATACGCTAACCAAAAGGAGGATGTCTGTAAAGGCGACCGTCGCCGTATCGTTGGTTGAGCTACACCCTGATTACTGAGGAAATACCTATTTCACCAAAAATTCAAATACCGAAAGTCACTGCGAGGGGCATAATGCCAGAGGAAAAATAAATAACTTATTATTTATCCTTTATTTGCATTTACTCACCTAATGCCATTACCCATAAGAAGCCTAATGCCAATTCCGCAAGCGGCTGGTCGGTGACCGGGGTTTAGTCAACGGTGGAAAAGATAGTGATTGCGGCTGGCATAATTATACTTGCGTCTTAAAATAAAAATGTTATACCTTTAGTAAGCAAAAAGAGCGGCAAAAAAAATGCCAGCGATTCACTGGCATTATATGAACAATTGTAGGCATTAATCGCGAGGCGAGTTATCAGGCAACAGTCTCGGCTTCAACAGGCACAATCAGACTCGCGTGGTTCCCCTTGGGACCTTCATGAACGTCGAATCTGACAAACTGCCCGGCTTTGAGCGTTCGATAACCGTCCATCTGGATGGTTGAGTAATGCGCAAATATATCCTCGCCGCCACTTTCAGGACAGATAAACCCAAAACCTTTGGCGTTATTGAACCATTTAACTTTACCCGTCTCCATGCTTCTACATCCCTCGCAGCCGAATTTAAACGTGATGAGGATTGTTGACGCTATAAGCCTTATTGGTCAAAAGCGCCGTAGCTTACGCAAGTACACTCTAGAGGATAGGAACAATAGGTCAAGAGGATGCAGGGGGAGTTGGTGGATGATATTACCAAACTTTGAAGCAGGTAACGATATTGGCGCTTTTTTGACAAAATTTCAATACAATTGCCGCGTTCAGAATCCTATCGTTGTTATAGGTGATAACTCACAGCAGCGTTAGGCATCTGATGTCAAACTTATGACTACGATGGGGCTGTACCGCAATGATAGCCAGACGGTAGCAGCGTTAAACCAAAGAGAGCAACACGCGACGGAAAGACGATGGGTAACACAAGCGAAAGGTCAGGTGAACAAAAATTTGCCGAGGATCTGTTGAAAGATGCGGTAAAACCCCCATCAATGTATAAAGTGATAATTATCAATGACGATTACACTCCAATGGAATTTGTTATTGACGTGCTGCAAAAGTTCTTTTCTTATGATGTGGAACGTGCAACGCAACTGATGCTTACAGTGCACTATCATGGTAAGGCTATTTGCGGTGTGTACACCGCCGAGGTGGCTGAAACCAAAGTCGCGCATGTTAACCAATATGCTCGCGAAAATGAGCATCCGTTGCTTTGTACGCTGGAAAAGGCCTGAACGGGCAATCAATTTTGGGAGGTGCCAATGCTCAATCAAGAACTGGAACTCAGTTTAAATATGGCTTTCGCCAGAGCGCGTGAGCACCGGCATGAGTTTATGACCGTTGAACATCTGCTGCTGGCATTGCTCAGCAACCCTTCCGCGCGGGAAGCGCTGGAGGCGTGTACGGTCGATCTGGTGGCGTTACGCCAGGAACTCGAGGCTTTCATCGAACAGACCACACCAACCTTACCCACCAGTGACGAAGAACGAGACACGCAGCCGACGCTCAGTTTTCAACGGGTGCTGCAACGCGCCGTGTTCCACGTACAATCTTCTGGTCGCAGTGAAGTGTCCGGCGCCAACGTCCTGGTCGCCATTTTCAGCGAACAGGAGTCCCAGGCCGCCTACCTGCTGCGCAAGCATGACGTAAGCCGCCTGGACATTGTTAACTTTATTTCCCATGGCACACGTAAAGATGAAACTCAGGCGCCCGGGTCTGAAACCCCGGTCAATGAAGAGCAGGCAGGCGGGGAGGATCGTATGGAAAACTTCACGACAAATCTCAACCAACTTGCCCGGGTGGGGGGAATTGATCCGCTGATTGGCCGTGAGCTTGAGCTCGAACGCACCATTCAGGTTTTGTGCCGTCGCCGTAAAAATAACCCGTTGTTTGTCGGTGAGTCTGGTGTCGGGAAAACGGCAATCGCCGAGGGCCTGGCCTGGCGTATCGTTCAGGGTGATGTGCCCGAGGTGATTGCCGACTGCACCATCTACTCCCTGGATATCGGGTCGTTGCTGGCCGGCACCAAATACCGCGGTGATTTTGAAAAGCGCTTCAAAGCCTTGTTAAAACAACTGGAGTCAGATAAGAGCAGCATTTTGTTCATTGATGAAATCCACACCATCATCGGCGCGGGCGCAGCGTCTGGTGGCCAGGTTGATGCGGCTAACCTGATCAAACCGCTGCTGTCGAGTGGCAAGATCCGGGTCATGGGATCCACGACGTATCAGGAGTTCAGCAATATTTTCGAAAAGGATCGCGCTCTGGCGCGCCGTTTCCAGAAAATCGATATTACCGAGCCAACGGTGGAGGAAACTGTACAGATCCTTACCGGCCTGAAACCCAAATACGAAGCCCACCATGACGTGCGTTACACCGCCAAGGCTGTTCGCGCCGCAGTGGAGCTGGCGGTGAAATATATCAACGATCGCCATTTACCGGACAAAGCCATTGACGTTATTGATGAGGCTGGCGCGCGTAGCCGATTGATGCCGGTGAGTAAGCGTAAGAAAACGGTCAACGTAGCGGATATCGAGTCGGTAGTGGCACGCATTGCCCGTATTCCGGAAAAAACCGTCTCGGCAAGTGATCGCGATGTGTTGAGAAATCTGGGCGACCGGTTGAAAATGCTGGTCTTCGGGCAAGATAAGGCCATAGAAGCACTGACTGAAGCGATTAAAATGAGCCGAGCCGGTTTGGGCCAGGATCATAAGCCGGTAGGTTCATTCCTGTTCGCGGGCCCTACCGGGGTAGGTAAAACCGAGGTCACCGTGCAATTGGCTAAAGCGCTGGATATTGAGCTACTGCGCTTTGATATGTCCGAGTATATGGAACGCCATACTGTCAGTCGCCTGATCGGTGCGCCTCCAGGTTATGTCGGTTATGATCAGGGTGGCCTGTTGACCGATGCGGTACTCAAGCATCCTCATGCAGTATTGTTGCTTGATGAAATCGAAAAAGCGCATCCGGATGTGTTTAACCTGCTGTTGCAGGTCATGGACAACGGCACGCTTACCGATAACAATGGCCGCAAAGCGGACTTTCGTAACGTGATTGTGGTGATGACTACCAATGCCGGCGTTCAGGAAACCCAGCGTCAGTCGATTGGCATGATCCAGCAGGACAACAGTACCGATGCCATGGGTGAAATCAAAAAGATTTTCACCCCTGAATTCCGTAACCGCCTGGATAATGTTATTTGGTTTAACCACCTCGCCCCTGACATTATTCAACAGGTGGTGGATAAATTTATCGTTGAACTGCAAGCGCAATTGGATGCGAAAGGGGTTTCACTGGAGGTCAGTGACGACGCACGCGATTGGTTATCGACTAAGGGTTATGATAAGTCCATGGGCGCGCGACCGATGGCCAGGGTTATGCAGGAAAATCTGAAAAAACCGTTGGCCAATGAACTGTTGTTCGGTTCGTTAGTCGATGGCGGCTCGGTCAGGGTTGAGCTGAATAAGGACAAACAGGAACTGAGCTATCATTTCCTTAGCGCGCAAAAACGTAAAGCGGAAGGTGTGGTTCATTAATTCACCGAGGTGGGTTTTGCTGAGTAAAGAATGGCGGCCATCTGGCCGCCATTCTTTTGCGTGAGTCTGAACCTTTTGGCGTTCTTCAACGCCGATGTCTTTAACCTAAACTCGGGGCTATTCGATATTCTGGGGTATGGAACATAATAGTGATTCCGTGCTGCTATTCATTTCATCCAGTAGCGTATAACGCTTACGGTATTCTGAGCGTTTTTTACTCGGCAAGTCTTCCATTTCTTTTCTTGGAATAGTTTGTGGAATTGAATATAACGCTGATGAATATCGATTGGCGCCAATGGAATCCCAAAATTCATCGTAGCTCGCGACAAAGGTATTTTTTTTGCGATGACGGTAACGCAAGCTGTGAAATACATGCCCGGCATTGCTTACGGCCAGGATATGTTGAATACCTGCCTGCGCGGCGATACGCTGCAGACTCTCCAACAGCAGGCGTTTGGGGAACAGTCCATAACAGGACTTGGTCGCCTGTTTAATCACTTCGTGTGGCGTCGAACGATTTGCGCCCTGGAAACCACCAACGATCAAAACCGTGCCCTGTGGGCGATTCACCACGCAAAAGGTCAGTGCAGCCAATTTGGTCTCTTCCATGTACAAAAACATGTTGGTTTCACCCTCACGCTCCGATTGGCCGATTGAGCCCATCTTAACCGTGAAAGCTTCCCCTTCTTTACCGTAAAAGCTGCTGACCACGCGCCCGCGCGCACTGATAAATGCATTTTTTAACGCGGTATTTTCAATATTTTCGACAAAGGTGTAATGATCAATTAATGCGCTCACCCGCAGGGCAGGTGGCAAGTCGGCATACAAATAAGGTTTATGGATCTTATTAGGCAGTTTGGTCTGGACGGTAAAGGCTTCTTGCCAAATAGGCTCTGCCGCGATTTTATTAAGGATCTTGAGGGTGAGCAGGGGATGTATAAAAGTACGCACTGCATATTTGATTCGAAAATAGCTGTCGCGCCAAAGGTCGTCCGGTACGCATCTCTTGGTCAGTAACTCAATAAAAAGATGTATGCCATTGGCTTTTACGTTGCCAATTCTATTGAGTGACGAGTGTTCCATGATCTTTTCCGAGGTATAAATAAATACGGTAGCATGGCTACTTAAACCGTATTTCAACGAATCGTCAAAAGGGAGTGAAAAAGGATTTAGGGTTGTCTATATGACTTAGGACACGATGGTTCACCGCGGGCGGCGGGAGTTGAATAAATAGTGAGCGTAGAGAACGAAACCGGGTGGCGACACTTTTGTTCTGAAAGGATAGTGGCCGTAATAACCGCTCGGACGGGCGCGCTGGCGAAAAAAAATGAAAAGGTGGGGAAGAACAACCCCACGTGAAACCTGGGGCTGGTTAGTTGTCTGGGACGATACACAACATCGCCTATGCTGACCATGAGACTCAGCCTGGTGTTAAAGACGTACCTGGCGGATGCCTTGGTACGTCTTTGCATAAAACCATTATGCCGGGCCGTCTTTCGGCGCCGGCATCTGGTGTTTCAGACGGTAGGTAGGTGATATCCACGCCCGTGGGCGACGATCAGCGATCGGGAAGCCTATCAGCGGCTACGGAAGACAATGCGGCCTTTGCTCAGGTCGTACGGGGTCAGCTCAACAGTGACTTTGTCGCCCGTCAGGATGCGGATGTAGTTTTTACGCATTTTACCGGAGATATGAGCGGTTACCACATGCCCGTTTTCCAATTCCACACGGAACATGGTGTTAGGCAGTGTATCCAATACCGTGCCTTGCATTTCAATATTGTCTTCTTTGGCCATCGAATCCTCTAGGTTTAAATACCATAGTTTTTAACCGGCAAGATAATGCCGAAAAACCCTCATTATGTAAAGAAGTGATGAAGATCGCCGCATTATTCACAGTGATTAAGATCGCTGTTTAAGGTGACGGCAGAGAGGGTTTGTGGTTGCCAGCAATCGGGCGCCAGCGTTAAAGGTAGTAACTGACTCAGCAGGGCCAGAAAGTCGCGTCGTGGGATGTCCCTTGCGCCTAACGAGGCCGTGTGTGAGTTCAATACCTGACAGTCTATCAGTTTTCCGCCCTGTTGCCTAAAGAAACGGCAAAAAGTCAGCAACGCGATTTTGGATGCGTTATCCCGCCGGCTGAACATGGATTCACCGCAGAACAAGGCACCTTGTGCTACGCCATACATTCCCCCGACCAATTCATCCCCATCCCAGGCTTCAACCGAATGTGCATATCCTAGGGTATGCAGCCGGTTATAGGCCTGGGCGACATCGGGGCCAATCCAGGTGCCTTGCGTGCCACGATCGGCGCACATGGCCAGCACTTCCGGGAATGCCTGGTTAAGTGAAATACGGTACGGACAGTGCCGGGAAAACCGTTTTAGGCTGCGGCTAATGTGAAACTCTTGCGGATAGAGTACGGCACGGGGATCTGGTGACCACCAGAGGATGGCGTCTCCAGGCGAATACCAGGGGAAAATACCCGATTGGTATGCCATCAGTAACCGTTCGGGAGACAGGTCGCCACCAAAGGCCAGTAGCCCGTTGGGTTCATGGAACGCCGACGCCGGCGCGGGAAAGCGCAGCGAATCGTGGGACAGTCTGTAAAGTCGCAGGTTACTTGCCGTATTATCCGCCTTGCCTGAAATGGGATCGCAGCATTATAAGCCTAAAGGCTGGTGATAGTGGTAATAATGTCCCTGTTTGGCCATCAGGCTCTGGTGGTTACCTTGTTCGCTTATCATGCCCTGTTCCATAATATAGATCCGATCCATTAATTCCAGCCCTTGTAATCGGTGGGTGACGATAATCAGCGTTTTATGCATAACGAGTCGCTGCAGTAGGACCATTATCTGCATCTCGGTGGCGGCATCCAGGCCTTCGGTGGGTTCGTCTAGCAACACCAACGGTCCGTTGTGCAGCAGGGCGCGGGCGATGCCGACCCGCCGCTGTTCGCCACCGGATAATGGGCGTCCGCCTTCGCCAAGCCAGGCATCAAACCCTTCGTTTTCCAGTAGTTTTTCCAGGCCCAATGCTTCTAGCAGGGTGGTCAACTGCTCATCGCTGGCGTTGGGGGCGCCGAGGCGCAAATTATCGCGCAGGGTAGCGCTAAAAATATGCACTCGCTGCGGGACCACGCTTATCATCGACCGCAGCGAGGGTTCATCCCAGTCGGCAAGCGGTCGGCCGTTGAGCTTAATGCAACCTGCGTCAACATCCCAGGCGCGGTTTACGAGTTGCAGCAGGGAGGATTTGCCGCTGCCGGTATGGCCGAGGATGGCCACATGCTCTCCCGCGCCGATGGGTATTGAAAGGTGGTTAACCGCCGGCTGCGTTTGTCCGGGGTAGGTAAACGATACGTTCTGAATGTCCAGCGCCGCCCGGTCGGCGGTCGAGGGTCCCGTATCAGGAAAGGTGACCGCCGGCTGACGATGTATGATGTCAGCAATACGCCCAGCGGAGGCGATGACCTGTCCGAGATGTTGAAACGCCCCGGCTACCGGTCCCAGCGCTTCGAAGGCCGCCAGGCTGGTAAAGACAAACAGCGCAATCAATGCCCCTGGTTGACTGTCGCCGCCAATACCGCCCGCCGCCAGCCATAGCACCAGAGTGACCGTGATGCCAGTGATCAGGGTGAGCAGACTCTGGGCGCCAGCGGCCAGATTGGCCTGTTGGTACTGACGCTGCTGCCAACGTTGCTCGGTGTAGTCCAACTGCTGGCGATAACGCTCAGCCGCGCCGTAGACAGTGAGATCCGCATGTCCCTGCAGCCAGGTGCCCAGTTGTAGGCGGTAGGTCGCACGCAGGTGGGTAAGGTCGCGGCCCAGGGGTTTTCCCGCTTGATAGAACAACGGGGGGATCACCAACAGCGTAGCCAACATAATGCCTCCCACTGTCAGGGCCAGGGTGACGTCAAGCCAGCACAACCCTAGTGTGACTACCAGAATGATGGTAAACGCGCTTAGCAGGGGCGATAGCACCCTTAAATAGAGATGATCCAGGGTATCAACGTCCGCCACTAGCCGATTGAGCAGTTCCGCTTGGCGAAAGCGGGCAATCACGCCAGGCGAAAGGGGCATAATCTTTTCGAAGGCATAAATGCGCAGGTGTTGCAATACGCGAAAGGTCGCGTCATGGCTGACCACGCGTTCCGCCCAGCGTCCTGCTGTGCGGGTAATGGCCGAACCGCGTACACCAGCGGCTGGCAAGAGGTAGTTGAAGCTGTAAAGGCCTGCAGTACCGGCGAGAGCGCACCCGGCCAGGAACCAGCCGGAAAGCGTTAATAAACCAATACTGGCCAACAGCGTGATGATAGACAGCAACATGCCAAGCGCTATTTGCCAGGCATGGCGGCGATATAATGCCAGAAAAGGGAGTAAAACGCGCATGTTCAAAGTCCTCCACGGCGTTGGGCAATCAGATCCGCAAAGGGACCGGGTACAGCGGCTAACTGTTTATAAATGCCTTGCTGCAGAATCTGGCCATGCCCCATCACCCAAATGGCATCATAGTCACGGATATCCGCCAATTGATGCGTCACCAATACTGTGGTTTGCCGGCGGGAAGCCTCGTCCAATGCACGCATAATCAACCTTTCACTATGGGCATCCAGGCTGGCAGTCGGTTCATCGAGCAATAACAATCCCGGTGATTTCAGTAATGCGCGCGCCAAGGCCACCCGCTGGGACTGGCCAACCGATAACTGGGCGGCATCGTCGCCAACCATCGTGTCAAGTCCTTGAGGCAGTAACGGCAGAAATTCGTCAATATAAGCACGCTTGACCACCAATGCTAACGCGGTGTCATCGGCAGTCGGTTGCCCGAGTAAAATATTATCGCGCAAAGTCGGTGCGGGTAAATACGGGTTTTGGCTGACCCAACTGAGTTGTTGGCGCCAGTGCTGTGGTGCCAGATCCCGTAGCTCATGGCCGTCGAGGGTCAGCGAGCCTTGGTAAGGTAAAAAACCGAGCAGCACCTGTAATAGCGAACTCTTGCCCGCACCACTTTGCCCGACAATAGCCAATCGGGCACCGGCGGCCAAGGTAAAGTCCAGCGGACCGACCAGGCGGGTCCCGTCGGGAGCCATGACCTCTAGACCTTGCGCGCAAATGGACAGCGCGCCGAAAGTCGGTGTGTTCTGTCCTTCACCTTGCGCACGGCCGTCGGACTGCAAAAAGTCGACCAGGGATTCCGCTGCGCCCACCGCCTGTGCCTTGGCATGATAAAACGTACCCAAGTCTCGCAGCGGCTGGAAAAATTCCGGTGCCAGGATCAATACCAGAAAACCGGCAAATAACGTTACTCCGGTGCCGTAGCTGCCAAAATTCAGTTCACCGAGATACGAAAAACCAAAATAAACCGCGACCAGGGCGATGGAAATCGAAGCAAAAAACTCCAATACTCCCGAGGAAAGAAATGCCAGACGCAGCACCTCCATGGTGCGCAAACGAAAATCATCGGTTGCCTGGCGAATATGATCAGTTTCAGCTTGCGCCCGGTTAAACAGGCGCAGTGTCTCGAGTCCGCGCAACCGGTCGAGAAAGTAGCCGGAAAGGCGCGACAGCGCCAGAAAGTTGCGGCGGTTGGCATCGGCGGCGCCCATGCCGACCAGCGCCATAAACATAGGGATCAGTGGCGCGGTGCAAAATAAAATCAGGCCTGCCATCCAGTTCACTGGAAACACCACAATGAGAATCAGCAGCGGCACCAGTCCGGCCAGATACATCTGCGGAAGATAGCGGGCATAATAGTCCTGCATGTCCTCGATTTGTTCTAGCAGCAGGCTGCTCCAACTGCCGGCGGGTTTGCCCTGAATCCAGGCCGGCCCCAGCCGCTCCAAGCGGTCGAGGGCCTGACGGCGGATTTCCCGGCGAATTTCCCGGCCGGCGATAAACCCAACACGTTCACGCAGCCATCCCAATAGCGCCCGGACACAAAACAGCACCGCCATGGCGATAAACCAGCCGGTTAATTCGTCCCGGGAACGCTGTTCGATAATGAGTGCCTGTAATAAATGAGCCAATACCCAGGCGTGGGCGACGATCACCAGACCGCTTAACGACCCTAGCACGAGGGAAAGACGCAGCCAGCGCTTAACCAGCACACTTTGCAACTTGAGCCAGCGGACGAGCACGTGTTGTCGATTTTTATTCATTGAAGACAATTTTCAGCCGATATGTGATGTGTAGGCGCAAATCCCACCAGGGGATACGAGATGCCGGCGAAAAGGTTAATCAGCCTGGCGCACCAATATATTACTCTGTTGCGGGAGCGGAGAAAATAATAAGGCGGCACATTGCCGCCTTAAGTGACTCAGCCGCTGCCCGGTGTTGCCTCGCAGCCTGCTGGCCTTTAGCGATCGTTAACCGGCGCTAGACCGTCCAGATAACGCTCGGCATCCAGTGCAGCCATGCAGCCGGTTCCGGCCGATGTAATGGCTTGACGATAAATGTGGTCCATAACGTCACCGGCGGCAAAAACACCGGGAATACTGGTTTGAGTAGCGTTCCCCTGAATACCCGACTGAACGCGAATATAGCCGTTTTCCAGTGCAAGCTGGTCAGCGAAGATTGCAGTGTTGGGGCTGTGGCCGATGGCGATAAACACCCCGGCCAGATCAATGTGTTCGATAGCGCCAGTGGCGAGGTTCTTTAGCTGTGCACCGGTCACGCCCATCTCATCGCCCACCACTTCATCCAGAGTATGGCCGGTATGCAGGACGATGTTGCCGCTGGCGACTTTCTCCATTAGCCGGTCGATGAGAATTTTCTCCGAACGGAACATATCACGCCGATGGATCAGGTGCACCTCGGCGGCAATATTGGACAGATAAAGTGCCTCTTCCACTGCAGTATTCCCGCCGCCGACCACCGCCACCTTTTGGTTGCGATAAAAAAATCCATCGCAGGTAGCACAGGCCGAAACGCCTTTGCCCTTGAAGGCTTCCTCGGAAGGCAAACCCAAATAGCGCGCCGATGCACCGGTGGCGATAATCAGTGCGTCGCAGGTGAATTCAGCCGTATCGCCAAATAAACGAAATGGGCGGCTTTGCAGGTCAACCCGGTTGATATGATCGAAGATAATTTCGGTATTGAACTTGGCTGCGTGGGCGTACATGCGTTCCATCAGCAGGGGACCGGTCAAACCTTCGGGGTCTCCCGGCCAGTTTTCTACCTCGGTGGTGGTGGTTAATTGGCCACCCTGTTCCATGCCGGTTATCAGCACCGGATGCAGATTGGCGCGAGCGGCGTAGACTGCAGCCGTGTAACCCGCAGGCCCAGACCCCAGGATAAGTAATTTACTGTGTTTCACCGTAGACATGTTTTCCTCGTTTATACCGCACACACTTCAACGGGTAGATTGTAAGAAAATTACCAGACTCTGCATAGGATGCAAAAGGTTGTTAGCTATTTTTATCATCGTTACAGACTATTGATCCGCCGATTTAAGTGGTAGATAGGACCTATTCATGAAAAAAAAACTGGTTAAGCCCCTGAGTTAGCGCTGTGATTGGTTTTATTTGGCATGTTGTTCTGATTTTCGTTGTTTTACTTTGACAATCCGCTGTGCTTTTGCGAAAACATCAGGGTAAGAAGAAATGAAGATATGGGTTTGAACAGGCAGTATGCATGGTAGTAGACGCAGATGACCTAAAAAAAAAACAGACAAGGGTCTTCAATCAAACCCTGATACATTGAAGTCTGCAGGGGTGTGGCAAGCTCAGGGAAGGAATTTAGAGAGACAAACAATAATGGTAGATAATAAGAAACGCCCGGGAAAGGATCTCGACCGAATTGACCGTAACATCCTCAATGAACTGCAAAAGGATGGACGTATTTCCAACGTTGAACTGTCAAAACGGGTAGGTTTATCCCCGACCCCTTGTCTGGAACGCGTGCGGCGCCTGGAGCGCCAGGGTTTCATTCAAGGTTATACCGCTTTACTTAATCCACATTACCTGGATGCGTCTTTATTGGTGTTTGTAGAAATAACCCTTAACCGGGGCGCACCCGATGTGTTTGAGCAATTTAATACCGCCGTACAAAAGCTTGAAGAGATTCAGGAATGTCATTTGGTGTCGGGTGATTTCGACTACCTGCTAAAAACACGGGTGCCGGATATGTCAGCCTACCGTAAGCTGCTCGGCGAGACGCTGCTGCGTCTGCCGGGAGTAAACGATACCCGCACCTACGTGGTGATGGAAGAAGTAAAACAGAGCAATCGTTTGGTGATTAAAACGCGTTGAGTAACAACACAGGTGCAAAACGGGCGATTTTTAGTTACACTCCTGTGCATCCATACAGTTTCAGCGCCGGTAAGCCTTCCGGCGCTGTTATTTAAGCAAATATAGCGGTTTAGAGAACCCTGGAGAGCCTTTCTTGAGCCAGGAATATACGGAAGATAAAGACGTAGTACTAAAAAAACTCAGCAGCGGCCGTCGGTTACTCGAGGCTGTGCTGGTGGTCATGGCTATTTTTGCCCTCTATTTGATGATTTCCCTGGTCAGCTTTGACCCTTCCGACCCCAGTTGGTCGCAAACCGCCTGGCATGGGCCTATCCACAACCTGGGTGGCGGGGTAGGGGCGTGGCTGGCCGATACACTATTTTTTACCTTCGGGGTACTGGCCTACGCCTTGCCACCGATCATGTTGATTTTCTGCTGGACGTCGTTTCGTCAGCGTGAGGAACAGGATTACGTCGATTATTTCGCCCTGTCATTGCGCTTGATCGGCTCACTGGCGCTCATCCTCACCTCATGCGGCTTAGCTGCGCTGAATGTTGACGATTTGTACTACTTCGCCTCCGGTGGTGTTATCGGTAGCCTGCTCAGTAACGCGATGTTGCCCTGGTTTAATGGCATCGGGGCTACCCTGACGCTGCTGTGTGTCTGGGCGTCGGGGTTGACGCTGTTTACCGGCTGGTCCTGGCTGACCATCGCTGAAAAAATCGGTGGCGTAGTCATGGGATGCCTGACGTTTATGTCAAACCGATCGCGTCGTGACGAACAGGATTATGACGATTGTTATGATGATGACAATCGCTATGATGATGCCAACGATGGCGATGGGGAAACGGTTTCAGCGGTGAGCGACTCAGGGGATTCACTGAAAAACACCGTGGTTGACCTTGACGACCCGCTCTTTTCACCTGCGATGACGCGGGATGCTAACCGCGCGGTATTGGCCAATGCTGTGGCACCGGCGGCTATCGGAACGGTGCCTGGGCCAGCGGCCACCACGGCTCACCCTGAGGTCGCAGCGCCCTCAGACAACAATTTGGTGGACAGCGTTGCCAAGGGGCTGGTATCACAAAACAGGATGAGCGGTGAGTTGACGACCCCTGTGATCGCCAACCCTGCGGACGTATCCACGATAACAGGGCCGATCGTACCCTCTGTTGCCTACGACGAACAGTCCTCCACGCCGCAGACCGGTATCCAGGGTGTCTCAGCCGTACCTCAGTATCGTTTTGAATTGCCTGCTGCGCCAGGCGGTTATGCCAGTGCTGACGATGGCGATGATAGCCCACGCATGGGTAACTGGCAGGTCGAAACCAGTGAACCCCGCGATCCTTATGATTTCAGTGTCGCCCAACGCGATAGCGATCAGGTAGTCGGGGCGGCGGCTGCGCTGACGTTTATGCCTGCTTTTAGCGCCACCAGTGATGACAACCCTCAGGTTAAGCAAGGCATGGGTCCCGAATTACCGCGTCCCAAGCCGGTGCGCATTCCGACGCGTCGTCAACTGGCGTCCTTCGGTATCAAAATACCCTCGCATCACAACACAGGCCAGCCGCAAGGCCAAACAGAACCAGAGCCGTTGGCTGACCCGACCCAGTCGCCGTCCGATGAAGACGATCTGGCTCAGCAGGCTGCATTACAGCAGGCATTCATGCAGCAACAGGCTCAACGCTATGGCGCTGATACCGATGCTGAAGACGAGGCTGCTGTACAACAGCAGCGCTTGGCGGCAGAATTTGAGCATCAGCAGGCGGGTCGGTACGATAAAAAAAACAGCACTGCCGATAACGCCGAAAATCGGTCGTCTTCCACCGCGCCGCGGGCTGCGGCCTCGCCGATTTCGCCCATGGCCGGCATTGATACCCATTCGGCTTTTCATTTTTCCCCGTTGACGGAATTATTGGATGATACGCCGGTGGAACCGCTGTTCACTCCAGCCATTCATGGCGAACGCAACGGCGAAAGCCATGATCCGGCGCGCAGTAACAGTCAAATGACCATGGACGCGCTATCCGCCCATCAGGATTCGACCGAGCGTAATACCCCGCCAACGGCGCCGCTAGCCAGGCCGATGGCACTGGCGCCGACGCCGCCTTCGGCTATGGACAGCCTGATCCATCCTTTTTTGATGCGCAATGAACAGCCGCTGCATAAACCGACCACGCCGCTGCCGACGCTCGATTTATTGACGTCGCCTCCGCTGGAGGATGAGCCGGTGGATATGTTTGCCCTGGAACAAACCGCCCGATTGGTTGAGGCGCGTTTGGCGGATTATCGAGTGAAGGCCGAAGTGGTCGGCATCTCCCCTGGGCCGGTGATTACCCGCTTCGAGCTGGATTTGGCCCCCGGGGTTAAAGCGGCACGAATTTCCAACCTGTCACGTGATTTGGCGCGATCCCTCTCGGCTGTGGCGGTGCGGGTCGTGGAAGTGATTCCGGGCAAACCTTATGTGGGGCTGGAGTTGCCGAATAAGCGTCGGCAGACCGTGTATCTACGCGAAGTACTCGATTGTGATCAGTTCCGCGATACGGTCTCGCCGCTGGCTATTGTTCTGGGCAAGGATATCGCCGGGCAGCCGGTGATCGCCGATTTGGCCAAAATGCCGCATTTATTGGTGGCTGGTACCACGGGTTCAGGTAAATCGGTGGGGGTCAACGCCATGATCCTCAGCATGCTGTATAAAGCGACGCCTGAAGAGGTACGCTTTATCATGATTGACCCGAAAATGCTTGAACTGTCGGTTTACGAAGGCATTCCCCATCTGCTGACCGAGGTGGTAACCGATATGAAGGATGCCGCCAACGCCCTGCGTTGGTGCGTCGGCGAGATGGAGCGCCGTTATAAGCTGATGTCGGCGCTGGGCGTGCGTAATCTGGCAGGCTATAACGAGCGCATTGAACAGGCTATTGCGATGGGCCGTCCGGTGCCGGATCCGTTCTGGAAGCCGGGTGACGGCATGGCTGATTCACCGCCGATGCTGGAAAAACTGCCGTATATCGTGGTGCTGGTAGATGAGTTCGCCGATTTGATGATGGCCGTCGGGAAAAAAGTGGAAGAGCTCATTGCCCGCTTGGCGCAAAAAGCCCGTGCCGCCGGTATCCATTTGGTGCTGGCAACCCAACGGCCTTCGGTGGATGTCATTACCGGCCTGATTAAAGCCAATATTCCTACGCGAATCGCTTTTACTGTCTCAAGCAAAATCGATTCCCGCACTATCCTCGATCAGTCTGGCGCGGAATCGCTGCTCGGCATGGGGGATATGCTCTATTTGGCACCTAACTCCTCTATTCCGGTGCGTGTGCACGGTGCGTTTGTGCGCGATCAGGAAGTGCATGCAGTGGTAAGCGACTGGAAAGCTCGAGGTCGGCCACAATATATTGACAGCATTACCCGTGCTGGCGAAGACGGCGAGCCGGGTAGCGGTGGCATGGACAATGACGAGGAACTCGACCCATTGTTTGACCAAGCGGTACAGTTCGTGGTGGATAAGCGACGGGCCTCGATATCGGGTGTGCAGCGTCAGTTTCGCATCGGTTATAACCGTGCTGCACGTATCATCGAGCAAATGGAAGTCCAGGGGATCGTCAGCTCACAAGGCCACAACGGCAATCGTGAGGTGCTGGCGCCACCATCGCAGGAATAATCACCGGTTTAAGACTGTCGCGGTAACCGCCTGTTGGCGGTGGTTATAAATAGAGACATAAAAGAGTCGTTTTCAGAGCAATAGCCTATGAATACACCTCGTTATTCCGCTACAGTAATGTTATCCGGGCGGGGTTGATTTGCCGATATAACCTGCAAATTTCATGTTGCAGGTGCATTGGCGCGCGTGTTCACCCGAATCACTTATCTCAGCAAGTTTGCCGGGGTTCTTTTGCTGGCCGCCTTCGAGCAACTCGAAATCGAGTCGGGATGTCGCGATAATGCAACGATTGGCCCGCCATTTTCCAAGGAATGTTAATAATGAAAAAAAGCGTATTTGCCGCCTGTTTGTTAGGTGCTGTAGCCGCCGCACCCGCTTTTGCCGATGATGCAGGCGTGTTGCAAAACCGTCTTAACCAGGTCAACAGTTTTCACGCCAGTTTCACCCAGACCGTCACCAGCGCTGATGGCGGTGCGGTTCAGGAAGGTAAGGGGGAACTGTGGGTTAAGCGGCCTAATCTGTTTAATTGGCATATGACCTCACCAGATGAAAGTCTGCTGATATCTGATGGTAAAACATTGTGGTTCTACAACCCCTTTGTGGAACAGGCTACTGCTACCTGGCTGAAAAATGCCACGGGTAATACGCCGTTTATGCTCATTACCCGCAATAGCCCAGATGATTGGCGCCAGTACCATGTGAAGCAAGTCAACGATAAATTTGAGCTGACGCCGAAAACCGCCAGCGGCAATCTCAAGCAGTTCACCATCAACGTCAGCCCCAGCGGCACCATCAACAGTTTTACTGCTGTCGAGCAGGATGGGCAGCGCAGCGCCTATCAGTTGAAAAGCCAGAATAATGATCAGATCGACCCAGCGAAATTTCACTTTACGCTGCCTAAAGGCGTGACGTTGGACGATCAGCGTCAATGAGGTGAAAATGAGCAATATGTCGCTTGATTTTTCCCATAACGAGTTCCAGCCGTTAGCCGCGCGCATGCGGCCAACGACCCTTGAACAGTATGTCGGTCAGCAGCATTTGCTGGCCCCCGGAAAACCGCTGCCCCGAGCCATCACCAGCGGGCA
The DNA here is from genome assembly GCF_035013185.1 of Acerihabitans sp. TG2. Lineage (NCBI taxonomy): Bacteria > Pseudomonadati > Pseudomonadota > Gammaproteobacteria > Enterobacterales > Pectobacteriaceae > Acerihabitans > Acerihabitans sp. TG2. The sequence continues at coordinate 126,483 of NZ_JAYGJO010000007.1, forward strand.
ACTGCATTCGATGATTCTATGGGGGCCGCCGGGTACGGGTAAAACCACACTGGCGGAGTTGATTGCTCGTTATGGTAACGCCGATGTGGAACGTATCTCCGCCGTAACGTCGGGTATCAAGGAAATTCGCGAAGCGATAGAGCGCGCGCGGCATAATCGCGATGCGGGTCGCCGTACCATTTTGTTTGTGGATGAAGTCCACCGGTTTAATAAAAGCCAGCAAGATGCTTTTTTACCGCATGTGGAAGAAGGTACCATTACGCTGATAGGCGCGACCACCGAGAATCCCTCTTTTGAGCTTAACTCGGCGCTGCTCTCCCGCGCCAGGGTATATCTGCTCAAAGCGCTTACCGGCGAGGATATCGAACAGGTGCTTATCCAGGCCATGACCGACTCGGAACGCGGTTACGGTGGCCAGAAGATTGTTCTGCCGGACGATACCCGGCGCATGTTGGCGCAGTGGGTCAATGGCGATGCCCGGCGGGCGCTTAACAGCCTGGAAATGATGGCGGACATGGCACAAACCGATGACCAGGGAAATCGGGTGCTGACGGCGCAACTGCTAAACGAAATTTCTGGTGAGCGCAGCGCCCGGTTCGATAATAAAGGCGATCGCTATTATGATTTGATCTCCGCGCTGCATAAATCGGTGCGCGGTTCCGCCCCCGATGCGGCGTTGTACTGGTACGCCCGCATCATTACTGCGGGTGGCGATCCGCTTTATGTGGCGCGCCGTCTGTTGGCCATCGCCTCCGAAGATGTGGGTAACGCCGATCCCCGTGGCATGCAGGTGGCGCTGGCCGCCTGGGATTGTTTTACCCGTGTGGGACCGGCAGAAGGCGAGCGGGCAATTGCCCAGGCCATTGTCTATCTGGCCTGCGCGCCGAAAAGCAATGCAGTGTATACCGCTTTCACCGCAGCGATGCGGGATGCGCGGGAAAAAGCCGATTATGATGTGCCCGAACACCTGCGTAACGCCCCGACCAAGATGATGAAAGATATGGGGCTGGGCGCCGAGTACCGTTATGCACATGATGAACCGAACGCCTACGCCGCCGGCGAGGACTATTTTCCGGCCCAGATGGCTCGCACCCGTTACTACTACCCCACCGCGCGCGGATTGGAAGGTAAAATCGGTGAAAAGCTCGCCTGGCTTGACGCACAGGATCAAAATAGCCCAACAAAACGCTACCGATAAAAGGGTCATTGCGGTAAGGTTAGCGAGAAAAAACGCGTCGCGCGACGCCCGTCCGGAGAGCCTCTGGCGGGGGGTGTGAAGCCATAAACATCAATCTGATAACACTAAGCACAGGACTAGCATGCTCGATCCCAATCTACTGCGCAATGAGCTAGATGCCGTTGCCGAGAAACTGGCTCGCAGAAACTTTAAGCTGGATGTTGATACTCTGCGCAAACAAGAAGAACGCCGTAAGGTGCTGCAGGTGGAAACCGAAACGCTGCAGGCTGAACGCAACTCCCGTTCGAAAAGCATTGGCGCGGCCAAGGCGCGCGGCGAAGATATCGAGCCCTTACGCCAGGAAGTCAATCGTCTGGGTGAACGCCTGGACACTGCCAAGTCCGAGCTGGATATTCTCCAGGCGGCGATTCGCGATGTGGCATTGTCGTTGCCCAATATTCCCGACGATCGGGTGCCGACTGGCAAAGACGAAAACGACAATGAAGAAATCATCCGCTGGGGCGAGCCACGGCAGTATGATTTCGAGGTGCGTGATCATGTTTCCCTCGGTGAACTGTCCGGTGGCCTGGATTTTGCCGCCGCAGTGAAACTCACCGGGGCACGTTTTGTGGTGATGAAGGGGCAAATTGCCCGCCTGCACCGCGCACTGAGCCAGTTTATGCTGGATCTGCATACCGAGCAGCATGGCTACCAAGAAAATTATGTCCCTTATCTGGTGAACCATGACTCGCTTTATGGCACGGGCCAACTGCCAAAATTCGCCGAGGATTTGTTCCATACCCAGCCGTTGAGCGAAGAAGCGGATACCAGTGCCTATGCATTGATACCGACGGCGGAAGTGCCGTTGACCAACCTGGTGCGCGATGAGATCCTCGACGAAGACCAACTACCGCTAAAGATGACCGCCCATACCCCCTGTTTTCGCTCAGAAGCCGGCTCCTATGGTCGTGATACCCGTGGTTTGATTCGTATGCATCAATTCGACAAAGTGGAATTGGTACAAATCGTCAAACCCGAAGATTCCATGCGTGCGCTGGAAGAGTTGACCGGTCATGCGGAAAAAGTGCTGCAACTGCTTAATCTGCCTTACCGCAAAATTTTGCTGTGTACCGGTGATATGGGTTTTGGTTCGTGCAAGACGTATGACCTGGAAGTCTGGCTGCCGGCGCAAAATACCTATCGGGAAATCTCCTCGTGTTCCAATATTGGCGATTTTCAGGCGCGGCGGATGCAAGCGCGCTATCGTAGCAAAGACGATAAAAAGCCACGTCTGGTACACACGCTCAATGGCTCCGGCCTGGCAGTAGGTCGCACGCTGGTGGCTGTAATGGAAAACTACCAGTTGGCGGATGGCCGCATCGAAATACCCGCAGTGTTGTTGCCGTATATGAAAGGTCTAACGCATATCGGGTGATCGCAGTCTGGCTTTTAAAAAGCGCCTTTTGGCGCTTTTTTTATCATTCCGGGGCCAGAAAATATCGGGCCGATATCAATAAATGCTGCCCCATATTAAGGCCGATTGACTTTTGCCATAGTAGTGGCATGATGCGCGCAATCACTCTATTCTGAGCCCGGTTTCCCTATCATGTCTGTCTATTCTCGCCCTGTGGTGATGTTACTCACAGGGCTATTGTCATTGACCATCGCCATCGCGGTATTGAATACGCTGGTCCCACTGTGGTTATCCCATGAGTCCATGCCGACCTGGCAAATTGGGCTGGTCGGATCGTCTTATTTCACCGGCAATTTTGTGGGTACACTGCTGGCCGGGGTGTTAATCAAATGGGTGGGATTTAACCGCAGCTACCACTATGCTTGTCTGCTGTTTGCCGCCGCGACGCTGGGACTGGCTATCACGGTGGAATTTAACGCTTGGCTGGTTTGCCGTTTTATAGCCGGTGTGGCTTGTGCATTGATTTGGGTGGTGGTTGAGAGCGCGTTGATGCGCAGTGGCACAGTGCGTACGCGCGGGCAACTGCTGGCTGCTTACATGATGACCTACTATATGGGCACGGTTATCGGTCAACTGCTGCTCAGCGGTGTATCTACCGCACTGCTGGCGGTGTTGCCGTGGGCTGCCGCGCTTACCATCGCTGCAATCATGCCAGTACTGTTCCACCGTATTGGTGCCCAAGGCACCGAAGCACCAAGAATTGCCATCTGGCCCATGCTCCGGCGCCGCAATGCCCGCTTGGGTATCAACGGTTGTATCATCTCCGGGGTGGTGCTGGGGTCGCTGTACGGCCTGCTGCCGCTGTTTTTGTCCCATCAGGGGCTGAGCGACGGCAATGTAGGCTATTGGATGGCGCTACTGGTTAGTGCCGGGATCCTAGGACAGTGGCCGATTGGCCGATTGGCAGACCGCTATGGCCGGCTAATGGTGCTGCGGGTGCAAATTTTTATGGTGATCGTAGGCAGCCTGTCGATGCTGAGTAACGATGCCATGGCCCCTGCACTGTTTGTCCTCGGTTGCTCTGGTTTTACCCTCTATCCGGTGGCCATGGCTTGGGCCTGTGAACAGGTCGATGCACAAGAATTGGTGGCGATGAATCAGGCGTTGTTATTAAGCTACACGGTGGGCAGTCTGGTTGGGCCAAGTGCCACTGCAATGCTGATGCAGCGTTACTCGGATCCTGTGCTGTTTGTGATGATAGCCTGTGTGGCGCTGGTCTATCTGGCCATGTTGTTGCGTAAGGGCAATCATCATCACACGCCGGTTACCACCGCGTAGACTATCACCACACACGAGCGTACCCGGGGCTACCTTGACGTCTTGAGCTCATGTGGCCAGGTTGGCCCCATGAGCTCGGGGCAGATCAACTTTGCGGCAATGGACTGAGGTTCAGTACTGCACTACCCTCGCCAACCGGGCGATCGAACCGCCAGCAGCGGGTATGATAACGGGCCACGCTATTGCGATGGGCCACGCTAATCAGCGTCACCTCAGGTAAAATCTCGGTCAGTAGCCGATACATCAGCTGTTCACTCTCATCGTCAAGCGCGCTGGTGGCTTCATCCAAGAACAGAATATCCGGTTTTATCAACAACGCTCGAGCGAATGCCAATCGCTGCTGTTCCCCAGGCGACAGCCAGTGACTCCAGTTGGCCTGCTGTTGCATCATGGGCTTCAGATGGCCCAAGGTGCACAGTTCCAACATGGCCAGCATTTGCGCTTCACTAAAATGATCTGGCGCTTCGGGATAGCACAATGCTTCCATCAGGTTCCCGATGGGAATATAGCTGCGTTGTGGCAAAAATAAGACTTTTTTCCCGGTTTGCAGTCCGATATCCCCGCTGCCGTAGGGCCAGATACCCGCAATAGCGCGCAGTAGCGTTGACTTGCCACAGCCCGATGGCCCAACCACCAGCACCCGTTCACCGGCGGTAATGGCCTGAGAAAACGGCTGGAACAGAGTACGGCCCGAAGGGATGGTCAAGCTGAGGTCCTGCAATGCCAAAGCATACTCTGGGGTGTCCTGGCGGGTGATGTCGGTTTTTTTACTGCTATGCCGTTCTACTGCGGCATTAAACCCGGCTAACCGGTTGATGCAGGCCTTCCAGTTGGCTAATTGGTTAAACGCATCGATAAACCAGGATAGCGCTCCTTGGATTTCACCAAATGCCGATGAGATTTGCATCAGTGTGCCGAGCTGTATTGCGCCAGCAAAATAGCGTGGTGCGGCCACCAATATTGGAAAAATAATGGCGAACTGGCCATAAAAATTACTGGCTACGTTTAGTCGTCGACTAACCCGCATGATTGACCACCAGTTAGCGCGGATAGATTCGAACCGCCCATCTAACTGCTTGGCCTCACGGTGCTCACCTTGGTACAAGGCAATGGCATCACTGTTCTCGCGGATACGTATGAGCCCAAAGCGGAAATTTGCCTCGAACCTTTCCTGTTCAAAGCCTAAACGCACTAACGGGCGACCCACAAACCAAATTACCAAAGAACCCAGACCGGCATATAAAATGGCAAACCACACCATATACCCGGGCACGGTAAACTGATGTCCAGCCAGCGTAAAGGCTAACGGGCCGCTGACCGACCAGAGAATGGCGATAAATGAAACAAAGGTTACCACGCTTGATAGCAAGCCTAGCGTCAGGGCCAAGGTGCCGCTGGTCAATGCGTTAAGATCCTCAGCAATCCGCTGGTCGGGGTTGTCCACGGTCTGTTGTTGTTCGGTGTGATAATAAACGTGATGATGCAGCCACTTATCCATATATTGGCGGGTCATCCAACGCCGCCAGTACATTTGCAGGCCCTGGGTCAGGTAGATTTTATAGATAGAAATAAGAATAAACAGCAGCGCTAGCCAGGTAAATCGGATTAGCTGGCTTTTGAAAACCGCATAATTTTTCGTTTGCAACGCATCATAAAATACCCGATTCCATTCATTAAACAGCACGCTAATGTACACGGTAGACAATGAGAGGGCGATGATCACCATCAGCATTCCCCATGCACGCCATTTCTCTTCTGAAAGCCAAAAAGGTTTAATTAACTGCCAAATTTCTCGCCAATGTGCGGCTTTAATAGGGGTTGGTTTCATAGGGTACGTATCATTTCAATTATCAATATCAAAAAAGTCATAATACGACAAAGCTGATACTGGTAGCCAAAGATAACGACGTTGATTAGTAAGAAAACATGTAATGCGGATGGCTAAAAAATATTATCGCTTGTACGGCATAGGGTGCAACGGAAGATTGAAATGCGTCAAAGTAGGGTAGGTAAGCGCTACCTACAGGCCGTCTGGCAATCCTATGCAGGTTTGCCAGACGGTTTGTACTGGTTCAGTACATCACGTTATGACCGTAACCGAGCAGTATGTTTTTCACGCGTTCCATGGTTTCCGTGGTCGGTGGGTTGACATCATCGAGTTTGTACTCTTCACCCATGGCAATCCATTTATGTTTGCCCAATTCATGATAGGGCAGTAGTTCGATTTTTTCTATGTTGGCCATATCCTTGGTGAATTCACCCAGCATATGCACAGATTTATCATCGTCGGACCAGCCCGGCACGACCACATAACGGATCCAGGTACGTTTGTTTATTTTGGCCAGATAACGGGCAAAATCCAGCGTTCGGTGGTTGGATACACCCACCAGGTTCTGGTGAATGTCATCATTCATTTCTTTAAGGTCGAGCATGACCAAGTCAGTGACTGCCAGCAGTTCGTCAATCACCGGGTCGTAGCGCCTGACGTAACCGTTGGTATCCAGACAGGTGGTGATCCCCTCGGCGTGGCAGGCGCGAAACCAGTCGCGTACGAATTCGGCCTGTAAAATGGCTTCACCGCCGGACGCAGTGACACCGCCGCCGGAGGCATTCATAAAGTGGCGGTAGGTCACCGTCTCTTTCATGATCTCTTCCACCGAGATTTCACGGCCGATATGGGTATCCCACGTATCACGGTTATGGCAATAAAGGCAGCGCATCAGGCAGCCCTGGAAAAAAATAATAAAGCGTATGCCTGGACCGTCAACGGTACCACAGGATTCAAACGAATGGATGCGACCAAGTATTGACATTGCGGGGTTTTCTCCATTTTATGCGGGAAATTTGTTTTGGCTGCTGGCCATTACTATAGCTTTCAGCCAAAGCAAATTGACTGCCACGGGGGTTCGACCATTAAAAAGGCCCCACTTGCGTGGAGCCCTTATTTTACGCCATTTCAGACGGTGTGGGAACTTACATTGACGCAGTGAAGGTACGGGTAATGACGTCCTTCTGCTGTTCTTTAGTCAATGAATTGAAGCGTACAGCATAACCAGAAACACGGATGGTCAGGTTAGGGTAATCTTCAGGATGTTCCATGGCTGCAACCAGCATTTCACGGTTCATCACGTTGACGTTCAGATGCTGACCGCCTTCGACGCCGGCTTCATGATGGAAGTAACCATCCATCAGGCCTGCCAGGTTGGCTCTACGCACGTCATCATCTTTGCCCAATGCTTTAGGAACGATGGAGAAGGTGTAGGAAATACCGTCTTTTGCATAAGCAAACGGCAGTTTGGCAACCGAGGTCAAAGAGGCAACGGCGCCTTTCTGGTCACGACCATGCATCGGGTTGGCACCAGGTCCGAACGGTGCGCCTGAACGACGGCCATCAGGAGTGTTACCCGTTTTCTTACCATAAACCACGTTAGAGGTAATAGTCAGAATTGATTGAGTTGGTACTGCGTTACGATAAGTCGGCAGTTTCTGAATTTTCTTCATGAAACGTTCAACCAGGTCACAGGCAATATCATCCACGCGTGAGTCGTTGTTACCGAATTGCGGGTATTCACCTTCGATATCGAAGTCAACCGCCATGCCTTCAGCGTCACGAACAGGCTTCACTTTGGCATATTTGATGGCAGACAGTGAGTCAGCGGCAACGGACAAACCAGCGATACCACAAGCCATGGTGCGATAAACATCACGATCGTGCAACGCCATCAGCGCCGCTTCATAGCTGTACTTGTCATGCATGTAATGGATAACGTTCAGCGCAGTGACATACTGTTTAGCCAGCCAATCCATGAAATGATCCATGCTCTTAAGCACGGTGTCATAGTCGAGGACCGCATCCATAATCGGGGCAGTTTTTGGACCGACCTGAATTTTGGCTTTTTCGTCCATGCCGCCGTTGATTGCGTACAGGACCATTTTGGCCAGGTTGGCACGGGCACCGAAGAACTGCATTTGCTTACCCACAACCATCGGGCTTACGCAACAGGCAATCGCGTAGTCATCGTTGTTGAAGTCCGGACGCATCAGGTCATCGTTTTCATACTGCACTGACGAGGTATCGATAGACACTTTAGCGGTAAATTTCTTCCAGCTAATCGGCAGTTTTTCTGACCACAGAATGGTCATGTTTGGTTCAGGCGCCGGTCCCATAGTGTACAGAGTATTCAGGAAACGGAAGCTGGTTTTAGACACCAGGGTACGACCATCAACACCCATACCGCCCAGGGATTCAGTGGCCCAAATCGGGTCGCCGGAGAACAGTTCGTCATACTCAGGGGTACGTAGGAAACGGACCATACGCAGTTTCATGACCAGATGGTCAATCAGTTCTTGCGCTTGTTCTTCAGTGATTTTACCTGCTTTCAGATCGCGTTCGATAAAGATATCAAGGAACGTAGACGTACGGCCGAAGGACATCGCGGCGCCGTTTTGGGATTTCACAGCGGCCAGATAGCCGAAATAAGTCCACTGTACAGCTTCCTGAGCAGATGTTGCCGGAGCGGAAATATCGCAACCGTATTTGGCAGCCATTTCTTTGATTTGGCCCAGAGCGCGATGTTGTTCAGCAATTTCTTCACGCAGACGGATGGTTGCTTCCAAATCTTCGCCGTTTTCCAGTTTGCTTTGCAAAGAGGTGAATTGGGCGAATTTATCTTTCATCAGATAATCAATACCGTACAGTGCAATACGACGATAGTCACCAATGATGCGACCACGGCCGTAGGCGTCTGGCAAACCCGTCAGCGCGCCTGTTTTACGGCACTTAAGGATGTCAGGGGTATAAACATCAAATACACCCTGGTTATGGGTTTTACGGTATTCGGTGAAGATTTTTTTGACTTCAGGATCCAGCACTCGGTCATACGCTTTGCAGGAGCTTTCAACCATTTTAATGCCGCCGAACGGGATAAGTGCACGTTTCAACGGAGCATCGGTTTGCAAACCGACGATTTTTTCCAGACCTTTATTGATATAACCAGCGTCATGGGAGGTGATGGTAGCAGCAACATCAGTATCAAAATCAACCGGCGCATGGGTGCGGTTTTCGGTTTTGATGCCTTCCATCACTTTGCCCCAAAGGGTAGTGGTTGCGGCGGTGGCGCCCGCTAAGAAAGCTTCATTGCCTTCATAAGGGGTATAGTTGGTTTGGATAAAGTCACGAACATTGACTTCATTCTGCCAGTCGCCTTTACTAAAACCTTCCCAGGCAGTGGCTAATTTTGTGTTCAGATCGGTCATTGTATACCTACCTTCTAATGTGGATTTCTTGAAACCCGGCTTTACGGGCGGAGAGCAACAAATTAATGCCGGTTCCCCCCGCGCAGATAAATTACCCAATATGTCAATCCTACCAGTAACCCTCCACCAATAATGTTGCCGATCGTAACCGGTATCAAATTATCGATAATAAAGTTGCCCACGGTAAGATGTGAGAATTGCTCCGGCGCCATGCCAATGGCTTGCCAAAATTCCGGCGCCGCGAAGTCTTTGATGATAATACCTAACGGAATCATAAACATGTTGGCAATACTATGCTCGAAACCACTGGCCACAAACATTGCCACTGGCAAGATCATGGCAAACATTTTGTCGGTCAGGCTACGGCCGGAATAACTCATCCACACCGCCAGGCATACCATCAAATTCGCCAGGATGCCTAAACATACGGCTTCGACAAAAGTATGGTGCATCTTATGGTCAGCGGTCTGCAGTACATTCAGACCCCAGGCGCCATTGGCCACCATATGCTCACCAGAGAACCAAATCAGTGCAACAAACAGGAGCGCGCCAACCAGGTTGCCCAGATAGACATTAATCCAGTTGCGGATTAACTGCCCCCAGGTAATGCGCCCACTGGCCTTGGCGACAATAATCAGCACCGTCGAGGTAAACAGATCGGCACCACAAACCACCACCAGCATTAAACCAAGAGAGAAACAGATCCCACCGATAAGCTTGGAAATGCCATAAGGCATGCTGCCGGCACCGGTGGTTGCTGTGATATAAAAAGCGAAGGCTATGGAAATAAACACGCCTGCAGTAATCGCCAAAAAAAACGTTTTAGAAGGTTGCTTGGTGGCTTTGTAGACTCCAGCCTCTTCGGCAATGTCGGCCATGGCATCCGGTAATTTTAGATCAAAGGGATTGTCAGCCTTCACACATACACTCTCGTCGGATTAATTATCGAGTTAATTCTAACAAACGAGTATAGAGCAAAAATTGACATAGATCATAATGGCCCAAAGTTAATAGGGGCGTGGTGGGTAAAAAAAAACCTAAATTAATACTAATCAATTGATTTATAAATAAAAAATAAATTTTAAATATTACACAAAGATTTGAATATGACATTTTTTGTACATTTTAAGCCGTTACTAAATAACCCAATATGTGGCTTTTTTGTTTCAAAATGGCGATTAATTTTTTTTATTTTACTTTTGTGAAACAATAAACCACAGCCGAAAACGTTTCAATCAACGTTATTTTACCTCAGCTGTTTTAACCGGAATACAGGTCATTCTGATCTATAACCAATAGGTGTTAATGTGCACCAAGGCGATAAGTACTACCGATTGAGCCTAATGTCAAAGTTGTGTCCCGCAAACCACCGCCAGCGCCGCTGACAGGTGTTGCGGGACACCATCATGTTAGGCGTTGCGCTGCCAGTAGCGGCGCTTGGCCTCCTGCAGCTTCTCGTAAGCCGCCAGCAGCGCACGATGCGCAGGCAGGGCCAGCAGGTCGCTGTCAATATCAAACAGACCATCAAAACAGTTCTCGCCGTTGAGCGCCGCCAGCGCCCGCGCCAGAGTATCCTCGCCATACATGCGGCTAAAGGCTGCGTGGTACTGGCGTGGATCGCGGTGCTGCTCTTGGGACAACTGTAGCAGTGTTTGCAAACAACGGTAAAAGGTCTCCCGTTGTGGGGAAAAAACCGAGATATTGAAATCCCGGGTCCACTCGGCCCACAGCAGCGCTTGCTCAAGATCGCCGCCCGCCAGTGCCAGCATCACCTTCAGTTCGCCCACCCGCAGGGTGTACCAACCGTTGTTTTTGCCGGTCGCCAGGCCGAGTAGTTCCCGCACGCGGGTAAAATCATCCAATCCCTCATCGTCCAATTGTTCAATCAGCGCCAGGTAGCGCGCCTTGGGCCAATGGCTGCCGGGTAGACTGGTAATGGTATCGCGCAGATGAATGGCCATGGCATTGTTGGCCATCAGCAAATCTTCCACTGGATAAATGTCCGACATGCCGGGCACCAAAATTCGGCAGCCATATACGCCAAGATGCTCATAATCTGCAATATAAACCGGCGCGTCCTGCTGCTGGAATATGGCCATCAGCGTGGTGAACTCCTCGGCGGTGCCGCCACTGAAATCCCAATCCACAAAGGCATAATCGGCGTCTTGTTTGAACAGATCCCAGGAAATCAAGCCGCTTGAGTCGATGAAGTGGGTTTCCAGATTGGTTTGCTCGGCCACTTCATCTTCATCAAAGGTAGGTGGCGTGAAAACATCCAGATCTTTAAGCTCCCGGCCCTGTAACAGTTCAGTCACCGTGCGTTCCAACGCCACCCCAAAATCCGGATGGGCACCGAAAGAGGCAAAACAGGTCCCATTGTCTGGATTGAAAAGCACGACACAAATCACGGGGTAAACACCACCCAAGGAGGCGTCATAGGCAAAAATCGGAAACCCCTCGGCTTCCAGACGGCCGATCGCCTCGACCACACCAGGATAACGTGACAGGACGCTGGACGGGATAGCCGGCAGACTGATGGATTCGGCGATAATACGGTTTTTAATATGGCGTTCGAACACTTCTGAAAGCGCCTGCACCCTGGCTTCATTGGCTGTATTACCCGCTGACATGCCGTTGGATACATAGAGATTACCGATAATATTCATCGGGATATAAACCGTCTGGCCATCTGACATGCGGACAAAGGGCAGGGCACAGATGCCGCGCGCGGCGTTGGAGGACTGCATATCCACCAGCATGCCGGCGGTCAACTCCTGGTCCGGATCGTAAAACGTGCGCAATGCCTCATCAAGGATGCCATCGGGCAGGCGGTCATCCGTGGGCAGGGCAAACCACTTTTCGTTCGGATAATGGACAAACTCGCCATTGGCGATAGTCGTGCCGAGATAAAAATCCGCAAAAAAATAGTTGGTGGATAAACGCTCGAAATATTCACCCAATGCCGAGGCCAATGCAGCCTGTTTACTGGCGCCTTTGCCATTGCTAAAACACAAAGGACAGTCACGATCGCGAATATGCACTGACCAGACATGGGGAACCGGATTGAGCCATGAGGCCTCTTCTATAGTAAAACCTAAATCGCCGAGCCGCTGGTAGAAACGAGCGATCGTATCCTCCAGCGCGGCGTCTTTGCCGGGTATAAATGTTTGTGACATGCAGGTTCTCTTCTTATTGTCTTGAAGGCTGTATAATACGGTGTTTTCTCGCACGGCTCCATGTATTCTCACGTGCGCAGCCGCGCAATAGACAACCATTGCCGACTCCCTCGCGGTTTGGCGTTGTCACCATGTGAGAGGGAATATTGCGTAACATACGCAATAACCATTGCGAGGCCCGAAGGTGAGTGATAAAAACAGTATATCCTTCATACTTCACGTTGCAGGTGTTGGCTGTTCTCGCTCACCCCAGTCACTTACCAGTGTAAGTGACTGGGGATTGATGAATTTCATCCCTGAGGTTCACCTTTGAGCCAGCGCAAGCGCGGTTCAAATTCGTTCCAAACTGATTTGTCATTGCGTTGGCACCTTCCTGCAACTGGACGTATTTAGGGTATAGCGCATTTAAATGCCCAATCGCTTTCAACTTGCCCGAAGGTGGCACGCGAGAACCCTGAGCTTACTGAGTGGTTGAGGTGAATGAGCGTTGCTAACGTAACGGTTATTTGGATGATGGCGGGTATACACTAATTTTTTGGCCAAGTGGTGAGGGGAAATGAATCAGGTGTTTAATTTTAGCGCCGGTCCGGCGATGATTCCGGCGGAAGTTTTGCGCCGCGCGGAACAGGAATTAAGAAACTGGCGTGGATTGGGTATGTCGGTGATGGAAATCAGCCACCGCAGTAAAGAATTTATCGAGATGGCCAATGAATCCGAGCAGGATCTGCGTGATCTGCTTAAAATCCCAGATAATTACAAGGTTTTGTTCAGCCAAGGTGGTGCCCGTGCACAGTTCGCCGCTGTGCCGCTGAATCTGCTGGGTGTGAACGGCAGCGCCGATTACATTGATGGTGGCTATTGGGCACATTGCGCGATTGACGAAGCGCGCAAATATTGCGACCCGCGGGTTATTGATGTCAAAACGCGAGTAAATGGTCAACGTGGGATCCTGCCTATGAAGGAATGGGCGCTTTCATCCGATAGCACCTATGTGCATTACTGCCCGAATGAAACCATCGATGGCTTGGCCATTGACGAACTGCCGGACTTTGGCGACAAAGTGGTAGTGGCTGATTTTTCCTCGACCATCCTCTCCCGTCCGCTGGACGTCAGCCGTTTCGGCGTGATTTACGCTGGTGCGCAAAAAAATATCGGCCCGGCCGGCCTGACGCTGGTGATTGTGCGTGATGACCTGCTCGGCAACGCGCGTCGCGAGCTGCCATCGGCGCTGGATTATCAGGTGTTGGCGAAAAACGATTCCATGTTCAATACCCCACCGACGTTTGCCTGGTATCTCTCCGGCCTGGTGTTTACGTGGTTAAAAGAACAGGGTGGACTGGTGGAGATTGATAAACGCAACCAAGCCAAGGCGCAGACGTTGTATCAGTATATTGACCAAAGCGGCTTTTATCGCAACGATGTGGCATCGGCCAACCGTTCGCGCATGAACATCCCGTTTTTACTGGCGGACGCCGCCCTGGATAAATTATTCCTTGAAGAATCCCTCGCCGCAGGTCTGCACGCCCTGAAAGGCCATCGGGTCGTCGGCGGTATGCGGGCTTCGCTGTATAACGCCATGCCGCTGGCCGGGGTAGAGGCGCTGGTTGACTTTATGTCCGGGTTTGTCAAACGTCACGGCTGATTTCCCCCCGGTCAAGGTGACGTATGACCGGAATACCTTTTTTCACCGCCCCGGCCCAGTGGTCGTGGTCGGTGAGGTTTTATTTGTTGGAGAACGTGTTTTACATGCTGGAATCCCTGACCCTACAACCGGTTGCACATATCGACGGTACCCTCAATCTCCCTGGTTCGAAAAGCGTATCGAATCGGGCACTGCTGCTGGCGGCCCTGGCCCGTGGCACCACGCGTCTGACCAACCTGCTCGACAGCGACGATGTCCGGCATATGCTGGATGCACTTGGCGCGCTCGGTGTGGTTTACCGACTGAGCGCCGATCGCCGAGGCTGTGAAATCGACGGGCTGGGCCACAGCCTGACGGCGCCGGTTCCCCTTACGTTGTTCCTCGGCAATGCCGGCACCGCAATGCGCCCCCTTGCTGCAGTTCTGTGTTTGGGCCAGCATGACGTTCAGCTTACCGGCGAACCGCGAATGAAAGAGCGGCCCATCGGCCATTTAGTGGATGCGCTGCGCCAGGGTGGGGCGAAAATTGACTATATCGAGCAGGAAAATTACCCGCCGCTGCGCCTGCGCGGCGGCTTTCGTGGCGGCGATATTACCGTTGATGGCAGCGTGTCCAGCCAGTTTTTGACCGCTTTGCTGATGACCGCACCGCTGGCTGCCGAAGATACCGTCATCCGGATCAAGGGCGATCTGGTGTCCAAGCCGTATATTGATATCACCCTGGCGCTGATGAAAACCTTCGGTATCGAGGTGCATAATGAGGACTACCGCAGTTTTCAGGTACAAGGCCGGCAGGAATACCGTTCGCCAGGCGACTATTTAGTGGAAGGAGATGCGTCATCCGCCTCCTATTTTCTGGCGGCCGCCGCCATCAAGGGTGGCACGGTCCGCGTGACGGGTATCGGCAAAAACAGCGTGCAGGGCGATATTCGTTTTGCCGATGTATTGGCGCAAATGGGTGCGGTGATCCGCTGGGGCGACGACTTTATAGAATGCACTCGCGGGGAATTGCATGGGGTGGATATGGATATGAACCATATCCCGGACGCCGCCATGACGATTGCCACAACCGCGCTGTTTGCCCGTGGTGTCACCACCTTGCGTAATATCTATAATTGGCGAGTTAAGGAAACCGACCGACTGGCGGCAATGGCGGCAGAATTACGTAAGGTGGGCGCGGTGGTTGAAGAAGGGCAAGACTATATTGTCATCACGCCGCCGGCGCGGTTGCACTCCGCGCGCATCGACACCTATAACGATCACCGTATGGCCATGTGTTTTTCGTTGGTGGCATTGTCCGATACCCCGGTAACCATCCTCGATCCCAAATGTACCAATAAAACCTTTCCGGATTATTTCCAGCAGTTGGCCGCCATGAGTACCCTGGCCTAATCAGCGTTGTGAATGTGTCCCCAGCCCGGCGAATACCCCCTACGCCGGGTTGGGTAACCAGAACACTGACCGGCTACTCTGTTGTCATTGCCTGGAAATATCCTAAATTTTGCTACCGTTCCTGGGTTCCTGGCACCTAAGGTTAACCTTTGCGACCCATGATGCGTATAATGTACCGCGACACTTAAGATGCATTCGAACAAAAAATCACCGCTGAGAGGAGAATATAATGGCAGCTGTAGTCCCAGTGATCACCATCGATGGACCGAGCGGTGCGGGGAAAGGTACGCTGTGTAAAGCCTTGGCGGAAACGTTGGGGTGGCATTTGCTTGATTCCGGTGCTATTTATCGCGTGTTGGCGTTGGCGGCCTTGCATCATCAGGTGGATATCAACGCCGAGGAGGCGCTGGTGCCGCTGGCCGCGAATCTCGATGTTTGTTTTAAGGTAAAAGCCGGTGAGTTGGAAATCGTCCTTGAGGGTGAGGATGTCAGCAACGAAATCCGCAATGAGAACGTGGGTAATACCGCCTCGAAAATTGCCGCTTTTCCGCGGGTGCGTGAGGCGCTATTGCGCCGGCAACGCGCGTTTCGCGAGGCCCCAGGCCTTATCGCCGACGGGCGAGACATGGGGACGGTGGTGTTTGTCGACGCACCGGTAAAGATTTTTCTCGATGCTTCTTCGGAAGAAAGAGCCCATCGCCGCATGCGGCAGTTGCAGGAAAAGGGCTTTAGTGTTAACTTTGAACGCCTTTTATCTGAGATAAAAGAAAGGGACGAGCGCGACAGAAGCCGCACAGTGGCACCTTTGGTTCCTGCACCGGATGCTCTGGTACTGGATTCCACTCGCATGACTATTGATGAAGTGATAGCCGAGGCGTTGGTGCATTCTAGGCGTATTTTGGCGTTGTCGTAGCCTTAGATACCATAACCCCTAACCCCTTTGCAAGGATCAGCAAGGGGGCGTGTAAAACAACCCCATCGAGCAGGATGCCGGATGGACGTTAATCAAAAACACCTGAAGATTATCAAATATGACAGAATCTTTTGCTCAACTCTTTGAAGAATCCCTGAAAGAAATCGAAACCCGTCCCGGTTCCATTGTTCGCGGTACCGTTGTTTCCATCGATAAGGATGTCGTACTGGTTGACGCCGGTCTGAAGTCCGAATCCGCTATTCCCATTGAGCAGTTTAAAAATGCTCAGGGCGAACTGGAAATCAAGGTTGGCGATCAGGTTGACGTTGCTCTTGATGCAGTGGAAGACGGTTTCGGTGAGACGCTGTTGTCTCGCGAAAAAGCCAAGCGTCATGAAGCCTGGTTGATGCTGGAAAAAGCCTATGAAGAAGCCGCGACTGTTACCGGCATCATCAATGGTAAAGTGAAGGGCGGTTTCACCGTCGAACTGAACGGCATCCGTGCGTTCCTGCCAGGTTCACTGGTAGACGTGCGTCCGGTACGCGATACCCTGCATCTGGAAGGCAAAGAGCTTGAGTTTAAAGTGATCAAGCTGGACCAGAAGCGTAACAACGTCGTGGTTTCTCGCCGCGCGGTTATCGAGTCCGAAAATAGTGCTGAACGCGACCAACTGCTGGAAAATCTGCAGGAAGGCATGGAAGTTAAGGGTATCGTCAAGAACCTTACCGACTACGGCGCGTTTGTTGACCTGGGTGGCGTGGATGGCTTGCTGCATATCACCGACATGGCCTGGAAGCGTGTTAAGCATCCGAGCGAAATCGTGAATGTTGGCGACGAAATCACCGTTAAGGTACTGAAATTCGATCGTGAACGTACCCGTGTTTCTCTCGGCTTGAAACAGCTTGGCGAAGATCCTTGGGTTGCTATCGCGAAACGTTATCCGGAAAGCACTCGCCTGACCGGACGTGTTACCAACCTGACTGACTACGGCTGCTTCGTTGAAATCGAAGAAGGCGTTGAAGGCCTGGTGCACGTTTCAGAAATGGATTGGACCAACAAAAACATCCATCCGTCCAAGGTTGTTAACGTGGGTGATGTGGTTGAAGTCATGGTTCTGGATATCGACGAAGAACGTCGCCGTATCTCCCTGGGTCTGAAACAATGCAAATCCAACCCGTGGCAGCTGTTCGCCGAAACCCATAACAAGGGTGATCGCGTTGAAGGCAAGATCAAGTCAATCACTGACTTCGGTATCTTCATCGGTCTGGAAGGCGGCATTGACGGTCTGGTTCATCTGTCCGATATCTCCTGGAATGTAGCCGGCGAAGAAGCCGTGCGCGAATACAAGAAAGGCGACGAAATTGCGGCCGTAGTTCTGCAGGTTGATGCAGAGCGCGAACGTATTTCACTGGGCGTGAAACAACTGGCTGAAGATCCGTTTAATAACTATCTGTCTTTGAACAAGAAAGGCACGATTGTTACCGGTAAAGTCACTGCAGTGGACGCAAAAGGTGCTACAGTTGAATTAGCTGGCGGCGTTGAAGGCTACCTGCGTGCTTCCGAAGCTTCCCGTGACCGCATTGAAGATGCTACTCTGGTTCTGAATGTTGGCGATGATGTTGAAGCTAAATTCACCGGCGTTGATCGCAAAAATCGTGTTGTCAGCCTGTCCGTTCGTGCCAAGGATGAAGCTGATGAGAAAGATGCTATCGCCACTGTGAACAGCACCAACAAGCAGGAAGATACCAGCAACTTCTCCAGCGCAATGGCTGAAGCGTTCAAAGCAGCTAAAGGCGAATAATAATGGTGGAGCGGATAATTACCCGCTCCTGGACGGTAGCTAAGCTAGTTGCATACTTGCCTTTGGCGAGGTATGCAAACTTGGAGGATTTATGACCAAGTCTGAACTTATTGAAAGACTTGCTGGCCAGCACGCTCACATCCCGGCGAAAGTCGTGGAAGATGCCGTGAAAGAGATGCTCGAACATATGGCGACAACCCTTGCCAGTGGTGAGCGCATCGAAATTCGTGGTTTCGGCAGCTTTTCGCTTCACTACCGTGCACCGCGTGTCGGACGTAACCCTAAAACCGGCGATAAAGTTGAACTGGAAGGCAAATATGTCCCCCATTTCAAACCCGGCAAAGAGCTGCGTGACCGCGCCAATATTTACAGCGTATAACGCTGCGTTTTTTTAAACGCAACCGCGTTATCGTTAGTCGCATAAAAAGGCACCTTTGGGTGCCTTTTCAGCTTGCTGAAGCACCCCATGTTTTTCGTGGGGTTCTCTTTTTTAGCGGCCGAATGTCGCGATCGCGTTCTGCTTTCTCTGAAGCCCTGAAGGTTTTTTGATAACATCATTAGCGTTTAGAACTCGCGGGATAGCGTCAAATATCCATTAAAACGTACTGAACATTCATCGTTATTCAGTAAGCTGTAAGCGATGAAAACATCGCGCCTACTCTTCCCGTCTGTAAAGGTGTATTTCGCCGTAATGTTTTTTGCTCCGTTTGTATAATAGCTTTCGAAAAAGTCCTCTTTCTTGAGCGTAATCCCGGTTTGCATTTCACTATCTGTGGTCGCTAACTGCTCGGCGAATACTTCAGACACCGGTGTTATTGCCAGAATGTCGACCGAAGCGTGTTTCTCTTGCAGCGACCCAGCATCGATATGCAGATCGCGCACTACAGCGGCTGTTAACGCTACATACATCGATGCCCCGACCTTTGCGCAACCAGCACTATCAGCCCATGACAGTCCCGGAGCGACAGCAAGGCATAACACACACAATCTTTTCATGCGTTATTCCACCGTCAGATCGTGATCGCCACTGGCGGCAACGCAATAATACCACGTGTTTTTGTACGATAGTTAAACAACAACCTGAAATGCAGGGTAAGTACATCGTATTACATGCACTTTATTTAATGAGTAAATACAGGGTATTTTTAATTAAGGTGGCAACTAAAATCATGCATAAAAATTGCACTTGAAACGAAAATCGATGCCTCCGGGGGCCTTTTTTATGTCTAAAGGGGGTTCGGCGCATCCGGATTTGCAAGGCGGGTTCTACTTTTCTCTAAGATAATGTACGCGGTAGAAAAGGCTTGCTACGCCCGATGCAAGTCACTTGCAGGACACTAGCATCAGGTCGAAAGCGGGGTAATATCGGCTGCCTGTGCCTCAACAGGATGCTTGCCTTATGCCTACACCTAATCTCGTGCAGTGCCGATGCCGCTATCATTAAGCCAGCTCGCGCTGGCGGTCATTATTGGCATTATGCCGTTAATCTGGTTGCCTGAATTGCCGTCTGACGTTTTGCGTTGTGGCATCGCCGCCGCTGCTTGGCTACTGATTGGGATTCGCCTACCGGGATGTCGTTTGGCGGCACTAGCGCTAGCCGCTTTCACCTGGGGATGTTTTGGCGCCGCACAGTTATTAACTCAAGCAACGCAGCTATCTCAGCCCCGGCTGGTGGTGCGGGCGCAGATCGTCAGTCTCTACCATGCCGATCATGCCCGATCCGGTGCGGTCATCAAGCTGACCTCCGCCGGGGGGCAGCGGATTTTCCCGCCGGTATATGCCGCAGTAACCTGGGCCAAACTTCCTGAGCCCTGGTGCGCCGGCCAGCAATGGCAAATGATCGTAAAGCTGCGCCCACAGCACAGCCGGTTAAACCAAGGCGGCTTCGATAGCCAGCGTTGGGCGGTGGCTAACCATCAACCCCTCGTGGGAAGGGTGATTAAAGCCAGAGCCATCGATGCGCGCTGCGGGCTGCGCCAGCGGTTAATTGATCATAGCCGCCAGCAATTCCACGGCTTGCGTTGGCCATCAATTCTTATGGCGCTGGCGTTTGGCGACAGTAAAACCATGCCGGAGGACATTCGCCTGGTGCTCCAGCAAACCGGTACCGCCCATTTAATGGCTATCTCAGGCCTGCACATTTCCCTGGCGGCGCTGTTTGGCTGGCTGGTGGCGCGTGGTGGGCAGTTTTTTCTGCCAATGGGGTGGATTTCACCGGCGCTGCCGTTGATGGTGAGCTGGCTGACCGCCGCGGGTTATGTTTGGTTGTCCGGTGCTAATTTCCCGGCCATGCGGGCGCTGGTGGCGCTGAGTCTATGGATAACGCTGCGTATGCGTGGCGTACGCTGTAGCCCGTGGCAGGTCTGGTTATGGTGCGTAGGGTTGATTCTCGCCAGCGATCCACTGGCTATTTTGTCCAGCAGTCTTTGGTTGTCCTGTCTGGCCGTGGCAGCGCTGATCTTCTGGTTCCAGTGGGCACCGCTGCCGGTGCGGTGCCAATCGGGCCTGCGCTGGGCATGGCTGCGTTGGCTGCATTTGCAGGTTGGCATGACCCTATTGTTGTTACCACTGCAGTGGGGCTTATTCCACGGCGCTAATCCTTGGTCATTGCCCGCCAACCTTTGGGCTGTCCCGTTGGTTTCATTTGTCACCACACCGCTGGTGCTATCCGCCGTCTGCCTGTCTTTTTGGCTCTCAGCCAGCCGACTGTTGTGGTCATTGGCCGATGGATCGCTAACCTGGGTCTTCAAGCCCCTGCCGTGGTTACGAGATGGATGGGTTGAACTCACCGACGCCGGTATCCTGTTAAGTTTGTGCGGCTGGCTGGCGGTGATCGTGTGGCGCTTCGGCTGGTGGCGCACCTACCGGATGAATCTGGTGGCCATTGTTTTATTGTTTATGGCGCAGCGGGAAAGGGTTGATATACCGCGCTGGCGTCTGGATATGCTGGATGTTGGACACGGGCTGGCGATCGCCATTGAACGCAACGGCAAGGCATTGTTATACGATACCGGTGCAGGCTGGCGTGGCGGCGATATCGGCAAGGCGGAGATTGTGCCGTATCTCAAATGGCGCGGGCTGACGCCAGAGGCGATCATGCTTAGCCACAGCCATCAGGATCATATCGGGGGTCTTAATACGCTCAAACGTCTCTATCCGGGGATCCCGGTGGCCAGCTCTTACCGTCGCCGCGACCATTTCCCCTGCGTGCGCGGGCGTAGCTGGCGCTGGCAGGGTTTGCACTTTAGCGTGCTGTGGCCGCCGTCGCAGGTGAAAAAAGCCGGTAATGATGACTCCTGTGTGGTGAAAATTAATGATGGCAGATTTAGCGTATTACTGACCGGCGATATCGAAGGGCCGTCCGAGCGAGCCTTAGTGAGTTCCGCACGCCTTAGCCTGCGAGCAGATATCTTGCAAGTGCCTCACCATGGCAGCAAAACATCCTCCACCCGCGCATTTTTAACGGCGGTCAGCCCCAGAGCCGCGCTGGCATCGGCGGCGCGGTTCAGTCCATGGCGCTTACCTGCGCCCGTTGTCATGGCGCGCTATCAGCGTCATGGCATCCCTTGGTACGATACTGCGCATTCTGGTCAACTGAGCGTGCGCTTTTATCGTGATAAATGGGTGATAAAAGGGTATCGAGAACAAATAATGCCGCGATGGTACCACCAGTGGTTTGGCGTCCCGGCCGATAATGGGTAGAATGGTCGGCTATTTAGACTTCGCCTGGTTAACTGAATGCTCAATGATAAAGATCTCTCCACCTGGCAGACATTCCGTCGCTTATGGCCGATGATCTCTCCTTTTAAAACGGGGCTGATCGTAGCGGCCACTGCGTTGGTCCTTAACGCTGCCAGCGACACCCTGATGCTGTCATTGTTAAAACCGCTGCTGGATGAGGGTTTTGGTAAAACTAACACCAGTATTTTGGTCTGGATGCCGCTGGCGGTTATCGGGCTGATGATGGTGCGGGGCGTGACCAGTTTTGTTTCCAGCTATTGTGTATCGTGGGTGTCGGGTAAAGTGGTTATGCATATGCGTAGGCGGTTGTTTAGCCATATGATGGCCATGCCGGTATCGTTTTTTGACCAGCAGTCTACGGGCACGCTATTGTCACGTATTACTTATGATTCTGAACAGGTGGCCTCCTCGTCGTCCGGCGCGTTGATCACGGTGATCCGTGAAACAGCCTCGATCATCGGCCTGTTTATCATGATGTTTTATTACAGTTGGCAGCTTTCTCTGATTCTGGTGGTCATTGCCCCCATCGTGTCCATCGCCATTCGCCTCGTCTCGAAACGTTTTCGCAGTATCAGCAAAAATATGCAAAACACCATGGGGCAGGTGACCACTAGCGCCGAACAAATGCTGAAAGGCCACAAGGAAGTCTTGATTTTTGGTGGCCAAAAAGTGGAAAACGAACGCTTTAACCACGTGAGCAATCGCATGCGCCAACAGGGCATGAAGATGGTTTCCGCTTCATCAGTGTCAGATCCGGTGATTCAGTTTATCGCATCGCTGGCACTGGCTTTTGTTCTGTATGCCGCCAGTTTTCCGAGTGTCATGCAAAACCTGACTGCCGGTACCATCACAGTGGTGTTCTCCTCCATGATTGCTTTGATGCGCCCGTTAAAATCGCTGACCAATGTTAATGCCCAGTTTCAACGTGGTATGGCTGCGTGCCAAACGCTGTTTACCATTTTGGATATGGAACGGGAAAAAGACGAGGGTACGCTGGTCATTGATCGTGCACGTGGCGATGTGGAATTCCGCGATGTGACTTTTTTCTATCCAGGCAGCGAGATCCCATCGCTACGGAATATCAGTCTGGTCATTCCGGCGGGTAAAACGGTGGCGTTGGTCGGGCGATCCGGTTCCGGCAAGTCTACTATTGCCAACCTGCTGACTCGATTTTACGACGTACAGCAGGGGGCGGTGCTGCTTGATGGTCACGATCTGCGTGAATATGAACTGGCCTCCTTGCGTAACCAGGTGGCGCTGGTATCGCAAAATGTCCATTTATTTAATGACACCATTGCTAACAACATCGCCTACGCCCGCCAAGACCAATTTTCTCGCGAGCAAGTAGAGCACGCAGCCCGTATGGCTTTTGCCATGGATTTTATTGATAAAATGGAGCAGGGGCTTGATACGGTCATCGGCGAGAACGGCGTATTGCTCTCCGGTGGGCAGCGTCAGCGCATCGCCATTGCACGAGCCCTGTTGCGCGATTGCCCGCTGTTGATTCTTGACGAGGCCACGTCGGCATTGGACACAGAATCTGAGCGTGCCATTCAACAGGCATTGGACGCGTTGCAGAAAAACCGTACCTCACTGGTGATTGCCCATCGGCTATCCACCATCGAAAAAGCGGATGAAATACTGGTCGTCGAAGATGGCCGTATCGTGGAACGCGGAGCGCACGATATTTTATTGGCGCACAAAGGTGCCTACGCCCAGTTGCACCGGTTACAATTCGGTAATGATTAATCGCATCTGGTTTGGCGGCTCGCGGTGGTATTGGCTGCTGCTGCCGTTTTCCTGGCTGTACGGTCTGATAAGCGGGCTGATCAAACTCGGTTTTCGCCTGGGATGGCGTAACGTTCGTCATTTTCCGGTAGCGGTAGTGGTTGTGGGTAATCTTACCGTCGGTGGCAATGGCAAAACCCCGGTGGTGTTGTGGCTGGTTGAACAACTGCAACGGCGTGGCTGGCGGGTAGGGGTAGTGTCCAGAGGTTACGGTGGGCGTTCAGATCATTATCCACTGCTGCTGGACACCACTACCACCACAGGGCAGGCGGGGGATGAACCGGTGCTGATTTTTCAGCGCACTGGCGCCGCTGTTGCCGTGTCACCGCGTCGAGCCGACGCGGTGGCGGCATTGCTCGCGCACCAACCGTTGGATGTGATCATCACCGATGATGGTTTGCAGCATTATGCATTGGGCCGGGATATTGAATGGGTCGTGGTGGATGGTTTACGGCGTTTCGGCAATGGTTGGTGGTTGCCCGCAGGGCCCATGCGCGAGCGTGCGGGCCGTCTGCGCAGTGTTGATGCGGTGATCGTCAACGGCGGCACGGCATTGCCGGACGAGGTGCTGATGCAATTACTTCCTGGCGACGCGGTAAACGTGCTGAGTGGACAAACCTGCCCGGTGACCGAATTACCCGCAGTGGTCGCGATGGCGGGAATTGGCTACCCTGCGCGTTTTTTTGCCACACTGCGTGCGCTGGGGGTGAATGTTGAACGAGAGGTGTCTTTTGCTGATCATCAATCCTATGGCCTGGATCGGTTGGTGGTCTTGACCACGACTCACCAGACATTGCTAATGACCGAAAAGGATGCGGTCAAGTGCCGTGATTTTGCCCAGCCTAACTGGTGGTATTTACCGGTAAATGCGCAGCTACCACCAGACGCTATACCATGGCTATTAGCGTCTATTGAACACAAAATTCACCACTATAACCAATAGTGTTAGTGGGGTTGCCAAGGCATGTGCGGCAATCATCCGCAAAGGGCGATTCCGCGCCACTACCAACTAACCACACCGATTAACCACGGCTTGCCAAAAAACAATCGGCCCGGACATCAATGATGGCCGGGCCGAGAGAACGATGATTTTTTGTGGCTTAGCGGCTAAAATTAGCAAACAAAGCAACTATTTTATTGAATGTTTTCATGGCAGGTTTGTCTCTTAATTATCAAAAGTGTGATGTAGCTCACAAAAAATATTACGCTCTTCGAATTTAGAGATCAACACTATTTTGCAGAAATGTTAATAAAAATCGCAACCCGGTGCCACCGCCGTGCTGCGGTGATGCTACTGGTACATCGGAACCATTCCCGCCCATCGCTGCATTATGCTATTCTCTCGGCCAAAGACGCATCGCTGGATGTGTAAGTCGGAGGAATTATGGATCATCGTTTATTGGAAATCGTGGCGTGCCCAGTTTGTAACGGTAAGCTGTATTTTAATAAAGAAAAGCAGGAACTCATCTGTAAATCGGATGCCCTGGCGTATCCGGTGCGTGATGGCATTCCGGTATTATTGGAAAGTGAGGCGCGTGCTCTGACCCTTGATGAGACTAACCAATGAGTTTTATCGCAATCATTCCGGCACGGTATGCTTCCAGCCGTTTGCCTGGTAAACCCCTGGCGGATATTAATGGTAAACCCATGGTGGTGCATGTGATGGAGCGGGCCCAGGAATCCGGCGCGGATCGGGTCATTGTTGCCACTGATCATGACGGTGTGGTGGATGCGGTGCGCCAGGCGGGGGGGGAGGTGTGCATGACCCGTGCCGACCATCACTCCGGCACTGAACGCCTGGCGGAAGTGATTGAACGTTATCAGTTCACTGACAGCCAGATCATCGTCAACATCCAGGGGGATGAACCCTTAATTCCACCGGTGATTGTTCGTCAAGTGGCCGATAATCTGGCGCACTGCGAGGCCGGCATGGCGACCCTGGCGGTGCCGATCACCACAGCGGAAGAAGCGTTTAATCCTAATGCTGTTAAAGTTGTCATGGATTCTCGCGGTTTTGCACTTTATTTTTCCCGCGCGGCCATCCCTTGGGATCGTGAACGCTTCGCGTTATCCCGTGACACTATTGGCGACACGTTTTTGCGCCATATCGGCATTTACGCTTACCGCGCCGGTTTCATCCGCCGTTATGTGCAATGGCAGCCCAGCCAGCTTGAGCAGATTGAAATGCTGGAGCAACTGCGAGTACTCTGGTATGGCGAAAAAATTCATGTTGCCGTCGCACGCCAAGTTCCGGGTATTGGTGTCGATACCCAGGAAGAACTGCAACGGGTGCGTGAACTGATGCAACGGCGCTAAATTTGCGCGGCTGATCCCCTCAAGATTGATCTGAAATCAAGAATTTTGCCGATGACGCCAGCATGATGACGGGCATATTCGCTTATTCACTAAAGGCCAGATCTGTTATGGAACGGTTGAAAGCAGAGTTAAGCGCAGTATTGGGAGAATCATTAAGCCGTCTCGAACGGATCAGCGAACAGCCTTATGCGCATCTTTATGCTATGTATGATAAAGAAGGTAACCCACTTTCATTGCTGGCGAAGAGCTATATTTGCCAAGGCATCGCCCAACAGGAAGCCTATAAGCTCTCCATGCTGGCTCGTGAGGGGGAAGTCAGATTGCCAACGGTGTTCGGGCTGGTGGTAAGCCAGCAGGCACCCTATAAAGAACTGCTATTGATGGAGCGCTTGCGCGGGGTCTCAGCGGAAGCCCCCACCCGTACCCCGCAGCGTTGGATATCACTTAAAGATCACATCGTCGACAGTATGTTGGCCTGGCACCGCATCGACAGCCATGGTTATGTGGGTACTGTGGACAGTACCCAGGAAAATACCTGGCCAAAATGGTACGCACAACGCGTCGACGTTATCTGGTCAACATTACTTAAAGTCTCGGCACCACGGCTAACCTATGAAGACCGTAATCTCCTGTTTCGCACCCGCCAAAGCCTTGACCGATTATTTGCCGATTTTCAGGACAATTGCGTTTTGGTTCACGGCAATCTGACCCTACGCAGCATGCTTAAAGATCCACGTAGCGACCAGCTCTTGGCCATGCTTAATCCTGGCCCCATGCTGTGGGCACCTCGTGAATATGACCTGTTTCGCCTGAGCGAGGAGGGCATGGATAACGATCTCCTGTTTCACTATTTGAGCAAAGCACCGGTGGCGGAAGCCTTTCTCTATCGGCGATGGGTGTATGGCATCTGGGAAGCGGCAGCGCGTTATATCCATACCGGTCTGCTGGATCGCACAGCCTTTGAATTGGCCGGCCGAGAACTGCAGCCATGGCTGGAATAGGCTGACTTCAATCACGGGTGGTGTTGCGGGTTAACCACTGCCAGGCGCTACCCAAGGTTTCATACCAAGCGCGATCGGCGTGCTCCAGCCACAGTGGGGATGGTAAGACCCGTTCCCAACTATTTAACGGGCTGGTGATCGCCATTTGATTGGCCGGTGCAGGCAGGGGGGAAAGTCCCTGCGCGGCAAAAAATACCATCGCTCTCGGCAGATGATTGGCCGAGGTTACCAATAAAAACGGCTGTTTGCCCACCAGGAGCTTAATACTGGCGGCTTCCTGACGTGTATCCCGAGGCTGGTCGAGCGTGATGATATCCGCTACTGGCACCCCTAGACTTTGCGCCACCAGAGACGCGGTTTGCGCATTACTGATCGGATTTTTACCCGCCGCTGCGCCGGTAAATACCAGTTTTGCCCCAGGATGATCTCGATAGAGACGAATGCCTTCGGCCACTCGCGGCAAACTATTATTAATCAGATTTGAACTGGGTGCCCATAGTGGGTTAAAGGTGTAGCCACCCCCCAAGACAACCACATAGGCGATCCCCTTCTGCTGTCCATGGTAGGTGGGATACACCGCTTCAAGTGGCGAAAGCAATCGGTCGGCCACCGGTTGCAGACTTAGCAGCAATAAACACCCCCAGCCGAGGCTGACCAAACTCTTTGCGGTCCGTTGCCAGCGGGTCAGCCATAACAATAATAATCCGACACCCATCAGTAAAATCAACAGCGGCAGCGGCATCAGTAGGCCACCAAGGATTTTTTTAAGGGTAAAAAGCATTAAAAAACACTCCAATTGGGTGAAATATGGTCAACCAGGCGCGATCCGGCACCCGAAGGATCCATTCTAGACTAGCCTGTGACAAAATAGTCTCTTGAAGGCGGGTTTTTGGCAAAACGCCCTTTTCGTCCGCTATGCCCGGAGCATCTATATTTATGCAGGACCGCAATTTTGACGATATTGCTGAAAAGTTTGCGCGCAATATTTATGGCACCACCAAAGGGCAAATTCGTCAAGCGGTAGTCTGGCAGGATTTGCAAACGCTACTCACCCGTTTGCCTGACCGCCCGTTGTATGTGCTTGATGCCGGCGGCGGTGAAGGCCGCATGGCGTGCCAATTGGCGGCGCTGGGGCATCAGGTGTTATTATGCGATCTGTCGGCTGGCATGATTGAGCGGGCGCAGCAAGCTGCGCAACTGCACGGTGTGAGCGCCAACATGCAATTTGTGCAAAGTGCCGCCCAGGACATTGCACCCCATTTGGAAAGACCGGCTGATCTGATATTGTTGCATGCGGTACTGGAATGGGTGGCCGAACCACACGATTTATTACGGGGACTGTATGATAGTCTGGCTCCGGGTGGTGCTCTGTCGCTTATGTTTTACAATAAGCACGGCCTGGTCATGAGAAATATGATTTTGGGCAACATCGACTTTGTGGCTGCCGGCATGCCAAAGCGCAAGAAGCGCTCGCTGATGCCAGAGCATCCATGTGATCCTGCCCAGGTGTTCGGCTGGTTGGCGGAGATGGGGATGACGGTAAGCGGCAAAAGCGGGGTCCGGGTGTTTCACGACTACCTGCAGAACAAACAGCAGCAACAGGATGATTTTCCTGCTTTATTGGCGATGGAACAGCGTTACTGCCGGCAGGAACCCTTTATCAGCATGGGGCGCTATATTCATGTCATGGCGCATAAGCCCTTTCTGAAGGATGAATTATGAGTGAATTTTCCCAGACTGTACCGGAACTGGTCGCCTGGGCCCGGAAAAATGACTTTTCATTGTCGCTGCCCATTGAGCGTCTGGCGTTTTTGTTGGCGATAGCCACTCTCAATAGCGAGCGCATGGACGGTGAAATGAGCGAGGGCGAACTGGTGGATGCGTTTCGCCACGTTAGCCAGGGTTTTGAACAGACCCATGAAACGGTGGCGATAAGGGCGAACAACGCCATTAATGACCTGGTACGCCAGCGCTTGCTCAACCGTTTTGTCAGTGAACTGGCGGATGGCAACGCCATCTATCGTCTGACGCCGCTGGGTATTGGCATCAGCGATTATTATATTCGCCAACGAGAATTTTCCACGCTGCGCCTGTCAGTGCAATTGTCCATCGTCGCCCAGGAGTTGCAACGGGCGGCGGAAGCCGCTGAAGAAGAGGGGGATGAGTTCCACTGGCACCGCAACGTGTTTGCCCCGCTAAAATACTCGGTGGCGGAGATTTTCGACAGTATTGATATGACTCAGCGCATCATGGATGGGCAGCAACAATCGGTAAAAGACGATATCGCGGCGCTGCTCAACCAGGACTGGCGTGCGGCTATTGCCAGCTGTGAGCTGTTATTGTCTGAAACCTCCGGCACCCTACGTGAATTGCAGGATACGCTGGAGGCGGCGGGGGATAAACTGCAGGCCAATCTGCTGCGTATTCAGGATGCTACGTTGGGACACCAGCATCTGACTTTTATCGACAAGTTGGTGTTTGACCTGCAAGCCAAACTGGATCGTATTACGAGTTGGGGCCAGCAGGCGATAGATTTATGGATAGGCTACGATCGCCACGTGCACCGTTTTATCCGTAACGCCATTGATATGGATCAAAACCGGGTATTCGCCCAGCGTCTGCGCCAATCGGTACAACATTATTTCGAACATCCCTGGGCTCTCACCTACGCTAATGCGGATCGTCTGCTGGATATGCGCGACGAAGAGCTGGCACTGCGTAGCGAGGAAGTCACCGGTGAACTGCCGCCGGATATGGAGTATGAAGAGTTCAGTGAAGTGCGCGAGCAACTGATGGCCATGATTGAAGAAGCGTTGGTGCATTACAAACAACAACAGTTGCCTCTTGATCTTGGCCAGGTGATGCGTGATTACCTGGTTCGTTTTCCACGCGCACGACAGTTTGACGTCGCGCGCATTTTAGTTGATCAGGCTGTACGCCTTGGCGTGGCCGGATCGGATTTTTCCGGATTGCCAGCACAATGGCAGGCAATCAACGATTACGGTGCTAAGGTACAGGCCCATGTCATCGACAAGTATTGAAGAAACCATGCCGCTTAAGCTGGCAAAGGCGTTGTTGAACCCTATTTTCCCGGCATTGGACAGTGCGCTGCGTTCCGGCCGGCATATCGGCGTGGAAGAGTTGGATAACCATGCGTTTATGATGGATTTCCAAGACGAACTCGACGGTTTTTATCGCCGCTACAATGTGGAGTTGATCAGGGCACCCGAGGGCTTTTTCTATCTACGACCGCGTTCCACTACGCTGATCCCGCGCTCGGTACTGTCCGAGCTGGATATGATGGTGGGCAAGATACTGTGCTATCTCTACCTCAGTCCCGAGCGTTTGGCCCATGAAGGTATTTTCACCCAGCAAGAACTGTATGACGAACTGCTCGGTCTGGCCGATGAAAATAAATTGTTAAAGCTGGTCAATCAACGTTCCACCGGCTCTGATCTGGACCGGCAAAAACTCCAGGAAAAAGTCAGAACCTCGCTCAATCGCCTGCGTCGGTTGGGTATGGTGTGGTTCATGGGGAGCGACGCCACCAAGTTTCGCATTACCGAAGCGGTATTCCGTTTCGGTGCTGATGTGCGTAGTGGGGATGACCCGCGCGACGCGCAGTTGCGCATGATTCGCGATGGCGAAGCCATGCCCATAGAGCAAACTTTATCGCTTAATGACGAACAGGATGACGACCATGGCAATCTCAACGCGAGATCGTCAGAAAGCGCCGAGGATGAACTGGCATGATAGAACGTGGTAAATTTCGCTCTTTAACCTTGGTTAACTGGAATGGGTTTTTTGCCCGCACCTTTGATCTGGATACCTTGGTCACCACCCTGTCCGGTGGTAATGGTGCGGGAAAGTCGACTGCCATGGCGGCCTTTATTACCGCACTGATTCCGGATTTGACGTTACTGCATTTCCGTAATACCACCGAAGCCGGCGCCACCAGTGGCTCCCGCGATAAGGGACTGCATGGCAAGCTGCGCGCCGGGGTATGTTATGCGGCGTTGGATGTGGTCAATTCCCGCCATCAGCGCGTGCTGGTCGGCGTGCGATTGCAACAAATCGCCGGGCGCGATCGTAAGGTAGATATCAAACCCTTTATGATCCAGGGCCTACCCATCGCCACACAACCGACGGAGATCCTCACCCAGATCGTGGGGGAACGCCAGGCTCGGGTGTTAAGCCTACAGGAGCTAAAAGAACGACTGGAAGAACACGAAGGCGTGCAGTTTAAAGTATTTAACTCGATTACTGATTACCACTCTTTGATGTTCGATCTGGGGGTGATTCCCAGGCGCCTGCGTTCAGCTGCCGATCGCAGCAAATATTACCGGCTAATCGAAGCGTCGTTGTACGGCGGTATCTCCAGTGCCATCACGCGCTCGCTACGCGACTATCTGCTGCCGGAAAATGGCGGCGTGCGCAAAGCCTTCCAGGACATGGAAGCCGCGCTGCGGGAAAACCGCATGACGCTGGAAGCCATCAGAGTCACCCAGTCTGATCGTGACCTGTTTAAACACCTCATTTGTGAAGCGACATCCTATGTGGCGGCTGACTATATGCGCCATGCCAACGAGCGGCGTGTTAATCTCGACCGGACATTGGTACTGCGCCGGGATCTGTTAGGTGGCCGCAAACAGCTAGGCGTTGAGCAGTATCGACATGTGGATATGGCCCGTGAACTGCTGGAAATTACCGCCAGTGAATCGGACCTGGAAACTGATTATCAAGCTGCCAGCGACCATTTGAACCTGGTGCAAACCGCCATGCGCCAGCAGGAAAAAATCACCCGCTACCATGATGATATCGACGAGTTGACCTTCCGACTCGAGGAACAAAACGAGGTAGTGGCCGAAGCCAGCGACATTCATCAGGACCACGAAGCGCGTGCCGAAGCCGCCGAGTTGGAAGTCGATGAGATCAAGAGCCAGTTAGCGGATTACCAGCAGGCGCTTGATGTACAGCAAACCCGAGCGATTCAATATCAGCAGGCGCTGCAGGCGCTCGAACGCGTACGCGAATTATGCGCCTTGCCCGAACTGTCCGCCGACGACGCCGAACAAGAATTGGCGCTATTCCAGGCCCGTGAACGGGAAAAGACCGATGTGTTGCTGGGGCTGGAGCAAAAGCTAAGCGTTGCCCAGGCAGCGCATAGCCAGTTTGAACAAGCCTACGGGCTGGTGGTGAAAATCGCAGGACCCGTCAGTCGCGCCGAGTCGTGGCAAACCGCTCGGGACCTGCTGCGCGACGCGGCCTCACAGCAGCATCAGGCCGATCGGCTACAGGCCCTGCGCAGCCAGCTCGACGAGCTGGAACAACGTCTGCGTGAGCAGCAGGAAGCACAGCGCTTGTTGGCTGAGTTCAATAAACGCGCCGGCACCGATTATCCGCCGGAACAGTTGGAAATAGCCCAGCAAGAGTTGGATGCTCGGGTCGATGCACTGTCGGTGACGGTCTCGGAGGCCGGCGAACGGCGTATGGGGCTGCGTCAGGATCTGGAACAACTGTTGCAGCGGCTGCAATTGCTGACGCAGCGCGCGCCAGCCTGGCTGGCGGCGCAGGATGCGTTAACCCTACTGGGCGAGCAGAGCGGCGAAATCTTGGAAAGCGGCTCCCAGGTTACCGAGGTGATGCAACAACTGCTGGAGCACGAGCGCGAAACGACCGTCGAACGTGACGAAGTGGCCGGCGCCAAACGCATCCTGGAGGAGCAAATCGAGCGATTGAGCCATCCGGGCGGCAGCGAAGACCTGAGGTTGGCTACGTTGGCGGAACGCTTCGGCGGCGTTTTGCTATCGGAAATCTACGATGATGTGACTTTCGACGACGCGCCTTATTTCTCCGCGTTATACGGCCCGTCGCGCCAAGCCATTGTGGTGCCGGATTTATCACGCATTCGCGATCAGCTAGATGGGTTGGATGAGTGCCCGGACGATCTTTATCTCATTGAGGGTGACCCCCAATCCTTCGATGACAGCGTGTTTGGTATTGAAGAATTAGAACGCGCGGTACTGGTTAAAGTAGCCGATCGTCAGTGGCGTTATTCCCGCTTCCCCGCCGTGCCGTTATTTGGTCGCGCAGCGCGCGAGAATCGTTTGGAGAGCCTCAACGCCGAGCGTGACGAACTGGCTGAGCGTTATGCCACGTTATCGTTCGACGTGCAGAAAATTCAGCGACTGCATCAGGCTTTTGGGCGTTTTGTCGGCACACATCTGGCCGTGGCTTTTGAAGACGACCCAGAGGCGGAAATTCGGCGTTTGACCAGCCGGCGCGGCGAGTTGGAGCGGCAACTGGCTGATTATGAAGGCCAGTCACAGCAGCACAAACAGCAATATGAGCAGGCACGGGAATCACTGGGCCTGCTTAACCGGCTGATACCGCGCATTTCCCTGTTAGGGGATGAGCAACTGGAAGACCGGCACGAGAGCGTACGGGCCGAGTGGGAAGACGCCCAGGATGCGGTGCGCTATTTGCAACAGCATCGTAGCGCGCTAAACCAGCTGGAACCCATGGTTGCGGTGCTGCAAAACGATCCGCAACAACATGAACAGCTGTTGGCGGATTATCAACAGGCACAGCAAGCGCAACGCCAGGCCAAGCAGCAGGCTTTCGCTCTGACCGAAGTCATCCAGCGGCGTGCCCATTTCAGTTACTCCGATTCCGCAGGAATGTTGACGGAAAACTCAGATCTCAATGACAAGCTGCGCCAGCGGCTTGAACAAGCGGAAACTGAGCGCAGCCGCGCGCGGGAGGCATTGCGCCAGCATCAGGCACAGCTTACGCAACTTAACCAGGTATTGGCTTCGCTCAAAAGCGCCTATGACGCCAAGCGCGACATGTACCAGGAACTGACTCAGGAGTTAAAGGATATCGGTGTGCAGGCCGATGCAAATGCTGAAGCGCGCGCTAAAGAACGGCGGGACCATCTGCACGCCGCCCTGGGACAAAATCGTACCCGTCGTAATCAGCTCGAAAAGCAACTGACACTGTGCGAAACGGAAATGGGCGCCCTGCGCAAGCAACTCAACAAGCTTGAGCGGGAATATTACCAGATGCGCGAGCAGGTGGTCACTGCAAAAGCCGGCTGGTGCGCCGTGATGCGCCTGGTCAGGGATAACGGCGTCGAACGCCGGCTACACCGGCGCGAACTGGCCTACATGGAAGCGGATGATTTACGTTCCATGTCCGACAAAGCACTGGGGGCGCTGCGCCTGGCCGTGGCCGACAATGAACATTTACGTGATGTGTTGCGGTTATCCGAAGATCCTAAGCGGCCAGAGCGTAAAATCCAGTTTTTTATCGCAGTCTATCAACATCTGCGTGAGCGTATTCGTCAGGACATCATTCGTACCGACGATCCGGTGGATGCTATCGAACAGATGGAAATTGAGCTGGGTCGGTTAACGGAAGAGCTGACCGCCCGCGAACAAAAACTGGCTATCAGTTCGCGCAGCGTAGCCAACATTATCCGCAAAACCATTCAGCGCGAGCAGAACCGTATTCGCATGTTGAATCAGGGACTGCAAACGGTTAGCTTCGGCCAGGTGAAAAGCGTGCGGCTCAATGTGAATGTGCGCGAAGCCCATGCAACCTTGCTGGACGTCTTGGGTGAACAGCAAGAGCAGCATCAGGATTTGTTTAGCAGCATACGTCTGACCTTCTCGGAAGCGCTCGCAAAATTATATCAACGGTTAAATCCGCAAATTGATATGGGCCAGCGTACACCGCAGACGATTGGCGAAGAACTGCTCGATTACCGTAATTACCTTGAAATGGAGGTTGAGGTCAATCGTGGTGCCGACGGTTGGCTGCGCGCCGAGAGTGGGGCGTTATCCACCGGTGAAGCCATTGGTACCGGTATGTCAATACTGGTGATGGTGGTGCAAAGCTGGGAAGATGAATCCAGCCGCTTGCGCGGTAAGGATATATCCCCCTGCCGCTTGTTGTTCCTTGACGAGGCGGCGCGGCTTGACGCCAAATCCATTGCCACGTTATTCGAGCTCTGTGACCGTTTACAAATGCAACTGATTATCGCCGCGCCGGAAAATATCAGTCCGGAGAAAGGCACCACCTATAAGCTAGTGCGTAAGGTATTCAATAATCAAGAACATGTGCATGTGGTGGGGTTGAGGGGATTTGGCACGGACGTGCCGGCGATTCCTGTGCCCGCTACCGCGTCGGAAACCATGGAATAGTCAGTCTGGATCAAGACCCTGTGGCAGGTGAGGAGAGCACCCCCCGCCACCGCCACAGGGTGTTGGCCTTTATT
This sequence comes from Acerihabitans sp. TG2, assembly GCF_035013185.1. NCBI lineage: Bacteria > Pseudomonadati > Pseudomonadota > Gammaproteobacteria > Enterobacterales > Pectobacteriaceae > Acerihabitans > Acerihabitans sp. TG2. The sequence goes on from NZ_JAYGJO010000007.1 coordinate 161,718, forward strand.
CCCGCAGTGTCGCTGTATACAAAATCTGCTTTACCTAGGCATCAGGATGCGAGGCGTTGGTTTATCCACTGATCTGCAGCCAGGTGGCGCGTAACGCTTCCCCCCTTCATCATGACGTAAAAACAACCTCTTACACATTGCCAACCTACCGCTGACCTGTCGAGCGAGGCAAACCAGAAGAAGACTAGGGTGGTGAATGTTGTCTATGCCCATGAAGTGGCACTTTTCTTTACCATTAAGCTTCATTTGTACAGCGCGGTTTTGTCATTCTGCTTATATACTAGGGTTTAAATGAGTGTAAAGAAAAACAGCATAATAATTAACAATTCTGTATACAGGGGACAAGGGATGTTACGGACCAATACTGTGTTATGGCGACGTACGGTTACCAGCTGCCTGCTGGCATTGACCCTGATTCCACTGATAGGCGCACAAGCGCAGGTGACGACGGCGCCTATCCTGCCCAATACCCAGAGCCTGGGCCATAGCCGCGCTGCGTTGTCGACGGTACTACCCGCAGGCATCAAACCTTATTATGCAGGTCAACTGGCGGCGATCTATGCTGCCCGACATAATCAACCACTGTGGCGAGATCGCACCGCCGTCCAGCAATTTCAGCAGCAACTGGCGGAGTTAGCCTTGTCTGGCGTACAGCCGCAGTTCATTACCTGGACCCAATGGCTGACCAACCCCAATATCAGCCCGATAGGACGTGATATTATCCTGTCTGATGCCATGCTGGGCTACCTGCAGTATGTCTCCGGGGTTGAGAAAAACGGCGAAACCTGGCTGTATGGCAATAGTGCTTATCGTCTGGCACCGCCGCCGGCACCGGCGGTCGAACATTGGTTACATGCAGTGGACGATGGCGGCATCCTGCAGTTTATTGCCAGCCTGGCGCCACAGCATCCGCAATATCTCAAAATGCATCAGGCCTTGAAAACGATGCTTACGCAGACCCGTCCGTGGCCGCAGCTTACTGGTAAGGATAGTCTGCGCCCTGGTCAGCTCAGCGACGACATTCCGGCGCTGCGTGACATTCTGCGCCGCAGCGGTATGTTAAGCGCCGAGCCGTCATCCCCATTGCCTACGGCTGACAGTGTGCCGGCAGATGTACGGACTAGCCCGCCGCTGAGTGCTGCCCAGCAATCGGTAGTGGTCAGTCCGGCCGCTGATTCGCTCAATCCATCCCCCTCGACCTCTGATCCGGCGGTGGTCGCCACCGTTGATCCACAAGATAAGGTCTTTTCGCCTGACCTGGTGGAGGCGGTCAAACGTTTTCAGAGCTGGCAGGGGTTGACCGCCGATGGCATTATCGGTCGCCAGACTCGCGACTGGCTCAACGTCTCGCCACAGACGCGGGTCACGCTGTTGGCGCTTAACATTCAGCGTTTGCGGTTATTGAACAATCGGATCTTGACCGGCATTCAGGTGAATATTCCCAATTACTCCCTTGTGTATTATCAGCAGGGTAACAAAGTGCTGTCTTCCCGGGTGATCGTCGGCCGACCGAGCCGAAAAACCCCCTTGATGCGAAGCGCGCTCAGCAGCGTGGTGCTTAATCCCCCGTGGAATGTGCCCGAATCCCTGGTGCGTCAGGACATCATTCCTAAAGCCATGCACGATGCAGGTTATCTACAGCGTAATGGTTTTGTCGTATTATCGGGCTGGAGCGGTGACGTGGAGGCGATTGATCCAGACACGCTGAATTGGGGAATAATCTCCCCCGCACATTTCCCTTTCCGTTTGCGCCAGTCTCCCGGTGCTAATAATGCCCTTGGGCGCTATAAGTTCAATATGCCCAGTTCGGATGCTATCTACCTGCACGATACGCCCAATCACAACTTGTTCTCAAATGATATGCGGGCACTGAGTTCTGGCTGTGTCAGGGTCAATAAAGCCTCGGATTTGGCCAATATGCTGCTACAAGACGCCGGCTGGGGCAATACCCGGGTCAGTGAGACCCTTGAACAGGGTAATACCACTTATGTCTCTATTCGTCATCGGATTCCGGTAAATCTGTTTTATCTCACGGCCTGGGTGGCGGACGATGGAAAACCGCAGTTCCGCACAGATATTTACAATTATGATACGTCGATAAAGTTGGGTGCCAAAAGTCTGCCCACGGCGGAGCGACTGCTGCAATAAGTTGATGAACCCATGAGAATTAGCTGAAGCCGGGTTATTTATGACCCGGTGCAGCGTTTGTGCATCTTCACATAGCTTGACAATCGGTGGGTTGACTGCGCCAATAACTGCGGTTATGGTTCACGACGGTGCACATAGGGTGTGCAAATCGTTATACCCGTCATTTTTCAAGCTGCAGGTGGGTATAGTCTTCTTACGCCAATTGGTTATTTACCCATGGATCACATAAATCATCGTCGACGCAGGTTGCTGGCATTAAGTTGCACCGCTCTGGGTTTGGCCGTGTTACCGCAGACCTCCTTCGCTATGCTTTCCACACCTAGACCGCGGATCCTCACACTCAATAATGTGAATACCGGCGAGTCGTTAAAAGCCGAATTTTTTAACGGTAAAGGGTATAATCCAGCGGAGCTATCGCGATTGAACCACTTTTTCCGTGATTATCGAGCAGAAAAAGTGACGAAAATTGACCCACGCCTGTTTGACCATCTCTATCGGTTGCAAGTGTTGCTGGGTACCCATAAACCGGTACAGCTGATTTCCGGCTATCGTTCGCGTGAAACCAACAGAGAACTGCGCGCGAGCAGTTCAGGTGTTGCCAAACACAGTTACCATACGCTCGGTAAAGCGATGGATTTCCATATCGAAGGAACGCAACTGGCTAATATTCGCAAAGCAGCCCTAAAGCTACGGATGGGCGGCGTCGGTTATTATCCCAGCAGTAATTTTGTTCATATTGATACCGGCCCGGTAAGAACGTGGTAAAAGCGTTGGTCGCTTTGGCCTGGTTTTGTTATCCGGCTGACGGAATCAACACTTTTACGTTAGGTTTTAACGGAGCATCATGAAATACCACATTATTCCGGTTACCGCCTTCAGCCAGAACTGCACTTTAGTCTGGTGTGACAAAACCGGCGACGCGGCGCTGGTCGATCCCGGTGGTGAAGCAGCAAAGCTGATCGCTGCGGTGGCAGATCGTCCCGTGACGATCACGCAAATTTTATTGACTCATGGTCATTTGGATCATGTGGGCGCGGCGGCGGAACTTGCTGCGCATTATGGCGTGCCAATCGTTGGCCCACAGCGGGAAGATGCCTTTTTGCTGGCCAGTTTACCGGAACAAAGCCGGATGTTTGGTTTGGACAATTGTCAGCCCTTTACGCCGGATCGCTGGCTGGAGGAGGGGGATGTCGTGTCGCTGGGTGAAGAGCGGTTCGCCGTTTTACACTGCCCGGGCCATACCCCCGGTCATATTGTGTTTTACAACCGTCAGGCGCAGCTTATCTTGATGGGTGATGTGTTGTTTTATGGTGGCGTGGGCCGCAGCGATTTTCCTCGTGGCAACCATCAGGCGTTAATTAATGCCATTCGCACCAAACTGCTGCCCCTAGGGGATGATATCGAATTTATTCCTGGCCACGGGCCGATGTCCACCCTCGGTCATGAGCGGCAGACCAACCCCTTCCTGAGATAACCCACTGGGGGCAGTTATGCATGGGGAAACTATGCATGAGGCCACTATGAATGGGGCAACTATGCCAGGCGCATAGCTGCCCCATGTCAACGACAATCGCCGAAGGGCGATTACGTCAATGACTTATCTGCCCGCGTAGCTCAGAGCACCGCGACTATGGCTTCGCATAACTGGGCCATGTTGTCCGGTGTCATGCCGGCGACATTGACCCGGCCGGAGTTCACGGCATAAACGCCAAATTCACCGCGCAGACGCAGTACCTGCTCTTTGGTCAGGCCGCTAAACGAGAACATGCCGTTTTGCTCCTTAATAAAGCTGAAATCCTGTTGGGCACCTTTTTCCTTTAGCGTTGAAACAAACAGCTGACGCATACGCTGAATACGCTGGCGCATTTCAGTCAGTTCTTGTTCCCATAACGCCTTCAATGCCTCGTTGTCCAAAATGGTGGCCACAATGGCGGCGCCGTGAGCCGGGGGATTGGAGTAGTTGGCGCGAATACAGGATTTTAGCTGGCTAAAGACCTTATCAGCCGTTTCAGCATCTGCCGCGACCAAGGTACAGGCACCGACACGCTCGTTGTAGAGGCCAAAGTTTTTCGAATACGAGCTGGCGATAATCATTTCATCATGGTGTTGGGTAAAGATACGCAAACCTTCAGCATCCTCTTCCAGACCGCGGGCAAAACCCTGATAGGCAAAATCGAATAACGGTAACCAACCCTTAGTATGCGATAATTCGGCCAGAACGCGCCACTGAGCAGCTGTGGGATCAATGCCTGTGGGATTATGGCAGCAGCCATGGAATAGCACCACGTCGCCAGCCTGGGCATCCTGCAGGCTGTTAAGCATGCCATCAAAGTCCAGTGTATGTTGCGTCGCATCGTAATAAGCGTAATCGGCAGTGTCTAAACCCACGGCAGCAAAAATATTTTTATGGTTAGGCCAGGTGGGATTACTGATCCAGACCCGCTTGGTGCGGGTGTTTTTAGCCAGGAAATCAGCGGCAACGCGCAAGCCGCCGGTGCCGCCTGGGGTTTGCGCAGTGCGGGCGCGTTTAGCGCTGATAAGGGCGCTGTCGGCGCCAAACAACAAGGTCTGGGTACAGTGGCCGAACGCGGGCAAACCGTCGATGCCAAGATAATTTTTACTGGTTTCGTTTTCCAACAAGAACTGTTCGGCTTTTTTAACGCTGGTTAATACCGGGGTACGGCCGGTTTCATCTTTATACACCCCAATGCCTAAATTGATTTTATTCTGGCGGTCATCAGTGCGAAAAATATCAAGTAATCCAAGAATAGGATCGGCGGCGGCTAAAGGAATATTTTCAAACATGTTAGGCGATTCCAAAGGGTAACTAACGGTGAGCACAGAGTCTTATCAGGTTACCGCCAGACGATCGGTTTGCCAACCGTTTGCAACAAAAAACACTGGAACGTGCGGGGATATTACTGCTGCTTATGACGCATAAAAAAAGCGGGGTGGAAACCCCGCTTTTCATCTTTACCTGTGGCAGAAAAGGACGCTGCCAGTAAAGCTACGTCAACTTAGAACTGGTAAACCAAGCCCAGTGCAACGATGTCGTCGCTGGAAATGCCCAGTTTGTTGTCAGAATCAATTTGGTTGATGTAGTAATCAACGTAGGTCGACATATTTTTGTTGAACGCATAGCTTGCGCCGACTTCATAGTATTTGACCAGATCGACATCGCCGATACCGTTGTCAATGTTTTTGCCTTTGGACTGAACATAACCGATGGACGGACGCAGACCAAAGTCAAACTGATACTGTGCAACTATCTGGATGTCCTGGGTCTTGTTGGCAAAACCAGCATCTTTGATCTCTGCGCCGGTTGAATCAAAAGTGCCCGTCGCTACGCTGATGCCAGTTGAGTTACGGGTTTCGCCGTAGGTCGCTGCCAAATAAACATTGTTGGCGTCATATTTTAAAGACGTTGCCCATTGTTCAGCACGGTCACCGCGGCCATATTGTGACTGGTTCTGCGCATTGGTACGGTCAGAAGAAGCATAAGCGCCAACGATACCTACCCCAATCGGGGAAACGTAAGAAACTGAACCACCGTAGCCGTCGCCGTTAGCTTTATTAATGTCAGTACGGTCATTTTTACCCTGGTATTGCAGAGCAAAGTTCAGGCCGTCAACCATACCAAAGAAGTTAGTATTACGATAAGTCGCAACACCAGTAGTACGGCCGGTCATGAAGTTGTCAGTGTAAGCTGTATCACCGCCGAATTCCGGCAGCATATCGGTCCAGCCCAGTGCATCATAAACTACGCCGTAGTTACGACCATAATCGAATGAACCGTAGTTGGCGAATTTTAAACCGGCAAAACCCAGACGGGTTTTATTGCCATGTTCAGCAACTGTAGGATCGCTGCTTTCCGGGTTGTTCGCCTGGAAGTTGTATTCCCACTGGCCGTAACCGGTCAACTGGTCAGTGATTTGGGTTTCACCCTTGAAGCCAAGACGAGCATAGCTCTTGTCGCCATCGCTGCCGCTGTCATCGGAGAAGTAATGCAGGCCGTCAACTTTACCGTACAGATCCAGTTTGTTGCCGTCTTTGTTGTAAACTTCGGCTGCATGTGCTGCGCCTGCAGCCAATAAGGCCGGAATTATCACTGCAAGAAGATTGCGCTTCATCATTATTACTACCCTCATTGGTGTTATTCGGACACCTGCCACTGCCGCTAATATTTCTTTATGAAACATTATTGAGAGTTTGGTGTCTTCCTGTGTCTGAACGCAGTGTTCCATTCGTGGGCATGTTAATCCACCCCGAAAATGATACAAAGGTCGCAATAATGTTTCAGCGGGAAACCTAGTGTTTCAAAATGTAAATTTTGCGGAACTTTGTGAGAGATCTCTAACTTTGAAAAGATAAAGGCCAGCATCGCTGACCTTTATTGATTATCTATATGTTTTTCTTATATTTTAAGATAAAAATTAGAAATTAGCGTTGCGTGGACTGCGCGGAAAAGGAATTACGTCACGAATATTTTGCATTCCTGTTACATAAACGATCAACCGCTCAAATCCGAGTCCAAAACCGGAATGTGGCACGGTACCGTAACGGCGAAGATCACGATACCACCAGTAATCCTCCTTTTCCAAACCCATTTCTGCTAAGCGTGAATCGAGGCGATCGAGCCGCTCCTCACGCTGGGAACCGCCGATAATTTCGCCGATTCCCGGAGCCAAAATATCCATGGCGGCAACGGTTTTACCGTCGTCATTCATGCGCATATAAAATGCCTTGATATCTTTCGGGTAGTTTTTGACCACCACCGGCGCTTTAAAATGTTTTTCTGCCAGGTAGCGTTCATGCTCAGAAGACAGGTCGATACCCCATGACACCGGATTTTCAAACTGTTGTCCGCTGGCCAGCAAAATAGCGATGGCTTCGGTGTAGTCCACCTGGGCAAAATCCGACGAAATAAACTGCTCTAGTCGGGTAATCGCCTCTTTGTCGATCCGCTCGGCAAAGAATTTCATATCATCGGCACGTTCAGTCAGTACCGCCTGGAAGACATACTTCAACATGGCTTCCGCCATGCCGGCAATATCGTCAAGAGTAGCGAACGCCACTTCCGGTTCCACCATCCAAAATTCAGCCAGATGACGGCTGGTATTGGAGTTTTCCGCGCGGAAAGTCGGGCCGAAGGTGTAGACCTTGGATAAGGCACAGGCATAAGTTTCAGCGTTTAACTGGCCAGAAACGGTAAGAAAGGCTTCTTTGCCGAAAAAATCTTCCTCAAAATTCACCTTGCCCTGCGGGGTGCGCGGCAGATTTTCAATGTCCAGGGTGGAAACCCGGAACATCTCACCCGCGCCTTCGGCATCCGACGCCGTGATTAACGGAGTAGACACCCAGAAAAATCCCTGTTCGTTCATAAACCGGTGGATCGCCTGGGCCAGCGTATGACGCACGCGCGCTACGGCGCCGATCATGTTGGTTCGTGGGCGCAGATGGGCCACTTCACGTAAATACTCTACGCTGTGGCGCTTTGCCGCCATCGGATAGGTGTCGGGATCGTCAACCCAACCCAAAACGTCAACTTTTTCCGCCTGGATTTCGAACCGTTGGCCGCCGCCGAGTGATTCGGTTACCCGCCCGGTCACTGCCACCGAGCAACCGGTGGTCAGGCGCAAAATGTCATGTTGGTAATTTGCCAAAGTATTATTAATGACGGCCTGTAATGGATCAAAGCAGGAACCGTCATAGACGGCGAGAAAGGAGATACCGGCTTTAGAATCTCTCCGGGTACGCACCCAACCATATACAGTGACTTCACTGTCAGCCGGTATGCGCCCATGCAGTACGTCGACTACAGGCACTACGCTCATAAAATACTCTCTTAACTCAGTGTGATGTGGGGTTGGTTATTCTCGCCGATGCGAAAGCTGTAATATGTTACTTGGCAGCCAGAAGGACACAAGCGAAAAACGTCATTTTACCGACAGAATTCGCTTTATGGGGAAAAAAATACTCAGCTCGGGGGATCAGGGGCGGGGATCACCGTCAGGCGAAACGGTCCATCGCGCGGACAAGCAAGGTGAGCGCCGCGCGCGATGGGGTAAACTTAGCTGGCTTTCCTGACCAGCGGCACATCAAACGCCTTGCGCAATGCCAGGATAAAATCTTTATCCTGGCACATGCTTTTGCCTGGGCTATCGGAGAGTTTGGCCACCGGTTTGCCGTTGCATTCCACCAGTTTGATGACGATATTGAGCGGTTTGATACCCGGAATGTCGCAGGTGAGCTTAGTACCGATACCAAACACCAGATTTATCCGCTGCCAAAAATGACGATACAGCGTCAATGCCTGATCAAAGTCCAGACTATCGGAAAACACCAATGTTTTGGTCATGGGGTCAATGCCTAGCTTGAGATAATGGGCAATGGCCTTCTCACCCCATTCCACCGGATCGCCAGAATCATGGCGCAGGCCCTGGTATCGCTCGGCGAACTGCAAACCGAAATCACGTAAAAAGGCATCCATGGTGATGCAATCAGTTAACGCAATGCCCAGTTGGCCGGGATATTCATCCAGCCATGCCTGCAACGCGGCACGTTGGCTATTGGCCAGTGTAGGACTGATTTGCTGATGGGCCTGGAACCATTCGTGGGCCTGAGTCCCAACCGGCGTCAAGTCCAGGCGTCGGGCCAGATCATAATTGCTGGTGCCGATCAAATAAGGAAAGTCATGCTGAAGGCGCGTCACCACGTCAGCGTGTAGTCTGCGAGAGAAGCGCCGGCGGGTGCCGAAATCCATCAACTTAAAGTGGGATATATCCACATCTCGGCTGCAGTCATGAAAACGGCGCAACTTCTGTTCGAGTTGATTTAACGCCATTTCACGCACATCAAAGGGTGAGCGCCGGCGATGGACCACTTCACTGATGACGGCAAGCAAGGGCACTTCCCACAAGATAACGTCGCGCCAGGGGCCGGTTATCCGAATGTCTAATTTGCCATGATGATTGCGTACTCTGACCTGGTGAGGGTCGAAACGAAAAGCCCGCAGCCAGACCAGGTAATCTTGATGAAAAAAAGGCAATTCCGAGAGATAGTGATATTCCTCATCGCTAAGCGACAAATGGCGCATGAGCTCAATTTGTGCACTGATATCGCGGGCAAACTCACCTAACAGGTCATCGCCTCGGCAGCGGAATTCTGCTGTGACGGTGACATCATGGTAGCGGTGGTAAACCGCTTGCTGCATGTGTAGTTTGTAGGCATCAGTGTCAAGTAGCGACGTTAAAATCGGGTCAATGGCTAAATTCATGGTGCGTTACAGCATCCTCTTGCGACACATAAATACAGTCGGTTACCCCCTCCAGCTTTCAGGCTGCAGGGGGTTTGTCGGCGCTCGTTCACCCGAATGACTTACCTGTGTAAGCGCATTGGGATCCGCTTGCTTGCCGTCAGCCCACAGCGTGAAACCCAGTGGGTATCATTGGACAACGACTGAAGTGTACCCGGCTTATTCTGTAAGTGTAGTCACATCAAATCATAAATGGCGTGATAACGTCGAGGCTTAAACGTGCCGTTGTGGCGAAATTCATCGGCATAGTCACGTTTAAGTGGATAGATAAACGGCATCAACTCTTTGAGCTGTGCATTTTAATGGGCCTCTCCGCTTAACAATGGCAACATGGCCGTAACAGGAATAAACTCATCTTAATGAAATCAATGACGATGCCAAAAGGTTAATTATGACTCAACAGCCGCTAGTTAAATACCGCCATGATTATCGTGCGCCGGATTATACCATCACCGATATCAGCCTGGAATTTGATCTTAACGCCGAGACCACTACCGTGACCGCGGTCAGTAATGTCGTCAGGAGTGGTCAACCTGGCGTACCGTTGATATTAAACGGCGAAGATCTGGAACTGCTCAGTGTCAGCATCAATGGTCAGCAATGGTCGCATTATCGTCAGGAGGGGTCATGCTTGGTCGTGGAGCAGTTGCCCGCAGCATTTACCCTCACTATCGTTAATGTTATCCACCCTAATCAAAACTCGGCCCTGGAGGGATTGTATCTGTCCGGTGATGCCCTTTGCACCCAATGTGAGGCGGAAGGATTCCGTCATATTACCTATTATCTCGATCGGCCGGATGTACTGGCTCGGTTTACCACGCGCATTATTGCTGACCAGGGCCGTTATCCCTTCTTGTTGTCCAATGGCAACCGTATCGATGCTGGTGAGATGAGTGATGGCCGCCATTGGGTAGTCTGGCAAGATCCGTTCCCAAAACCCTGCTATCTGTTTGCCTTGGTGGCCGGCAATTTTGATGTGCTGCGCGACAGTTTTACGACCCGGTCAGGGCGTGACGTAGCGCTGGAACTGTTTGTGGATCGCGGCAACCTGGATCGCGCCGATTGGGCGATGACGTCGCTTAAGCAATCGATGCGCTGGGACGAAACCCGTTTCGGTCTGGAATATGATCTCGATATCTTTATGATCGTGGCGGTAGATTTCTTCAATATGGGCGCCATGGAAAATAAGGGGTTGAATGTTTTCAATTCAAAATATGTTCTGGCGCGGGCCGAAACCGCTACGGATACGGATTATCTGAACATTGAGCGGGTGATTGGCCATGAGTATTTTCATAATTGGACCGGTAACCGCATTACCTGCCGGGATTGGTTCCAGCTCAGCCTGAAAGAGGGCCTGACGGTGTTTCGCGATCAGGAATTCAGTGCCGACCTTGGCTCCCGTGCGGTGAACCGTATCGCCAATGTGCGGGTGATGCGTGGCTCGCAGTTCGCCGAGGATGCCAGCCCCATGGCGCACCCTATCCGGCCCGATAAAGTGATAGAAATGAATAATTTCTATACGGTTACCGTCTATGAAAAGGGTGCCGAAGTCATACGAATGCTGCACACGCTGCTTGGTGAAGAGAAATTCCAGGCGGGTATGCGGCTGTACGTGGAGCGCCATGATGGCAGCGCTGCGACCTGTGATGATTTTGTCGATGCTATGGAACAGGCGTCTGGTATCGATTTACAGCTGTTTCGACGTTGGTATAGCCAGTCAGGCACGCCGGTTCTGTCGGTGCGTGATGAGTATAATCCCGAGCTACGCCAATATCAGTTGCATGTCAGCCAGATGACACCGTCTACCGCCGACCAGTCAGATAAACTGCCGTTGCATATCCCCCTTGATGTTGAATTGTATGATGTAGAGGGGAGGGTGATCCCGTTGCAATATAACGGGCAACCGGTGGCGAATGTATTGAATGTGACCGCCGCGGTGCAGACCTTTGTTTTTGATGAGGTGCCTTCGTTGCCGGTCCCGTCGTTGCTGCGCGGTTTTTCTGCGCCGGTTAAGTTGGATTATCCCTACAGCGATCAGCAGCTTATATTGTTAATGCGTTCCGCCACTGATGAGTTTTCCCGCTGGGACGCAGCGCAGAGCCTGCTGTCTATTTATATTAAGTTGAGTGTTGCGCGCTTTAGCCAGGGTTTGCCCTTGACGCTGCCGGAGCATGTTGCCGATGCGTTTCGTGGTATTTTGCTCGATCCTGAGCTGGACCCGGCGTTGGCGGCGCAAATTTTGACGTTGCCCAGCGAAAATGAAATGGCCGAGCTGTTCAGTGTGATCGAACCCACTGCCATTCATGGGGTTCATGAGGCATTGATTCGTTGTTTGGCGGTGGAGTTGGATGATGAGTTGCTGGCGGTTTATTTGGCCAATGGCACGGGGCAATATCGGGTAGAGCATCAGGATATTGGTAAGCGGGCCTTACGTAATACTTGTCTGTTCTATCTGGCTTTTGGCGATCACGATCGGGCGGTCAGAATGACCAACGCACAATATCATCAGGCGGATAATATGACCGACGCGTTGGCGGCGATTGCTGCAGCGGTGGCGGCACAGTTGCCGTGCCAAGCGACGCTGTTGGCGGAATTTGACGAGCGTTGGCATCATGATGGTTTGGTGATGGATAAGTGGTTTACGTTGCAGGCCACCAGTCCGGCGGAGGATGTGCTTAGTCAGGTGAAGTTATTACTTAATCATCGTTCATTTAGTCTGAATAATCCTAATCGGATCCGGGCGTTGATCGGCGCGTTTTCGGCAGGGAATCCTGCGGCGTTCCATGCGGTTGATGGCAGCGGGTATCGTTTTCTGGTGGAGATCCTCATTGAGCTCAATACCCGTAATCCGCAGGTAGCGTCGAGATTGATTGAGCCATTGATTCGTTTGCGGCGTTACGATGAGTCGCGTCAGGGGTTGATGCGTGATGCGCTGAATCGACTGCAGGCGTTGCCTAATTTGTCGGGTGATCTGTTTGAGAAAATTGGTAAGGCGCTGGCACAGTAGTTGGGTGTTGTTGTAGCCCCAACAGTACGCGTCCTCTGCGTTTGCGCTTGGCGTGGCAGGCCTGCCGAGTGGCTTGGTGGGCGGAGGGTTTAACGCACCTAGGGGCGCTCTGGCGGCCGGGAAACGGCCGCTTCGACCCCAACGGTACGCTTCCCCTCCGTTTGTGTGCGGCATGGCAGGCCTGCCGTGTGGATTGGCGGGTGGAGGGTTTAACGTACCTAGGGGCGCTCGGGCGGCCGGGAAACGGCCGCTTCGACCCCAACGATACGCTCCCCCTCCCTTTGTGTTCGGCGTGGCAGGCCTGCCGAGTGGCTTGGTGGGCGGAGGGTTTAACGCACCTAGGGGCGCTCGGGCGGGCAATAAAACCATGCCCACTTCGACCCTAACGGTACGCTCCCCCTCCCTTTGTGTTCGGCATTGCAGGCCTGCCATGTGGATTTAATGGGTGGAGGGGCTAGTGCAACGGGTGGGTTTGGGCGGTCTTTTTTGATCTGGCGCGAATGATCGCGCTTTTTTTGCTCTGGTTGATTCCCTTTCACCCATTGATACCCGATAATACCGCCCCGGTTGCTCACGGGATATCAGGAGACATCATGTTTTATCCCCTTATCAGACAGGCCCTGTTTCAGCTCGATCCTGAGCGCGCGCATGAATTTACCTTTCAGCAATTAGGCCGCATTAGCGGGACGCCTTTGGAGTTTCTGGTGCGGCAGTCGGTGCCCGCTAAACCGGTTAACTGTATGGGGATCGCGTTTAGCAATCCGTTAGGACTGGCCGCTGGGTTGGATAAAGATGGCGAGTGTATCGACGCCCTTGGCGCGATGGGTTTTGGTTTTATCGAAGTAGGTACGGTAACGCCGCGTCCACAGCCCGGTAATGATAAACCGCGGTTATTTCGCCTCGTGGCAGCCGAGGGATTGATTAACCGGATGGGTTTTAATAATAAAGGTGTTGATTATCTAGTTGAAAATGTTAAGAAATCTCATTTTCCCGGTGTTCTGGGTATTAATATTGGTAAAAATAAGACTACGCCGGTTGAACAGGGTAAAGATGATTATCTGGCATGTATGGATAAGATTTATCCTTATGCCGGTTATATTGCGATAAATATTTCTTCGCCTAATACGCCGGGGTTACGGACGCTGCAATTTGGTGAGGCGTTGGATGATCTTTTATTGGCCATTAAAAATAAGCAGGCTGAGCTCAATAGCTATCATCATAAATATGTGCCGGTAGCGGTTAAAATTGCACCCGACTTGACCGATGAGGAGTTGGTGCAGGTGGCCGATAGTTTAGTCCGCCATAATATTGATGGGGTTATTGCTACTAATACCACCACCCAAAGAGATTTGGTTCAAGGATTGAAGCATTGTGAACAAGTCGGTGGATTGAGCGGCAGGCCGTTGCAGTCGCGTAGCACCGAAGTGATTCGCCGTTTATCACAAGAATTGGCGGGTAAATTACCCATTATCGGCGTGGGCGGTATTGATTCTTTGATGGCCGCTCGGGAAAAAATGGCTGCGGGAGCCACTTTGATTCAAATATATTCCGGGTTTATTTTTCAAGGACCCCAGCTGATTAAGGACATTATCCGTAATATTTGACTTTATTTGGCGATTTACGTCGTTAAGAGGTTTATTTATCGCGTAGGCTCGTTTATCTTTTATCCAATTGCTGTTAATTTATGCTGAGATTATTTCTGGTGAAAAGGTTTTTACTGGATATTACCCAAAGCACTGGTGATGAGATAAAAGGAATCAAGATGAAAATCACCCCCGGGGACAACTGGCGTTGGTTTTTTGATGCCGAGCGCGATCGGATGATGCTGGATCTTGCCGACGGTATGATATTCCGCTCACGCTTTGCTGCCAAGGCGTTGACGCCCGATGCGTTTCGCGTATCGGTATTTTGCGTGGATGATGCTGCGCTTTTCTTTCAATTTGCTGAAAAAAGTCGGGCGTTGCCGTTGCACGATGACCAGCAGGCAGAGTTGATTCTCAACGCATTGGTCGCGTTGCGTTTTCTCAAGCCGTTGATGCCCAAGAGCTGGCATTTTATGCCACAGCCAGCGCCGGTTGACTGGCATCCAACGCTGGGTGATGACGTGCTGGTGCGTTTGAATGAGAGCGGAGAGTATGCGCGTTTACTGATCGCCGAAGCCGGCGATAAGGCCAGTTTATGTGTATTGGCACAGGGGCAGCTTGACCTGCCAACCCGAAAACTGGTGCTGGGTGATGCCATTAAAATTATGCATGATCGTTTATTGCCCTATCCGCAACAAGACGGCATTTCCTACGCGGCGGCGATGTAGGCGTTATCAGTCAAGACGAATATTGCCATTGGGGATGCAACTGCAGCTCAATACGTGACCCGGCTCAGCGATAGCGCTGGCCTTAAGTGGTGTTACCGTACCTTCAAGCAGTTTGACCTTACAGCTTCCGCAGATGCCTGCGCGGCAGGAATAAGGGATAGGTATTCCCTGTTGTTCCAGTTGTTCCAGTAAAATGCGCTGGTTATTGCCGACAAAACGTTGTCCCTGGTAGTCAATGGTGACCGGTTGTTCGACAGATTTTGGTGTCACCAGGGTTTCGGTTACCGCCCCTCGGCCATAATGTCGTGGTTCCCTCAGTGCCAATACTTCCACGGGATCGCCGACCCGAATGATACCGCCGCTACGGGCAATCAGGTTTTGACCGAAATCGACATCGCCGTCGTCAGCGGTGCGAAACGTTTGCAATGTGCGTAGGGGCTCAGCGGTGGGATGTTTTTGACCGCGCTCCACGCTGACGGTGGTGAGTATGCAACGACTGCAGGGTTTGACCAATTCGAACTCCACCGAACCGATACGAATCCGTTGCCAGCTGTCCTCAGCAAAGGGGGCTGCACCGCTGATCACGATATTTGGCCGGAACTGGGTCAAGTTAATCCCGGCGGGGCAGCGTTGTTGTAAGTTAAGGAAAGAGGCTTCGCCCACCAGCAGGAACGGGTAACCGTCAGCGAAGGACAAAGGCTGCGTTGGTAGCTGTTTAACGCGCCGAGTGCTCTTTTCCCCGGTCCAACGAAGTTCGACGGGGCGATCAAAATACCCACTTAACCAGTTATTGATGGCCTCAGGGGCCCGATACGCGTTAAAATGATTGCCCCATACCTCGGTAGGGTGTAGGTCGGTGCTGAAATCGGCAAATCGCACCATGGCGCTTTGCCCATCGGGTGCGCTTAGGTGGAGGCCATTTTGTATTATCACCGGGGTGAACAGCACCATCTGCGGATACTGTCGGGCAGTGATAAAGGTTCCGTCCGGCCCGGTCAGCATAAATGCGCGATCGAACGCCAGACCTTCATCATTGACCAGCGCGTGGGATACCCGCAAACCGCGCATTGATTTCACCGGATGAATATATAACCGCGATAAACTTACCATTTTGCCTCCCTGCCGGACAAATTCTCTTGGGTCACTTTATGATAATGACCCGTGATTAGCTATAATGCTCAACGATTTTCTTTTTGATGAAATGTGACATGATGAATGCACTGTTTGCCAGTACGGCACAAGGTTTAGAAGAACTGCTAAAAAGCGAGCTTGAAGCACTGGGTGCTCTCGACTGTAAAATAGCGTTGGGAGGGGTACATTTCCAGGGCGATGATCGGTTGCTTTACCAAAGCCTTCTCTGGAGCCGGCTGGCGTCGCGCATTTTACTGCCACTTAACGAATTCCCGGTCCTTAGCGACGAGGATCTTTATCAAGGGGTCCGGGGCATAGATTGGCCGACTTTGTTCTCGGTGGAGAAAAGCTTCGCGGTGCATTTTAGCGGCACCAATGAGGCAATCCGTAATAGCCAATACGGTACGCTGCGGGTTAAGGACGCTATCGTCGATAGTTTTACCGAAGCCTTGCAGCAACGTCCGAATGTGGCCAAGACGCAACCTGATATTCGGGTGCAGGTATTTTTGCATCGTGATCGTGCCATTGTGTCGCTGGACCTTAGCGGCGGCGGCCTGCATCAGCGCGGCTATCGTGACGGCGCCGGGCAGGCGCCACTCAAGGAAAATCTGGCCGCGGCCATCGTGTTGCGCTCCGGTTGGCTGGCCACTACGCCGCTGATCGATCCCATGTGCGGCTCCGGCACCTTACTGATCGAGGCGGCGCTGATGGCGGCGGACCGGGCTCCCGGGTTGCTGCGCCAGCAGTGGGGTTTTTACGCCTGGCGTCAGCATAACGAACCACTTTGGCAGGAAGTGCTTAACGCCGCGCGCGCGCGCGCTCGTATAGGCAGCAGTGCGACCAGCGCGCGTTTTTTTGGTTCGGACAACGACGCACGGGTGGTCGACAAAGCGCGGGCCAACGCCCACCATGCCGGGGTGGCTGAACTGATCGACTTTAGTGTCAATGACGTGGCTAATTTAACCAATCCCCTGCCCGAAGGTCCACGCGGCACCGTGGTAAGCAATCCACCCTATGGTGAGCGCTTGGAAAGCGAGCCGGCGCTGGTTGCGCTCTACAACCTGTTTGGCCGGATTATGAAAGCGCAGTTCGGCGGTTGGCGCCTTTCGTTGTTTAGCGCCTCGCCGGTATTGCTTGGTGCGCTGCAACTGCGTGCCGAACGCTCATTCAAAGCGAAAAATGGCCCGCTGGACTGCGAGCAAAAAAACTACCTGTTGGCGGATGTGCCCCACGCTGTAGCCTCTTTAAGCGTGGCACCGGACTTCGCCAATCGGCTGCGCAAAAATGTCCGTGTGCTGGAAAAATGGGCGGCCAAACAGCATTTGGATTGCTACCGTCTCTACGATGCGGACTTACCCGATTATAATGTGGCCATAGATCGCTACAGCTCCTGGGTGGTGATTCAGGAGTACGTTGCACCCAAGACTATCGAGCCGGAAAAGGCTCGCCAGCGGTTATACGATGCCATTGCCGCCACCCTGGCGGTGCTGGATATTCCCGCCAGCCAGTTGGTGGTCAAAGCCCGTGAACGTCAGAAAGGCAAAAACCAGTATGAAAAGCTGGCGCAGAAAGGCGAATTCTTATTGATGGATGAATACGATGCCAAACTGTGGGTGAATCTTACTGACTATTTGGATACCGGTTTATTCCTCGATCACCGCATTGCCCGTAAAATGCTAGGGGAGATGAGCCGTGGCAAGGATTTCCTTAACTTATTTGCCTATACCGGCAGCGCCAGCGTCCATGCCGGCATTGGTGGCGCCCGCACCACCACCACGGTGGATATGTCACGCACCTATCTGGAATGGGCGGAAAAAAACCTGCGCAGCAATGGACTGGTGGGTAAGCAGCACCGGCTGATCCAAGCAGACTGCCTATCTTGGCTTGAACTGTCGGAAGAAACGTTTGATTTAATCTTTATCGATCCGCCAACATTTTCCAATTCAAAACGTATGACCGAGAGCTTCGACGTGCAGCGGGATCACCTGCTGCTGATGAAGGATCTGAAAAGGTTATTGCGCGCCGGCGGTACCATCATGTTTTCCAACAATAAACGCGGTTTCCAATTGGACACCGAAGGATTACAGGCCCTCGGCCTGAAGGCGGAGTCCATTACCGAGCGTACCCGCTCCCAGGACTTTGCCCGTAATCGTCATATTCACAATAGCTGGCTAATAAGCCATGCCGATCGGGATCAATAAACACCATGTCATTAATCAGTCTTTCCGGCGCCTGGCTGTCGTTTAGCGATGCGCCATTGTTGGATAATACCGAACTGCATATCGAGCGTAACGAACGTGTCTGCCTGGTAGGGCGTAATGGCGCGGGTAAATCCACCCTGATGAAGATCCTCAGCGGTGAGGTTCCTCTTGATGATGGACAGCTTATTTTTGAGCAAGATACCATTGTCGCGCGCCTGCAGCAGGATCCGCCGCGCAACGTGAGCGGCAGTGTCTATGATTTTGTCGCCGAAGGCGTACAGGCCCAGGCTGAGACGCTAAAAGCCTACCACGCAGTCTCGCATTTGGTGGAAACGGATCCCAGCGACAAAAATCTGATGGAAATGGGTCGATTGCAGGAAATTCTCGACCACCAGAACCTTTGGCATCTGGAAAAACGTATCAACGAAGTCCTTGAACAATTGGGCCTGACCGCCAACGCCGAATTATCGTCGCTTTCCGGCGGTTGGTTACGTAAAGCCGCACTGGGGCGTGCGTTGGTATGCGAACCCAAGGTACTGCTGCTCGATGAACCGACCAACCATCTGGATATCGAAACTATCGACTGGTTGGAAATATTTCTGAAAAGCTTTGCCGGCAGCATCATCTTTATCTCCCATGACCGCTCCTTTATCCGCAACATGGCGACACGTATAGTTGACCTTGATCGCGGTAAGCTGGTGTCATGGCCGGGCAATTACGATAAGTACCTGGACGGCAAAGAGGAAGAACTGCGGGTACAGGAACTGCAAAACGCTGAATTTGACCGTAAGCTGGCCCAGGAAGAAGTCTGGATCCGCCAGGGTATCAAAGCCCGCCGTACCCGAAATGAAGGCCGGGTACGGGCATTGAAGGCGCTGCGTCAGGAAAGAACCGAACGGCGCGACGTCATCGGCAGCGCGAAAATGCAGGTTGAAGAAGCCACCCGTTCCGGCAAGATTGTGTTTGAAATGGAAAATGTTACTTACCGGCTGGAAGATCGGGTTCTGGTGCGTAATTTCAGTGCTCAGGTGCAACGTGGCGACAAAATTGCCCTGATTGGCCCTAACGGCTGTGGCAAAACGACATTGCTGAAACTGATGCTTGACCAACTGTCGCCAGAGAGCGGTCGAATTCATTGCGGCACCAAGCTGGAAGTCGCCTACTTCGACCAACATCGTGCCGAATTGGATCCTGAGCGCACCGTAATGGATAACCTGGCGGAAGGCAAACAGGAAGTGATGGTCAATGGCCGCTCTCGGCACGTTCTGGGCTACCTGCAGGACTTCCTGTTCCATCCCAAACGCGCGATGACGCCGGTCAAGGCGCTCTCTGGCGGGGAGCGAAATCGCCTGCTGTTGGCCAAGCTGTTTCTCAATCCCAGCAACCTGCTGATACTCGATGAACCGACCAATGATCTCGATGTTGAAACGTTGGAATTGCTTGAGGAGATGATCGACAGCTATCAGGGAACCGTATTGCTGGTGAGCCATGATCGGCAGTTTGTCGACAACTCGGTAACCGAATGCTGGATTTTTGAAGGCGACGGCCAGATCAGCAGCTATGTCGGCGGCTATTTCGATGCGCAAAACCAGCGTCAGAATATGCGTGCTCTGCGCGCTAATACTCCAGCACCGACCGCGACTGAAAAAAATAACGTCACCAAAGCTCAGAAGACGTTAAATGCCAAACAAAGTGGTACCAAATTAAGCTATAACCTACAGCGTGAACTTGAAGCGCTGCCGCTGCAGATAGAAACGCTGGAGCAACAGATCAACGATCTGCAAGCACAGATGGCGCATGCGGATTTTTTTAGTCAATCCCATGAAATCACCCAGGGCGCGATTGCCGCGATGGCCAGTGCGGAACAAGCGCTTGAGCAGGTCTTTGCCCGCTGGGAAGAGCTGGAAGAGTTGAAGAACGGCCCTAAGGCGTAACGTAAATCCTGGTCTAGTCCGTCAGGCTGGACCAGGGCAACGTGTTGCCTGAACATTGTCGCCTGAGGTGGGTGACAAATTATGAGGATGAAAGCATGTGCTCTTCGGGCCATCAAATCAGGAACGTGCTTTGCCCCCATTGCGATTTATTAGTGGCCTTACCCCCATTGACCGCCGGTCAGAAGGGGGTATGCCCACGTTGTAAAAATAGTCTGATTAGCAGTTGGTCAAACCCTCGCACCCAGCCAGTGATGTTTGCCATAAGCGCGTTGATTATGCTGGTGCTCGCCAATTTATTCCCGTTTGTTAATATGCGAGTGTCCGGAATCGGGCGTCAAATTACCCTGCCGCAAATACCGAGCGTGATGGTGAGCGACAATTTCTCCAGTCTTGCCAGCCTGTTTTTGTTATTTGTACAACTCATTCCCGCCGCCTGCATGATTTTCATTATTCTGCTGTGTTTCGGCATACGCATACCGTTGCGCCTGAGGGCTTTCCTGGCCAAGACACTCTTTGCACTGCGCGCCTGGGGCATGGCAGAAATTTTCCTTGCCGGGGTCTTGGTCAGTTTTGTCAAACTGATGGCCTATGGCGATATTGGTGTGGGTATCAGCTTCTTGCCATTTTGCCTGTTTTGCCTGTTACAGCAACGGGCGTTCCAATGTATTGACCAGCGCTGGTTATGGGATAACATCATGCCGATGGATTCGCCGGTGGACACTATGCGCACAGGAGAGAGTGGTTTGTCCCAGGGGATCAGAACCTGCAGTTGTTGCACCCTGATTTTACCCGCCGCTCAACGGGTCTGCCCGCGCTGTCACACCAACGAACAAGCCCGGCGGCGTCATAGCCTACAGTGGACCATGGCCCTGCTGATAACCTCGGTCATGCTGTATATTCCGGCCAATATTCTGCCGATAATGATCACCAATACGCTGGGCAGTCAGTATAACTCGACCATTATCGCCGGGGTGATATTGCTCTGGGATGAGGGTTCTTACCCGGTGGCGTTGGTGATTTTTATCGCCAGCATTATGGTTCCGACGCTTAAAATGATCGCGCTGGCCTGGTTATGTTGGGATGCTGGGGGCGGACGTGGCGTTGACCGCGAACGCATGCATTCTCTCTACGAGGTCGTCGAGTTTGTCGGCCGCTGGTCAATGATCGATGTTTTTGTGATAGCGGTACTTTCCGGTTTGGTTCGTATGGGGCAATTGATGAGCATTACGCCAGGCATTGGTGCAGTGCTATTTGCCTCGGTGGTCATCATAACCATGTTTGCGGCACACATGTTCGACCCGCGTCTGATCTGGGACCGGGCGGAAAGTCATACTCAGAAGGAGTCTCCCGTTGACGGAAAATAAGCATGACGTCGCGCAGGTTGAGAACATCAAACGCTGGTCGCCAGTATGGATCATTCCCATTGTCACGGTGCTGATTGGTGCATGGATTCTTTATTATCATTTTAGCCATCAGGGCAAGCTTATTACCCTGACGACGACCAGTGCCGAAGGTATCGAAGCCGGGAAAACCGCTATCAAAAGCCGCAGTGTGGATGTTGGCATGGTGGAAAGCGTGGCACTCAGCGACGATTTACGCCAGGTAAAAATCAAGGCCCGCATCAATAACGGTGTGGAAAAACTGTTGCGTAAAGACTCGGCGTTCTGGGTGGTGAAACCGCAAATTGGTCGAGAAGGTATTTCCGGGCTAGGAACGCTGTTATCCGGGGCCTATATCCAACTGCAGCCCGGCAATGATAAGGATAACGCTGACGCCTTTACCCTGCTCGACGCGCCTCCTCTGGCCTCACCGGACGCCAAAGGCATACGGGTTGAGCTTGACAGTGAGCAGTCCGGTCAGTTGAATGCCGGCGATCCGGTACTGTTTCGGGGATTTCGGGTTGGCACGGTACAAGTGAGTCATTTCGATCCACAAACCCGCAAAATGAGCTATCAGCTATTTATTAGTGCGCCCTATAACAGCCTGGTTACCAGCAACGTCCGTTTCTGGAAGGACAGTGGTGTCGCTCTTGATATGTCAGCTCAAGGAATGCGGGTTGAGATGGGTTCCATAACCACGTTGTTAAGTGGTGGCGTCAGTTTTGATGTTCCCAGCGGCTGGCCGTTGGGCGAACCGGCGAAGGAACATCAGATTTATCAATTATTCGACAACAAAAGTAACATTGCTGATTCCCTCTATACCGTACACAAAGATTATGTGCTGTTATTCAGTGATTCAATTCGCGGCCTGCAGCCTGGGGCACCGGTGGAGTTTCGTGGCATACGTCTAGGTACTGTGGCTCAGGTGCCATTCTTTACCAATACCACCAATCCCATTGATGATAATTATCAGGTACCGGTCCTGATCAGCATTGAGCCAGGCCGGATTACCAGCATGCTGGGCGCCAACTTTGACATTGATGCACGGCTAAAACAGGCTGAATCTCAGGGTCTGCGCGCTGCGCTCAAAAGTGCCAATTTATTAACGGGTTCGCTGTATATTGATCTCGATTTTTATCCGCAGGCCAAGCCTTGGCAGGGTGTCACTACGCTTAATGGTTATCGGGTGCTGCCTACCACCAGTGCCGGGTTGGCGCAAATACAGCAAAAGCTGATGATGACGCTGGATAAGATTAACAATCTACCGCTTAATCCGATGATCAACGAAGCCACCAACACGTTAGCGCAAAGCCAAAATACGCTACGCGAATTGCAAAAGACCCTAAAATCGGTGAATACGATCACTGAAAGCCCGGCAATGCAGCAATTACCCCAGGATATGCAACGTACACTGCGCGAACTCAACACCAGCATGAAGGGTTTCCAGCCCGGCTCGCCGGCGTATAACAAGATGGTGGACAGCATGCAGCGGCTCGACCAGGTCCTGCGCGAACTACAGCCGGTACTACGCACGTTAAATACCAAGAGCAATGCGTTGGTCTTTGAGGCTAGCAAAGGTCATGATCCGATCCCCAAGAGGGCAAAAAAATGAATAAAGGAATCGTACTGGTCCTGGTGTTGCTGTTGGGCGGTTGCAGCGGTGGTGGTGGTCAACATTATTATCAACTGCCGGTCGCGGCGGATACTGCGGGGGCTCAGCATATATCCGTTACTTCCAGCCTACGGCATATATGGGTGTCGCGGGTTAACCTGTCCGATTTTCTGGCCGGCAATGGCGTGGTATATCAAGCCAGCGATGTTCGTTATATCACCGCGGCTAATAACCTCTGGGCCAGTCCTTTGGCACAGCAACTGCAACAGACGATGGTGATTAATCTGGGCAATGCACTGCCGGGAACCCTGGTTTCAGCCACGCCGGCTCCGGGTGAACAGGACACTCTGGAACTCAATATTTCTGCTTTCCATGGTCGCTATGACGGCAGAGTGATTATTCAAGGTGTGGCATTATTGACCCACCAACAGCAGGTTATCAGCTATCCTTTTGCCCTGACGTTAAAACAAGATCAGGACGGTTATGATGCATTAGTCCGAACCCTGGCTCAGGGCTGGCTGCAAGTGAGCCAAACTATCGCCGGGCAAATTTTAGCCACCCGCTAATAACGAAAGATTCTAAAAAAAAGCGCGATGTGAAATGAAGGGAAAATAGGTCGGCCAGCGTGGGAGCTATATAATCATTTCAGCCGCTTAGCTTGCGAATAGCGATATTCAAATGGCAAAAAAGAGTCATTATGCGGTTTTTATATGACGTTTTTGTGAACTTATGCATTGATTTTCTGCGCGCTTATCGTTAAAGATAAGGTGTGATCGCAGACACCAACTAGCGATTACCGTTTTCTTTCCACCAAATAAGATGAGGGAAACACGGCATGAAGAGACAAAAACGAGATCGTCTTGAACGGGCACATTCACGTGGTTATCAAGCGGGACTCTCTGGACGCTCTAGTGAGGTCTGTCCTTTTCAGTCCTTAGATGCACGGTCTCACTGGTTGGGAGGTTGGCGAAAGGCCATGGAGGACAGGTCGGTTACCTTGTAATCACCTGTTAGCAAAAGAGATCAACCTCCGCTTTCGCGGAGGTTATGTTAAGAATGGTTAGAAAACACCCGTATCTTTGAACAGACCTACCTTGAGATCGCTGGCCGTATAAATCACCTGACCGTCGCAAAGCATCTCTCCATCTGCCAGACCCATCACCAAACGGCGATTAACAACCCGGCGAAAATGGATACGGTAAGTGACCAGCTTAGCGCTGGGTAATACTTGACCCGTGAATTTAACTTCACCTACGCCCAGTGCCCGGCCTTTGCCTTCGCCGCCCAGCCAGCCTAAATAAAAACCGACCAGTTGCCACATGGCATCCAGTCCCAAACAGCCTGGCATGACCGGATCGCCGATAAAATGGCAGCCGAAAAACCACATATCCGGATTGATATCCAGTTCCGCTTCAATGAAACCTTTATTATGGCTACCGCCGTCTTCGGTCATTTTCACGACTCGGTCCATCATCAGCATATTACCGGCAGGGAGCGGTGGACCTTCCTTACCGAATAATTCGCTGCGTCCGCAGGCAAGAAGGTCTTCTTTTGTATAGGAGTCGCGTTTATCTACCATGTTATCAAAACCCTTATCAATGAATCTTGCGCATTAACTAACATCAATCCCCCGGAAACGGCTCATTAGCTCTGGTTAAACCAATTGAGCCAGCGAAGTCCCCAGGGCAAACGCAGGCGTTCGTGCTGATTAACATAAGCGATGCGCTCGCGTATCGAAGCAATTAAATTGGGCTTCTGCTCGTGATCGTAGGGTATTCCGGTCAGCAATTCCAATGCTTCATCAATGGTTTCTACCGGCCATATATGAAACTGCTCTTCCCGTACTGCCTCAACCAACTCTTCATGCAAACAGAGATGCCGCACATTGGAGATGGGGATGATCACGCCATGTGAACCGTCAAGTCCACGGCCCTGACATAAGGCAAAAAAGCCTTCAATTTTTTCGTTTACACCGCCAATAGGTTGAACCCGGCCGAACTGGTCAACCGAACCGGTGACGGCGATGTGCTGACTAAGTGGTTTGCTGGATAAGGCGCTGATCAACGCGCTTAATTCAGCCAAGGAGGCACTATCCCCATCCACTTCGCCATAAGACTGTTCAAACACCAGCGAGGCGGAGAAGGGCAGTTGCTGATCCAACTCCAGTGAAGCCATCAGGAAGGCCTGCATAATCATCATACCCTTGGCATGCAGGTTTCCACCGAGTTCTGCTTTGCGTTCCACATCATTTATTTCTCCATCACCTAGATGGACCACGCAACTGATGCGCGAAGGTTCACCAAACGGCAATGGATGACCTGGAAAATCGAGGACCGACAGGGCATTCACCTGGCCGACCATCGCACCTTCGGTTTCCACCATAATCTGCCCTTCAGATATCTCATCTTGCATTCGCTCGGTAAGATAGCTTTCACGCCAGATGCGGGTGCGGTTACTATTATATAGCGCTTCGCTGTTTATCACTCCCTGGCCACTGTAGAGCACTGCCTCCTTGATACGGCGGCTTAGCCATTGAGGGCACAAGGGTAACTGGTATTGATCGCCGCTATAACGTATGGCCTGGCGGATCATTTCTGGCCATGCTTCGGCTTCCAGTGCTGACAAACCTTGATCGGCAAGCAAGCTATTAACATAGGCGCACCAGGTTTGCATATCCTCAGGCGACAAGAGTTTTATATCGGACTCGAACTCACCATAGATGGCCAACTTAGTCAGATCAGGTTCCAGATCGCTTAAATCTGCCAACGACTCGCGATCGCCAATGATCACCAATCGCAAATCCAGAGGCATCGCCGGGATGGAGACCGGTAATGGCCGCGTTTCATCCAAGGCCAGCCAATCGAACCGTTTTTGCAGGATCATCTGCTTTAAGCGAAGCCACATTAGGGGCTGGCTCACCAATGCCTTGGCGCCTAAAATCAATACTCCGCCGTTGGCGTCATGGATTTTTCCCGGCTGCAAATCTATTACGTCGCGATAACATCTCATGCAGCCGAACAGTTGCTCATGTTCGATCCATGTCTGATAGACGCATTGGTCACGGGCGGCAAAATTATCATCGGGTTTAGTCGCCGGCTGTACAGTAACGCCGTTGCCAGTGATGACATACCTGCTGCCAATTAAGGTGTTGGCATTGGGCAGCAGTCCCTTGATCGTCTTGTTGATTAACTGGAAATATTCCTCATCTTCCTGTGCCGTGATCAGCATAAATCGGCTTGGTGACCGGGAGTGGCAAAATTGAGTCAGGCCATCTATCAATCGAGGCTGCAACAAATCCATAGGTGCAGGCGCTGGTTGGTAGGGTTGGGCAAACACCGCTTCGAAAGGCGAAAGCTCGGGAATTAAATATTTCCATTCTAATTTTTTAATGGTCAAGGTGATCGGTAACGTCGCTAAACAGGGAAACGTAGATTATACAAGAATTTCGCTTCCTTAGTCTCACCCATCTTACGTTGAAGCTATAATCCAAGAACATTAGGCACTGATCGATTAAAAATTAATCATAAAATAACATTTGCTGAGGACTTACCTATGGAAACTGGTATTATTAAGGTAACGTTACACGGTCACGGGTGAACGCATCATGAAATATCAGCAGTTGGAGAATCTTGAAACCGGATGGAAATGGACCTATCTGGTAAAAAAACATCGTGAAGGTGAACGGATCACCCGCTATGAAGAAAACAGCGCGGCGGAGGAGTCGGTTGCCACACTGTTGTTATATGAACACCTGCCGGGGAATATAATAAAATGGATTCATGAAAATATGAATCCGGCGCTGGAAAATCGTATGAAGCAGACCATCCGAGCCCGGCGTAAAAGACACTTCAACGCCGAACACCAGCACACCCGTAAAAAATCCATTGACCTGGAATACCTGGTTTGGCAACGTTTGGCCGCGCTGTCACAGCGCCGCGGCAACACCCTATCAGAAACCATTGTCAACCTGCTCGAAGAAGCGGAGCGTACTGAAAAATACGCCACCCAGATGTCATCACTCAAGCAAGATCTAAAAGCTATGCTCGGCGAAGGCAATGAGAACTGAGCGTCAAAACTGTGCAAAACGGATAAAATCATCAGCTATAACAGCCATAAAAAAACCCCGCATTGCGGGGTTTTTTTAAGCGTAATAACTTAAGCCTGCGGCTGAGTTACCACTTCTTTGATACCTTTCACTTCGATCTCTACGCGACGATCCGGTGCCAGGCAGGTAATTAACGCGGCACGAGCCTTCACGTTATTACAGGTTGCACCAGTAACCGGGTTAGATTCACCCATGCCACGAGCGGAAATTTTGTCTGCAGGGATACCCTTGGAGATCAGGTAGCTTACTACGCTTTGCGCACGAGCCTGAGACAGTTTCTGGTTGTATTGTTCTGAACCGATGCGGTCGGTAAAACCAAGAACGGTAACAGAACCGTCTTTAGGATCCAGAGAACTCAGCTGTGAATACAACTGATTCAGGGCCTGCTGACCTTCTGGTTTCAACTCTGCTTTGTTGAAGTTAAACAGCACGTCGGAACGCAGGGTAAAGTGTTTGGTCTGAACAACTGGAGCAGGCGCTGCGGTAGGAGCCGGGGCTGCTACTGGTGCGGCTACGTCATCTTGACCGAAACGGTAGGAAACACCCACACTCAACATGCCATTATCAGGACGGGTACCCACGGTACCGGCATCGCCGATATTGTTGGTCCACTGATATTCCAGACGGGTTGCCCAGTTTTTGGTTACGGCGTATTCAAGACCACCGGCAGCCAATGGGGAAATACCTGTATCATTGTCACTCAAACGACCACCGGCTCCATTGTTGTATGCCGCTTTGGAATCTGCGTGCCATACCATGCCGCCGAGACGGGTATAAATATCCAGATCATCGGTGATCGGATAGCTCAGTTTAGTGGTTAACTGAATACCTTGTGCTTTAAAAGCACCGTTGTCTACGCTGCCTTTGTAAGGCATGCGGCCCAGCCAATCGTAGCCCAGTTCAAACCCTAAATACGGGTTAGCCTGGTAGCCGAGAAAAGCACCGGCGCCGAGTTGACTGTTATGGGTCGGACCATTACCGATACGGCTATCGTAGCCATTACCGTAAAATCCAGTGTCATGATACTGGGACCAACCCAGTTTACCACCGGCATACCAGGTGTTGTCCTTTGGTGCGGCTTGCGTTACGGTTGTGAAAGCCGCCAGTGCCACTGCAAGTGCGATAGCTGTCTTTTTCATTTTTTGCGCCTCGTTATCATCCAAATAGGCAATAAGCTCTATAAAGCTAATTTAAATATTCCATTGCCAGAGTTCGTGCTCTGCGTTTGTACACCGCTGTTAAAAGGCGTTCTAGAGCAGCCCTGGCGAATTAAAGTCTACAACGAAGTGGGAAACTTACAAGTAAGATGTAGTGACCCAATAATAAAAAACAGCGGTTGGTGTATATTTTATTGAACTAAATGCAGACAAAATTGTAGTCACCCGGTGTGTTAGCTATACCGGGGAACCGCATGGCCGCTGGATTGTCCCCGTTTCCCTATCGGCGAGAGAGGCGGTTGAATTACCCTAGTGAGATTAATCTTAATTTTACTCAATGATACAAAGAAGAATGAATCTTTATATCTGAAAACTGTCCAGATTTCCGGCACACTTCATTTTGGGGATACATTACAAAGCCATAAGTCCCCCCAAGCTGTGCTGCATCGCGCAGACGACTTTTGTCAGTCACCGTTAATTCTTGCGGAAACCATCCTAGGATCACGCTGTAATTTCCGGTTTGTAACGCCTTCTCCATCGCGGCAACGGTGTCATAGGCCGTTGATTGGCGCAATTGCACCATTTTTTCGAGTGGCAGTCCCGATTGTTCAAGCCAGGGGCGGCTTAACCGACGTGAGGACGTCAGCCATAGCAGCCAGCGCGATTGGGTGCCCAATAAGCGTAGCAGCGGTAGCAGAATATGTCCCACCACCGGCTGATCCTCAAAATAAACCACTTCACTGATAATACCCTGAGCCCAGGGTTGATTCTTGGATGCGTCTTGTGAAAGCGCCGTTTTTTCCATTGAACCCTTCGCCTGAGAAAGTTGCGGCACGGGAGACAGAGTATTGACCTGTGTTTGCATTTTGAGCTCGCCCTCTATGACTGTATAAAAACACAGTATAGGGGATTGGTGCGAAAATCAACCGAAAATTTAATCAGCTTCGCAGAATTGCTACTAAAAACGGCCACTCTCGATATTCAGTTGAAAACCAGTGCCAAAATATCGTACTTTTACTGGCAGCCCAGGATCGGGCGTAGAAATACATGCTATTAAAAACAAGGAGAAGTTGATGAAAGATATACCTGATTGCATTATTTCCAGGGTGAGAACAGCGTTTGCTTCCCTGGGGACAATCACCACCCGTTCACAATTTGGTGGCTACAGCGTTGCTGCCGACAAGGTTATGTTTGGTCTGATTCTGGACGGCGAGTTATATCTTAGGGGCACCCGGCAAAGCGAGCATATCTTCCTTGCACAACAGATGAGCCAACTCCTTTACACCAAGCGCGGCATTCCGGTTTTACTCAATTATTATCTGGTGAACCAGCGGCTTTGGGCAGCGGATGAGGTGCTCATGTCACTGTCCTTGTTGGCATTGGAGGAAGCGAAACGGCATTTACACATAAAAGCGGCCAGCCAGCGGCTCAAGGATCTGCCCAATATCGGACAAGCCATCGAGCGCTTACTATGGAAAGCCGGTATTCAGGATATCGAAGCACTGCGTCATTATGGTGCAAAAAGCAGCTACCTGAAATTGCGTGCGATTAAAGAAAATCTGGACGTCAAGGTGTTGTTGGCGTTGGAAGGTGCATTGGCGGGTCGGCATCTGGCTGCGCTGCCCCAAGGACAGCGCAGCGAGTTATTGGCGTGGTTTAAACGCCTTTCTTGCCAGTAGTGGTGTCATTAGATTGAGTAATAGACCGGGCTGGCCATCATGTTTGCTAAAATTGGGTTTCAATTTCCTGTTTGCGTGCAATGAGCTCTGGCAGTAATTCCAGCAACAAACCAATCTGTTGCAGCACGACTTGCTCCTTGGCCTCGGGATTGGTCAATACCATGCGGATACGCTCAACCAGTTTTTCATGCTCCTGTGCCACGCGCAGGGCGAACTGTGGCTGATATTGCAACGCGTCATCGATATAGCATGCTGCGTCGTCCAGGACCTGAAGTACGTCGGGATTTGCCATGTCTTCACGATGTGCACCCAGTGTGGAAATGTAACTGAGGAAAGTGTGGTTCAGGCATAACAAACGGAATGCGGACTCAAGCAGTTCGCTGCTGGTCTTGGGATCCGCCGACATGTTTGAGACCACCGAGGCCAGTTCTGCGTCACGATTATGCGCATCGCGCCGGGCGACGCGGTAATCAAGACGATTGTCCTTACCTTGATGATATTGCACCAGAATCGCATCCAGGTAGCGGCAATTTGCCGCTAGGCTATTATTCATAACCTGCGGCAACCGCCGGAAATGCCAATCAGGCCAGATAAAGCTGACTGCAGCCCAGGCAATAGCGCAACCGACAAAGGTGTCAAACACACGGGGCAGGGCAACCTCGAATCCCTCACCCAACAGGTTGAAACACAGCATAACCAACAGCGTGATGAACATGGTGGCCTGCGCGTACTGCACGTTACGAAAAGCAAAGAACAGCGTGCCGCTAAGCACGATCAAAATCATTTGTCCCTCGGTCGACGGGACAAAATAGAGAATAGGCAAACCAAGCAAGACTCCCGCCAGCGTGCCAATGATTCTTAAGGCTAGACGGCGACGTGTTGCCTGGTAGTTGGGCTGACAAACAAACAAGCTGGTCAATAAAATCCAGTAGCCATAATGCAAACCGCTTAACTGAATAAATGCATAACCTATACATAATACCACCGACATCCGCACGGCATGACGAAACAGCGCCGATTCTGGCGTAAGGTTACGTTTAATACGTAGACGTATGTCGTTCCATCCGGTCAGTTTATCGTCAGCAAGATTGTTTTCCTCCGGAGCATTACGGGCGATGGCCTGTTCCGATTCGATCGTGGCAAGCTGGGCATCGATAGCGCGCAAATTATTTAATAAATGTTTTAGCGCCTTGATTTGGGGCGGCGCGGTAATAAGACGATCAATAGCCGATGATAAGTGATTGAAAACACGCTCAAACCTACTGTCGTGCTGATATTTTTGATGCAACAGGATAGATTGGGATAACGCATGACAGGCTTTGGCCTGCAAAGCGAGCAATCGCTGGAACCTGAATAACACGTCGCTGTAACGCAGTTGCTCACGCAATTGTTGATACTGCACATGAGATGAACTGGCTCGTTCATGTATATCCTGCGCAACGAAATAGTAATGCAATGTTCGTCGTGTGCCTCGCTGGCCGCGGTCGCCCCGCAGTCGGGTTAACAGCGATGCCTTGGTTTGGTTTAGCACCTGTACCAGTTTACTGTTGGCCATCGCCACGTCTATCATGGCGCTGTCATCGGCATCTTCGGTATCCGGATCGAACAAGTTGGCTTTGGCATCAAGAAAGAGCGCCAGACTCGTGTAACAACGGGCCAGATTATCCTGTAAGGGCCGGATGGGAAATAACAGATGGCCAAACAGCGTCAGGAGGTTATACCAAATCGCCCCTACCAGCAGTAACGCTGGCTGAGTGTACCAAGTTTGATACATGGAGGCACCCAGCATGGTATAGACCGCAATCAATAGTGCGCCAAAGGCGATGGTGGCATAGCGCTGACCCAACGCGCCAAGCAAAATAAAACCACAGGTGGAACCCGCTAGCCCAACAATAAACAGCCATGGATAGGGGATCAGTAACTCTATTGATACTGCCGCGATAAAAAAGCTTATCAGGGTAATAAACAAGTTACGTAAACGGCCACTGAGACGGTCGTCAAGATCCGCCAGCGCTGCGGCGACTACCCCCAAGGTAAGTGGGATAGTCAGGGTGAACATATGCAGCCACCAAGGGAGCGCGGCGGCCCCACTCAGAGCAAAAAGTATTCGCAGGCTATAGCGCCAGCGGCTGTCAAACGCAAAATGGCGAAACCCGGGAGCAAAAGCCAGCACACAACTTCCTTATCATGAGGTTAACGATTAAAACGCTGATCTGTAGGCATCCGCAATCGATCGGCAAGTTCGACTGGCACCACACGACGTCCTACTGGCCATAGGGCGATAACCGCAAGCTTAAAATTGGCGATCCCCGGCAAAATACCGATAATAGTGATACATTGTGCTACACCAGTAATAATATGCGACAGACATAACCACCAGCCAAACAGCACAAACCATAAAACGTTTAATATCGTGCCAGCCGATGACGACAACACGTTACGATTTTCCGGGTAAAGCTCATCCACATGCACGGCAGTATTACCGAACGGCAGCAAGGAGAGTCTCGCAATTTCCCAACAGGCGCGTGTGTAGGGCCAGGTAAAGATCAGTATAATACTGAGCACGGTGGCCAGTAGCCAAGCTAACGTGGTAAAAAAACCACCCAAAATAAAGTTAAGAATATTAAGTAATGTACGCATAAATCCCTAGATGTGCTGCGAAAGAAGCGAAATAAAGCCATAACCGTCATTGTTCAAGTTGCCGGTGTGTTGGCGATACTCGTTCACCCTAATCACTCAATAAGCGCATCCTGATACTTTCGTTTCCCGCCTTGATGCAACGCGAAAGCTATAGGGTATACTTTGAGCGGGTGTCAGTTATTCTACCCTTATTTCACGGCGGGAGCAGAACAAGTTAACATGGGCGCATGACCCTGACGTATAAACGACATGGAACCTCAGCAAAGCTTATGGAATTGAAATCAACCTCATTCGGCAAGCATCTCGCGCAACATCCTTACAATCGCGTACGGCTGTTACATGCCGGTGTTGAGGTCAGTGGCGACAAGCATCAATACATCATCCCTTTCAATCAGATCATTGCCATTCACTGTAAACGCGGCATCGTCTGGGGCGAGCTTGAATTTGTTTTGTCGGAGGAACAGGTGGTGCGCTTGCACGGCACCGAATGGCAAGAGACGCAGCAGTTTTATCATTATTTGCAAAAGACCTGGCAGGAGTGGAGCCAGGAAATGGGCACTATATGTGCCACGGTGCTTGGCCAACAAACGCAAGCTCTTGAACAGATCGTCTCCCGAGACAATTGGTTTCAACTCAACGAACTTGCATCATTGCAGGAAAGCATCCGCGAAGCCTTTACCGCGTTACCGCTTCCTCTTGTGCGACTCGATGAGTTCAACGCGTGTCGCGACGATTATCATCGTTGTCTGCAATGGTTGGACCAGGGACCGGCACGGGTTATTGATCGCAATCAGCAATGGGCCGATAGGATGCTCGATCTGCACCGGGCGTTTTTTAACACGATTGAGAGCACCCCGCTTAATCTGGCCCAAAGTCGTGCCGTGATTAATGGTGAACGCGCGTTATTAGTATTGGCCGGTGCCGGCAGCGGTAAAACATCGGTGCTGGTGGCTCGTGCGGGTTGGTTACTGCGCCGTAAAGAAACCCTGCCAGAGCAAATACTGATGCTGGCGTTCAGCCGCCAGGCAGCGGAGGAAATGGATGAACGCATTCACGCACGTCTGGGGG
The DNA here is from genome assembly GCF_035013185.1 of Acerihabitans sp. TG2. Classification (NCBI taxonomy): domain Bacteria; kingdom Pseudomonadati; phylum Pseudomonadota; class Gammaproteobacteria; order Enterobacterales; family Pectobacteriaceae; genus Acerihabitans; species Acerihabitans sp. TG2. The sequence goes on from NZ_JAYGJO010000007.1 coordinate 195,405, forward strand.
TTGAGGACATCAAGGCCTGGACTTTCCATGCGTTAGCGCTGTTTATTATTCGACAGGGCAGTAAAAAATCACCGGTCATCAGCCAATTGGAATCCGATAGCCAGGTGGGGCGCGAGTTGTTAATCACCTGCTGGCGCGAGCAGTGCAGTCAAAAGAAAGCGCAGGCAAAAGGATGGCGCCAGTGGTTGGTTGATGAATTGTCCTGGGAACTGGGTGAAGGCGATTTTTGGCAGGATGATCGTCTCGCTCGGCGGCTGTCAACCCGTCTTGAGCGCTGGATTGGCCTGATGCGTATGCATGGCGGTAGTCAAACGCAAATGATAGAACAGGCGCCGGAGTCCATCCGAGACATATTTACCAAACGGATCAGGCTATTGTCGCCGCTATTAAAAGCATGGAAACAGGCGCTCAAAGAAGAAGGCGCTGTGGATTTTTCCGGCTTAATACATCAGGCCGTGGATGTGTTGCAAAAAGGCCGGTTTATTAGCCCTTGGAAACATATACTGGTCGACGAATACCAGGATATCTCACCGCAGCGAGCCCGTTTACTTGACGCATTGCGACAACAAAACCGACGTACATCATTGTTTGCCGTGGGTGACGATTGGCAGGCCATCTATCGTTTCAGCGGCGCCGAGATTAACCTCACCACCACCTTCGATGAGCGTTTCGGTCCAGGTGCGCAATGTACTTTGGACACGACCTACCGCTTTAACCAGCGTATTGGTGAAATCGCCAATGCCTTTGTACAGCAAAATCCTCACCAACTGCCAAAACCACTCAATAGCGTGGTAAAAGGAACCAAAAAATCTGTTTTAATTCTACCAGAATCCATGCTTGAGGCCTTGCTGAACAAACTTAGCGGTTTTGCACTCCCAGAAGAGAAAATCCTGGTATTGGCTCGTTATCACTATTTACGGCCGACGTTATTGGATAAGGCTGCCACCCGCTGGCCAACCCTAAATATGAATTTTATGACCATGCATAGCAGCAAGGGACAGCAAGCGGATTATGTCATTATCATCGGGATGTCGGGAGGGAAAGCTGGTTTTCCCGCACCCACACGAGAATCGGTGATCGAGCAGGTGCTACTGCCGCAGCCAGAAGATTTTCCCGATGCGGAAGAGCGCCGCCTGCTCTACGTTGCTTTGACGCGGGCAAAGCAACAGGTGTGGTTGCTTGAGGATGAGGCGAACCCATCGGTGTTTATTGACACACTGCGACGCCTTGGCGTGCCTCGGGCAAAAAAACCTTAACCTTTATGGTTTTGCCGCACCTGCGGCTCGATGGCTTATGGTTACTGCAATCGTTCTGCGAGATAACGTTGATAATCTGGTATATCAATCGTTAATTCACCTTTGAACAAGGGCGAACAAATCAACAAGTCGGCGGTGGATCGGTTAGTCGCCACCGGGATATTCCACACTGTGGCTAAGCGTAGTAATGCTTTAACGTCGGGATCGTGCGGCACGGCGTTCAATGGATCCCAAAAAAATATCAGCACATCGATTTTACCCTCGGAAATAAGGGCCCCAACTTGCTGGTCCCCGCCCATCGGGCCGCTTAACATACTATGAATCGGCAGTTCGCTAGCGCGTTGGATTAGATTACCCGTGGTGCCGGTTGCGTAAAGAACGTGCTCTGATAAAAGATCTTTATTGTTTTCAACCCAGTTTAGCAGTGATTGCTTACAGTGATCATGGGCCACCAAGGCGATATGCTTGCGCACGGCGATGGTACGAGTGGTTAACTCCATTTTCATGTCCTTGAATAAAATAGTCTACCTATAGACTACTGAAACTCTGTTTCACTGCAAAGGGCTAAACTAGGATAGTGATAAAATAAGTTTGCATATAGGTCCTCAGTTTGACGACTATGCTGCCACCACCGGGAATTTCACCTTCCTTGAATGGCATCCATTGTCTGCTTGCTCACCCAATAGTATAAACTTAGGGGTTATGTTCTCAAGCGGAGATGTAGCATGACTGATAACGATATAATCGGTATTCTGACCTCGGTAAAAACGATTGCATTGGTGGGTGCCAGTGATAAACCAACAAGGCCAAGCTATGGTGTGATGGCTTATTTACTCGATCACGGCTATCAAGTTTTTCCGGTCAACCCTTCGCAGGCAGGGCAACATATCCTTGGTCAACGCGTCTTTGGCCAACTGGCGGATATTCCAGTAAAAATCGATATGGTGGATATATTCAGGCGTTCAGATGCGGTCTATGAAGTGACGCAAGAGGCCATAGCGATAGGCGCCAACGTGATATGGATGCAGTTGGGGGTCATCAACGAGCAGGCCGCCGTGCTGGCGAAAGATCAGGGTATGCAGGTGGTAATGGACCGTTGCCCCAAAATTGAGATACCGCGTTTGGGACTGGATAAGTGAGGTGAACGCTTACATACAGAAGACCACACCCCTAGGTATTTCGCGTTGCAATAATGCGGCGGCTCAACGAACCTTCAGCTGCAGGCCAAGCCTACCAGCACGAGTCGTTGGTGCCTGATCGCGCATTCAAACGGTCGCCAGCGGTGCTCGCGTACTTTTATCGGGCAACCGCGACGCGTTAATTACGTAAGCGTGGAGCCAAAAGTTGCTGACGGATGGACTCAGCCAACTCATCTAGCGTTGGTTGCTCAGGGTGAACCGGAGAGGCTTCATAACCTAGCTGTATCTCAGCCAAATAGGTATGCACAGGCTTACCCTCTTCATCTTCCATGACAACGTGGTACCAAGGTGCGGCGCGAAGCTTATCGTCAGCGGCAATTTCATCCAGTGACGGTTTTTCCAAAGAATATTCAGGATCAACATCAATGACTACACCTAAATACCCTAACAGCTTATGGCGGACCTGCTGGCCGATCCCAAATTTGCTGGCAATCATAAGTTCTCCCCGCGATGTAGCACGTTAAAAAAGTACCGTAGGCTTAACTTGAGATCAGCGGTGCTGAAAACAAACCCCACTACCGTCTTATGGTATATATGGGGGATAAATAGCCAATATCAAGGGGGCTTCAGGAGATTAAATCACTCGACAAGCAAAGCCTTTCAAATACAACCCCTCTGGATATGGTGCCATTACCGGATGATCGGCCGCTTGACGGAATTGCTCGATAAACTGTACCTCCCGATGGGCATCTAGACCAGCGTCGGCAATAATTTTCTGGAACAGGTCGGTGGGCATCAAACCGGAACAAGAGAACGTCAGTAAAATACCTTCTGGTGCTAACAACTGCATTGCCAGCATATTGATATCCTTATAACCGCGACACGCGCTGGCCAACTGATTTTTATTTTCGACAAATTTTGGTGGATCGAGAATAATCATATCGAAACGCTCGCCCTGTTCCCGGTAGGTGCGCAATAGCTGAAATACATCCTCACGAACAAATCCGGCCTGGGAAAGATCGAGGTGGTTTAATTCAATATTACTTTTGGCGATGTCCAGCACATGTTGTGAGGTATCGACACTGATCACCTGGCTACAGCCGCCCAGTAACACCGATACGGAAAATGCGCCAGTATAACAAAAACAGTTAAGAACCCGTCTGCCGGAGGCATATTTACGCGCAGCCAGCCGACTGTCACGTTGGTCGAGATAAAAACCGGTTTTATGCCCTTGGGCAATATCAACCTGGATAGCCATACCATGTTCATGAATACTAAGCAGTTCGGGTGGTGGTGGGCCCACGATCACACCGCTGGTCAACTCAAGGCCTTCCTTTTTTCGTACCGATACATCCGAACGATCGTAAATCGCACATTCCGGGTAGCCTAGTTGCAGTGCTAACGTTAACGTGGCCCGATGATATTCGGCGCCTGCGGATAACAACTGCAATACCATGATATTGCCGTAACGATCGATGGTAATACCTGGCAGCCCATCTGATTCACCCGCGATTAATCGATAGGCATCCAGTCCATCCCTTGCGGCCAACAGATCGCGAAAACGTTGGGCGGTAGCCAGACGATGGGTAAAAAAATCGACGTCAATGACTTCATCCGGTTGAAATGACCAAACGCGTGCGCGAATTTGTGAGGTAGGGGAATAGGCCGCCCGAGCCAACCATTTACCTTTATCGTCCAAAATATCAATAGTTTCACCGGACTGAGGTTTGCCCTCGATCCGTTGCACTGCACCGGAAAAAATCCATGGGTGCCGGCGAAGCAGGGACTTTTCGCGCCCCTTTGCCAGGAAAAGACGTTTTGTTATCATGATTTATACTACACCAGAGAGAAAGTGCGCCATTCTGCGAACAAGCGCAGCCAAAAGCAAACATTAGCCGACCCACGGAGGAAATGATGTCTAAAGCATGCACCGCAGTTTATGTCTATGGGATGGTCCAAGGTGTAGGTTTTCGCTACACCACCCAACATCAGGCGACGCTATTAGCGCTCACAGGCTTCGCGCGCAATCTGGATGACGGCAGCGTGGAAGTGGTGGCCTGTGGCGAAACTGAACAGGTGGAAAAATTGCTGGAGTGGCTAAAACAAGGCGGACCGCGCGGCGCCCAAATAGACCGAGTCCTGTCTGAGCCGCGTAGTGTAAAACATTATGATGGTTTTCAGATCCGTTATTAATTCAAATGCAATTGACCGGCTTGGGGAGGCCGGCAATTTTAGTGGCTTGTTTGGCCGGGCCTTGCGGGAATAAGCGATAAAGATAACGGCTATTGCCTTTATCCTCACCGTATTTTTGCTTCATTGCCTTCACCAGCATGCGAATTGCCGGCGAAGTATTGTATTGCAGATAGAAATCGCGGACAAAATGAATGACCTGCCAATGGGCTTCGGTTAGGGTTATACCCTCTTGCAATGCAATCTCCTCGGCCAGCTGTTCATGCCACTGGTCGCTGTTTTGCAAATAGCCCTGTTCATCGGTTTCGACCTGTACGCCATTATGTTCCATTGTTGTTTTCCGATCCCCTCTGGACTCTATTTATTACCGTCTATGATAGCAAATTTACCGAGCCAGAAAAACAACGCCCCACATTACGTGGGGCAGGTGGAGCGTAATGGCCATAGGCATCAGTTGCTGCGCATAAAACCCAGAATGCTCAGTAGGCTGACGAAAATATTGTACAGCGAGACATATAACCCCACCGTCGCGCGGATGTAGTTGGTTTCGCCACCGTGTATGATATTGCTGGTCTCCCACAAAATCGCACCAGAGGAGAAAAGAATAAACAGCACGCTTATTGCCATCGATAATGCCGGAATATGCAGGAACAGATTGGCGATGACCGCCACCACCAGTACCACAATGCCGGCCAGCATCATTCCCGATAGGAACGACATATCTTTTCTGGTGGTCAACACATAAGCAGAACACGCAAAAAAGACCAGTGCGGTACCGCCTAAGGCCAGCATAATCACCTCACCGGCGCCGGAGGCCAGCAACATGCCCAGCAATGGGCCCAAGGTGTAACCGAGAAAACCGGTAAAAGCAAAGGTGGCCAGGATACCAGCCGGACTATTCGCCAAGCGGTAGGTCAGAAACATCAAACCGTAAGCGCCCACCATCATCAGGATGAACCCTGGGGCGGGGAGTTGTAACAGGGTGCTGGCGGTCGCGGTAAGCGCGGAAAACCCCAGCGTTAACGACAATAAAAAATACGTATTGCGTAATACCCGGTGGGTACTGAGGAGTGAGCGTCCCCGGGAAGAGGTAGTGACTAAACGATCCATTAATTTGCCTCGTCTTATATAATGAAAGCCAACAGTCATGCCCTACATGCAACGTGAAGGATGACGGTTATAGAATGGTAGATTACGGGCTCCTCGCGACTCGGCAAAATTGTTTTACCCATCTTTACTCAGGCGGATGAGAAAATCAGCCAACAACGGATAAAAAACGGTATATTCAGCACGCAAATCAGTCAATCCCTGCATAAAATCGTGGCTATAGATGAAATTTCAAGCAATTAGAACAAATCGCTCTTTACAACAGAATCGACTCTGTTTATAGTTCGCCTCGTTGCGGAGGAGTGGCCGAGTGGTTGAAGGCACCGGTCTTGAAAACCGGCGACGCGCAAGCGTTCTAGAGTTCGAATCTCTACTCCTCCGCCATCCTTTTCAAGCAGTTGCCTTACCTACATCTCCTGAATAAAACCAGTTTAAATCTTGATGCGGAGTACCTTGTTGGTGTCCTGTCCTTCCCCGCGTGATTGTTTATTCAACAAAGTTGCTTGGTACTTAACTATGTTTAAATCCAGGCCTACCGTTTTTTGCTCGCCAAGATTTTACTTCTTCCATAATTCCCTCAGGACTATCTTCTCTCTTACCATCTGGGTAAAACAGTACATCAGAGCCGCTAGGATGTTCGGATAGCTTTTCGAAATGGAGAATCATTTTATCATTATAAGCAGCATAATCATCCCCTTTAAGACCAGAGCTATTGTGGAAAAATTCCCTGAGAAATTCTAAAAATTCTTCTTCAGTATAATCCTCATATTTTTCCTTGAATTCCATGTTATTTTTTCCTTTGTTGGAGTGTGACTCGATATGCTGCTTTGGCATGCTCAATATTATTTCATTAGCAAAGAAGGATAATCGTTATCTTAAAAATCATAATTGGTTAAAATGTCGACGAGCACGGAAAAAACTCATAACTTGCCGCACTTTGCTATTGTGTGAGATTGTTATTTTGTATTTTATGATTTCATGTGCTAACTGTTATACTACAGCTGATAGTTCGATGACACTGCTGGAATGCGATAGTCCCGGCCGAAGCAGGGACACAATATAATAGAATTTGGACGTCAGCTAGATAGTGACTAGTTATTGTTTTCTGAATCCCGGTTTTCCACTTTTCGCACGCCATTCCCTTACAACTTTAAGAACCCCATTAGGACTGTCCTCAACGTCATTAGAAGGGAAAAAAAGTAAACCGTTTCCATTCGGATGCTCAACTAATTTTTCAAAATGTTGAACTAAGTAATCATGCTCTTCCTCAGAAACATCAATAGCCCAAATTTTTATCAGAAATTGTAAAAATTCCTCTTCAGAATAATTTTCAAGCTTATCTTTTAGTATCACACTACTCACCTTTTTCAGAAGAATGTAGCTTTATATGCTCGATAGGAGTCAATATGCGCAAGTTATCAATATCATAAACTTTACCGCCTTGACCAATCAAATCTACGTGGTGTATTTCTAATTTTTTTCTGCCGCGACTTGGCTATCAGGATATACGAAAGGAGCATATCCTTTTTCTGCCATTCTTCTTTTGTTCAAATCTGAAAATTGAGATGATAACGTCTCATTTATTCCAATTTCAATCCAAACCACTTCGCGAAATCTATCGAACGAGTTGAAACGCTTATCTCGTAATTTGTCCGCAACTTGGGCCGCTAAACATAATATATATTGGCTGGTAGCCGCAATCAAGGGGCGGCACGACAATAACACTGTTATCAATGCCACTAAAATCAGGGTAGGTTGTCACCACGGGTAATTGGACGGGTTGCGTCTGATTTCCTGTATTGGCAATAGACTTAAACCCTACGTTTGGGATAACCAACGGCCCCAGGCCTCGTGCACCTGACCGGGCGTGACAAAAATTATTCTGGCGGGGAAATCATCCGTGGTCGGCGCGGTGCTTTTGAGTACGCCTTTAAATTCTTTGCCAACTGTGGTTACTGGCTCTGCTACCACTGCCCGGATTGTCAGAAACAAACCGGGATAATTTCATGTGACGAACTTATACAAAAGAATTTCTGCTATGGCCGCTTGAATCCAGGTTTGCCGTTCATTGCACGCCATTCCTTTATTACATTTAGTATTCCCTCAGGGGAATCATCAGCATCTGCTGAAGGATAGAACACAATGTCCGCGCCTGAAGGGTGCTCAGATAGGCGCACAAGCTCAAAAACAGCTTTGTCTGCGTCCACTTCAGTTAAAAAATCGGCATTGAAAACCTTAGTTACTAACTCTAAAAACTCACGTTCAGAATAATCTTCATAATTCATTTTGATTTTCATTTTATTTATAACCATTTCTAGAATGATGTCCAATATGGGATTTGGGTGTCATTATTTTAATATTATCAACATCATATACTGCCCCGTTATTTCCAATAGGTGTGATATGGTGAAGTTCATATTTTGCTCTCTGGCCAACATGTTCTGTTTGAGGGCAAAAGGGTGATAAGCCTTTCTTGATGAAATTATGGTTGCCAGTACTCATTTGTTCGAAAATATTTTTTTCTTCACTAATTTCTTTCCAGAGCGCACTTCTGAAAGA
>NZ_JAYGJO010000008.1:0-171804 GCF_035013185.1 Acerihabitans sp. TG2
GCTAGACCGGCCACCCTCCAGCACCTGACGCCACCCGAGCACCCTAGCCCACATCAGCACGCTAGACCAGCCACGCCCCGGTACATCATGCCAGCGTTGCTGTAATAAGTAATGACACCGCAACCAGAAACGGAAAGCGCATAACACAAACTTTTTTGAGGCAAAAAACAAAATGTGTGCTGCGATAGATGTTGATAGGTTAATAATTTGCACCTTAGAACGTGGCCTCAGGATTGACGCTTTCGAGTGAAATGCATAGATATCCAGTTGAATTTAGAAAAAATTAGCAGAGCATCATCGTTGATAGACTGTAAGGTAGACGTCTGATGCCCCACTAGAGGGCGAGTAAGGGCTGGCTTATCCTCAGGCTGTTGTATGTTTTATGGTACACTGAGATCTGTTGATCTGGGGATAAGGTCGGCATCGAAAAAATTGTGGTTGTAACTGTGTCAGTGGAAAAATAGCTGCTCTTTTGTATTAAAATTATCCACCGGCGTCAAAGAAACAGTAAACGAGGCGGTAACCGTGCCAAAAAAAACATATTCTGTCAGGTATGTTGCGGGGCGGCCAGTTGAGCGAATTTTTCCACCAATTGCTTTCTGTTGCCCGGGTCAGGCGTTACCCCCGGGTGAACCGTTGCCAGGCTCGAAGTTATTACGGGTAATGGTATGGAATATTTTCAAACAGCAACGTGCTGATTGGCTCTCTGTTCTGCAAGGGTTCGGAAAGGATGCTCAACTGGTTTTACTGCAGGAGGCACAAACTACGCCTGAGTTGGTGCGGTTTGCTACATCGCACTATTTGGCCACCGATCAGGTTCCCGCGCTGATATTGCCGCAGCATCCATCAGGTGTGATGACGCTCTCCGCTGCGCATCCGGTTTATTGCTGTCCTTTGCGTGAGCGTGAACCGCTGTTACGTCTGGCTAAATCTGCATTGGTGACGGTATACCCGCTATTTGACGGCCAGCTAATGATGGTAGTTAATATTCACGCGGTGAATTTCAGTCTGGGGGTGGATGTTTATAGCAAACAGTTTGGCCCCATAGGTGAGCAAATACTCAATCACCAAGGGCCAGTCATCATGGCGGGTGATTTTAACGCTTGGAGCCGGCAGCGGATTACTGCACTGTATCGCTTTGCCGATCGTATGACGCTGCGGGAAGTGAAATTTCTTGATGACCAGCGGCGACGCGCTTTTGGCCGCCCGTTGGACTTTGTTTTTTATCGCGGGCTTAACGTGACTGAGGCGTCGGTGTTGGTTACCCGGGCGTCAGACCATAACCCACTGCTGGTTGAGTTTGAACCCCATCAGCGTACAGATAAATCTGTGCCTGAAACTCAAATTGTTGGTATTGCTCCGTGCTAATAAGTGAGAACCTATCAAGCAAAAAAAAAACAAGCACCAAGTGGGCTTGTTTTTTTTGCTCAGCTACGCGCGTTCAACGAGAGCTCAGGAATCAGTTGCAGTACCGTTAATGTATAACGTGAGTTTAAGGCCTGGCTGCAGCGTATTGCTTTTATCCAGCGCAGCATTCCAACGCATAACGTCTTGCAAATCAACGTGGTGTCGTTTGGCGATACTGGACAAAGAGTCACCTTTACGTACTCGATAGGTGATGCTGTTGACGCTGCTATTATTCGCCACCATCAACGTTTGGCTGACCTTTAGTGTGCTATTGGCATGCAAATTGTTCCACTTCAACAAGTCACTGGTCTTAAGCTTAAGCCGCCCGGCGATGCCTGAAAGCGTATCACCAGGACGAACCTTATAACTAGCGCCGCCTGTTGCAGTGTCCGCCAATTGAGTCGACTGGACTTCGGTTATATCATCAACGGCCAAAGAATCCCTGAGCTGCGAAGCATGAGATTTGGGCAACATGATGTAATGAGGCCCATTTGGTGCGGTTACGTTACGTTTATAGCCTGTATTGTAGCTTTTCAACTTGGTTAACGATAACCCGGACATTTTCGCCGCTTGGGTCAGGCCGATCTGCTGGCCTACTTCCACTCGCGCCAAAGCGTGTTCGCTATTGCTTTTGGGCAATACCACACCATATTCTTTGCTATTCTTGATGATATTACTCAACGCCAGCATTTTTGGCACATAAATGCTGGTCTCATGTGGCAATGCCAGCGCCCAAAAGTCAGTGGGTCTCCCCTTGGCTTTGTTGGCCTTGATTGCCCGCAGCACACGACCTTCACCACTGTTGTAAGCTGCGATGGTCAGTAACCAGTCGCCGCCAAAAACACGGTTAAGACGCTGCATCATGTTAAGTGCAGCGGTAGTAGATGCCACAACATCACGCCGGCCGTCATACCACTGATTTTGTTTTAAACCATAATGCTTACCTGTTTGGGGCACAATCTGCCAAAGGCCCGCTGCGTTAGCAGAAGATGTTGCCTTTGGGTTAAAAGCGCTCTCCACTATGGGTAGCAGTACCAGTTCCATCGGCATTTTGCGTTGCTTTATCTGCTCGACTATCCAGTACATGTACGGCTCTGCCCGTAATGTTACATCGTGGAGATAGCTCTTGTGACTTAAATAACGTTTTTTTTGTTCGCGGACCCGGGCGTTATCCGGTATCTGCATCTTCAGCTCGTCGCTAATGAAGTTCCACAAATCAGGCTGCGCTTGGCTTGAATCTTCCAACCATTGCGCCGAGGTCGCTCGGCTGTCCGTGTACTTTCCTGCTTCACTTTGACCTGCCGAAGAAACACTCTGTGCATGCTGTTCGGGTGGAGAATCGTCCTGCTTGGACGACTGGCAACCCACTAGCAAGACCGAGGCGATTAGGATCGCATGAGTCTTCATCTGTATGTCAATAGTTGCTTAAAAGACGAACAATAATACGTTGAATGCGCCGACATTACAACTAAAACCTTTAGAAAAGATCCTTCTTCTCCCGTAACAAGGCGAAAATACGCCATTCCTCATGCAGCGTATGATATGGGTCTAATTTATTTTGTAAATCAATGTCATGACAACGTAAGAATAGGTTAATTTTACCCTCTAAATGTAGTGTTGTGGGCACGCTCGCTTGGTTTTTCGCCCGCAACTGCTTAATTTCACGCTCATAAGCAGTGATCTCATCATATTGCGGCATTATGGACTTGGCGAAGGCCAGATTGGCTAAAGTATACTCATGGGCGCAGCAGAGTAATGTTTCCAAAGGAAGTTTCTTAACCTTTTGAAAAGATTCAAACATTTGTTTGGGTGTTCCTTCAAAAAGACGCCCGCAACCTGCTGAAAATACCGTGTCGCCACAAAATAGATAGGGTGCGCTATAAAATCCGATGTGTCCTAGGGTATGACCGGGCAATGACAGGACAAAAAAGGTCGTATCAAGCAGATTTATGCTATCGCCTTCCCCTACAATGTGACTAGCGCCCTTATCAGCAGTTTCCTGAGGGCCATACACCGGCAGGTCAAAGCGAGTCAGCAACTCGGGGACACCATCAACATGATCATGGTGATGGTGGGTCAATAAAATAGCCTTAGGCGTGAGTTGCCGTTCAGCCAGTGCGGCAAAGACCGGGCCGGACTCACCGGGGTCAACGATGATGCATTCCTGCAGGTCGTTTTGCAAAAGCCAAATGTAATTGTCCCGCAACGCAGGAATACTGATAAGATTCATTGTTCAGCTCCGTTAATTTATTTATGGCACTAAGAAGATAGCCGATCATGAAACCAGCGCAAATCACTCAGCCTATCATCGCGCCAACCCGATGGGACGAACTACCGTACGGGGATAACTATCGGCGGGCGCTAGAAGCTAATCTGCTCCCCTGGTGGCCTAAATTATTTGGTTTCCATTTATTGAAAATTGGCGCACTCAGTGCAGATATTGATACCAGTGACTGCGTAATTTCTCATCAAGTTAACGTCGGCATACGGGGGGAAACCCTGAATGTTATTGCCGATCCGTTTCAACTGCCCTTTGCCAATAAGTCCACCGATGCATGCTTATTGGCTCATACCCTGTCATACACCTCAGATCCACATCGGCTGCTGCGGGAGGTGGATCGGGTGCTCATTGACGACGGCTGGTTAATTATCACCACCTTTAATCCGGTAAGTTTATTGGGTCTGGGAAAATTATGCCCCATTTTGCAGTGTCGCCAGCCCTACCGCAGCCGCATGTATACTCAGATGCGGCTGTTGGACTGGTTAAGCATCCTTAATTTTGAAGTGATGCATCGCGCGCGTTTTCAGGTGCTGCCCTGGCGTCGCAGGGGGGGCCGCCTGCTTAATGAGCATCTACCCGCTATCGGTTGTTTGAGCGTGATAGTGGCACGAAAACGCACCTTCCCTCTTACGCTCAATCCCTTAAAGAGCAAGTCGCTCAAAGCTTCTGTGCGCCGCACGGTAGGTGCGGCCAGCCGCAATAGCTGATGCGATCGTTACTTCTCAGGCCGATAGCCAATATCGTCCAATGCCGGATTCCCCGCTGCGCTGCGGGCCAATTCGTCGCAGCGCTCGTTCTCCGGATGGCCCGCGTGGCCTTTGACCCAATCCCAGCGCAGTACGTGGGTTTGGATCGCTAAATCCAGCCGTTGCCAGAGATCGACATTTTTCACCGGTTTTTTATCAGTCGTTTTCCAGCCTCGTTTCTTCCAGTTGTGGATCCATTTCGTAATACCCTGCCGAACGTATTGGCTGTCGGTACTGATAACCACTTCACAGGGATCTTTTAGCGCCTCCAAGGCAACAATCGCCGCCATGAGTTCCATGCGGTTGTTGGTGGTAAGTCGGTAACCGGCGCTGAAAATTTTCTCATGCTGCTTATAGCGCAGAATCGCGCCGTAACCGCCTGGACCTGGATTACCCAGGCAAGATCCATCGGTGAAAATTTCTACCTGTTTCTGCATCTCTGGTAGACTACCCTTCATGTTAAAAAAACAAGTCTGACATAAAATGAACGCTACGGGCACTGCAATTACGCGACAGATTGTTCTGGATACTGAAACCACCGGTATGAACAAACTGGGGGTTCATTACGAAGGCCACCGAATTATTGAGATAGGCGCGGTTGAAGTTGTCAATCGACGCCTCACTGGACGATATTTCCATGTTTATCTGAAACCGGATCGGCTGATTGACCCCGAAGCCTATAATATCCATGGTATCAGTGACGAATTCCTGGCGGATATGCCTACCTTTGGGCAGGTCGCCGATGAGTTCCTCGATTTTATCCGCGGGGGCGAACTGGTTATTCATAACGCGCCGTTTGATATCGGGTTTATGGATTATGAGTTCGGCAAACTTAACCTTAACATCGGTAAAACCGAGACGTTTTGCAAGGTGACCGATAGTCTGGTGCTGGCGCGCAAATTATTTCCCGGCAAACGTAACAGCCTTGACGCATTGTGCGATCGTTATCTGATAGATAATACCAAACGTACTTTACACGGCGCGTTGCTCGACTCCGAAATTTTGTCCGAGGTGTATCTGGCCATGACCGGTGGCCAAACCTCTATGCGATTTTCCATGGAAGGTGAAAGTGGCAAGCGCAACGCAGATGGTGGCCAAGCCATCCAGAGGGTAGAGCGGGCGCAAACCAAACTCAAAGTCGTTTATGCCAATGATGAGGAGTTGGCGGCACATGAATCTCGCCTAGACCTGGTTACGAAAAAAGGCGGCAGCTGTTTGTGGCGACCAGAAAATACAACGCAACCCCATTAAAATCATTCATTCAGCTGATTTTAACAACGTAATGCTGAAATTATCGCCAAACGAGATGATCAAACGTGAAAAGCATTGACGCGGTAAGGTGCTAACCGTACTATTCGCCTCGCTTTCCCGACAAAGCACATGTGCGGTGTGGTAGTTCAGTCGGTTAGAATACCGGCCTGTCACGCCGGGGGTCGCGGGTTCGAGTCCCGTCCACACCGCCAATAAATTCCAATGAGCCGCTGCAAATTTTGCAGCGGCTCATGTCGTTTTACAGTCCATTGCAATTTTCCAGTCCATTGCAATTTTCCAGTCCATTGCAACTAGTCATACCATACCCAACTCTTTGCCGGCCTTTTCACCCTAATGCCTATCTTTACCCAATATTCCCGCTTAATTTATCATTGCCACATTGCCACATTGCCACATTGCCACATTGCCACATTGCCACATTGCCACATTGCCACATTGCCACATTGCCACATTGCCACATTGCTAGCCTGCACAGTCACCGTTTTTGCCGTGAGCCATGGCACATCCATGTGAACACCGTTTTTTCTTGTGGTGACATGATCCCTTCGCGCATAACGCATGGGTTATTTCAGTGATATTTTGCGACAATTTTATCTTTTAGACGTCTTCCACCAATAAAAACAGCCAGATAAAATATGCCACCCCCACGATGGAGATTCCCCATCGGTAATTTTCAGAGAAATAGCATGTCGATCAGTCAATATCCCCAACGTGATCAGTCCGCCGTCCCGACAAACGCGACGTGGCCGTCGGCCTTGAATGTAAGGCACCTTGCCCTGATGGTCATGGTTGTCATGCTAACCGGTGTTGGCGCCGGGCTAGGGGGCATGTTCTTGGCATTGCTACTGCACGGGATACAACATCTTGCTTATGGCTACAGCCTAGACCAAATTATCAGTTCCGAAACATTCCTGATGGGGGTGAGTGCTGCTCCCGGGGGGCGGCGAATGTTGATACTTGGATTTTGTGGTTTGCTGGCCGGAGTGGGGTGGTGGGTGCTCTATCGCGTTGGCCGGCCGCTGGTTGGCATCAAGCAAGCTACTGCCAGTGATGCGCCTCTTATGCCACCCGTTGCCACCTTGGCCCACGTGCTGTTGCAAATAGGCACAGTAGGCTTGGGATCACCTCTGGGACGTGAAGTGGCGCCTCGAGAGCTGGGGGCATTGATGGGGGGATGGTTATCCCATGCTGCCGGGTTGTCGCCGGAACAACGACGCACGATCGTCGCCTGCGGCGCAGGTGCCGGGTTGGCTGCGGTATATAATGTTCCGCTAGGCGGCGCGGTATTTGTATTAGAGGTGCTGTTGGCAACCTTAAGCTGGCCCGCTGCCATTATGGCATTGGCAACTTCCGCTATTGCAGCATCCGTGGCCTGGATGGGGTTGGGGGCGGAATCGCAATATGTTGTCGCACATTTTCCCCTTAGCGCCGGACTGATTACCTGGTCGTTGCTCACTAGCCCACTATTTGGCCTGGCAGCCTATGGCTTTGCACGGTTGAGCGCGGCAGCGCGGCGCAAGGCGGCTCGTGGTTGGCGGCTACCGGTATTTGCGCTGATAAACTTCCTGATTATCGGCTGCATGGCCGTTTGGCTGCCGCAACTGCTGGGCAATGGCAAAGGACCGGCGCAATTGGGGTTTAGTAGCCTGCTCACCGTTGGTATGGCCGGAATGTTATTGATCTGCAAAGTTGCCATCACTACCAGTACCTTGCGTGCTGGCGCACAAGGCGGCTTATTGACGCCGGGATTGTCGAATGGTGCGCTGATGGCGGTGGTACTGGGTGGTTTATGGAGCCAGATATGGCCCGGTGTGCCGATGGGTGCCTATGCAGTGATCGGCGCTGCAGCATTTTTGGCATCCTCTATGAGCATGCCACTGACTGCTATCGTGCTGATTACCGAATTTACCCGCATCGATCATGATTTTTTGGTACCGATAGTGCTGGCGGTGGCGGGATCTTTTGGTACCAGCCAGCTCTGCGCGCTTTGGGCGCGGCGTTGAAGTAATGTGTAGCGAACTGCCGGTTCTAGCCGGTCTGGTCAGTCTGTTGGCTTAACCGGCGTATTGCGCAATGCCATTACCGAAAGACCAATTCTCCTTACGTACTTCGACAAGATTGATGAACACGTCCTCCAGCGATATGCCCAGCGCTTCATGCAAACCGACGGCAATACTTTTGTAGAGTGCTTTTTTTTGCTCGATACTGCGCCCTTCATTTAACGTAATCTGGATAATGACCAACTTATCGGTACGGTTAATGCCAAGGTAGCCAGCATCATAGATAAAATGATCGCCGCCATGCTCATTAAGAATCTGGAAGTTATCATGCTCGGGAACGTTAATGGCGCTTTTCAACGATTGGTACACCACCCGACCGACGCGTTTGATATAGGTAGGGTCGGGGTTTTTTTTAATATCGATACGGACCAGCGGCATAATTAACTCCTTAGTAAGGGTGGGTATTGCCTGCCATCGGGATCTCGATGGCTAATAGCCAGCATAGTAAGTTATGGCCCCACGCCATGCAACTAGCGACCATCGGTATGTGGGTCTTTTAGTTAACGTAAACATCAACCACTACCCTCATTGCCCTGATTCAGTATCGGACGGTACAGGTCTGATTTGCGGGCCAAAGAGACCGAACCTAACGACACATCCATTTCAGTCACTGTTGGACTATCAGACGCCCTCAGCTTGGTAAGCTGACGTGAGCGGCGACGATTCGCCAGCCGCAGGCCAATTTTACCCAGGTTTGGGTTTGCCGGCCGGTCTTGTCGCTACCCTCAAGGGTAAATTCGGTACTGGCCACCGCCAGGTCGTCGCCATAGGTGGTGATCACTGTATTTTGTAAGATGCGCTCCAGTCCGGGAGACGCCCGCGATGCGCTGGCCGCCTGAATCGCTTCTATGCCATAGAGGTTCTCAACAACGCCATAACGGACGGTGCGGGGATCGTGCCAAAATAACTCATCCAGAATGGCTACATCATTGGTGATGAACGCTTGTTCATAGCGATAAAAGGCAGCGTTCACTTCCGCCAGGATGGCGGGTCGATCAATAAATTCACTTTTCATGCTACGTTTACTCTTGCTATGGTCATGTTGACAATACCGCGTCGCTCCAGCGCCGGGCCGGTTAGAGTAGCACTGCTGGGCATCACTGACGTCATTATGTTTTGATGATCATTTCATCAGGGAGGCCGTTAGCGCATGAACGCCTGGTTTGCTCTGTAGACGCGTCGTTACAGGCAACCAGACATAAGTGGTGGGATGGCTCGCGCTCGCGGGCAGGTTGCCCGGCGAGCAGGGCTACTTGTCCAGACTGAAAGTGTCGGCGTCCAGCGCGGCAGGAAAGGCTTTACGGTATTGCTGCAGTACCTCAAGTGACAAGGAGGCATCTAAACAGGTGGCGACCCCTGACTCGCCCTGGACCAGCACGGTGCCCATCGGGTCGATAATGCGACTATCACCGCTGTATTGATGTCCATTACCGTCGGTGCCGACACGGTTGCAGCCTGCCACATAGGCCTGATTTTCAATCGCGCGCGCCGCTAGCAGGGTTTGCCAGTGGAGGGCACGCGGTGCCGGCCAGTTGGCGACATACAGCGCCAAATCATAATCCCCAAGGTTACGTGACCATACCGGGAAACGCAGGTCGTAACAGACCTGTGGCAGGATGCGCCAGCCGCGCCAGGCTACGACCAGCCGTTGCTGACCAGCCTGGTAATAGTGGTGCTCATCAGCCATGCGAAATAGATGGCGCTTATCATAACAATGTACCTGTCCTTGCGGCTCCACCAATAAAAAGCGGTTCACCGCGCCGTCAGGAGTATGGATAGCTGCGCTGCCGGCAATCATGGCATCGGTTGTTTTGGCCCATTGTCGCATCCACGCCACGACCCGATCCTGGGACAGGGCGCAGCCCGCCGTCTCCATGGCAAAACCGGTGGTGAACATTTCCGGTAATACAATCAGATCGCGACCGCTGGCGGCGGCCAACAGGGGGTCAAAATAGGCCAGGTTCGCCTCGCCATCCATCCAGGTCAACGGCTGCTGCAACAGGCTGATATTCAAAGTTGACATAAACGCTCCGCGGCGGCGTCAAGGGTGGCATCTTGCTTGGCAAAGCACAGACGGATTAATTTGTGCGGGAATGGATCGGCACAGAACACCGACAGAGGAATTGCCGCCACCCCGGCGTTGATGGTCATCCACTCGCAGAAAGAGACATCGTCCATGTCGGAGATAGCGCTGTAATCAGCCAGCAGAAAATAGGTCCCTTCACAGGGCAGCAATTCCAGCCGGCTGGGTGCTAGGGCTTGTACCAGATGATCCCGACGGTCGCGATAGAATTCGGGTAGGCTGCGCCAATGCTCCGGCTCGGCGCGCAGCATATCCGCCAGGGCCAACTGGGCCGGAGTGTTGACGGAAAAGGTCAGGTATTGATGGACCTTACGTACCTCGGCGCTAAGCGCCGGCGGTGCCACACAATAACCCACTTTCCACCCGGTCATATGATAGGTCTTGCCAAACGACGAAACGGCAACCGATCGCTGCCGCAGCCCTGGATGGGCCAGTACGCTGGCGTGGCCGCCGGCGGCAAAACAGATATGCTCATAAACTTCGTCGCTCAGTACATAGATTTCCCGCGCGGCAATAGCCTGCCACAGTTGTTCGAAATCTGCCGCTTGCCAGACGGTGGCGGACGGATTGTGCGGCGTATTGAGGATCACCAGCCGGGTACGGTCGGTTAGCCTGGCACGGAAGTCTGCCCAGTCCACGCGAAACGTCGGCGGTTGCAGTGCGATACGGTGGTTGATACCACCGGCCAGGGTCACTGCTGGCGCATAGCTGTCGTAGCTGGGATCAAAGCTGATGACTTCGTCGCCGGTACGTACCAACGCGCTGATGGCCGCAAACAGGGCCTCGGTGGCGCCGGCGGTGACGGTAATATCCCGATCCGGGTCAGGGCGCCAGCCATAAATGAGTTCGGTTTTATCGGCAATCGCCGCACGCAGGGGGGCCGCCCCGGTCATGGGGGCATATTGATTAGCGCCCTGGTTGACATGATGTGCTAGCCGCGATTTCAGATATTCCGGCCCATCATAATCGGGGAAACCTTGCGACAGATTAATCGCCTGGTGGCGCTGCGCCAGGGCGCTCATCTGGGTGAAAATGGTGGTGCCCAACGCGGGGAGTTTACTTTCTGGAATCAAGGTTCTACTGCTCATGGCTCATTACCACTCTCAAAAGCCGGTTTTTAAACCAATATAACACGCTCAGCGCAATTGACAATCAGGACGTATAGATGGGTAAACGGCTAAACTGGTGGAGCTTTTTATTGAGGGTAGTCATCAATAACCGGGTTGCATTCTTATCATGGAAAGGTTTGACATCATTGTACAGCGTCGGCTGGTGATGGAAGATTTTTGCGTCTTGAAATGCGATCCTCAGAAAAAAAATATCAGGGTTCCTATGAGGAAATTGCCGATGCCATCGCGTTGTATACCGGGAGTGGGGCTGAAAGCGCAAAATTTTTCAACTACGTCGCGTTCAGCTGTATGGTGGGTAATGGCGACGCGCATTTGAAAAATTTTGCGTTGCTAAGCGATCCTTTTCAGCCCGAGGAACGCTGGCTGGTGCCGATGTATGATGTTGTCTGCACCCATATATACCCAACCGATGATCAACCGATGATCAACCGATGATCATAAGTTGGCGTTATCGCTTAATAAAAGTAAAGCATTCCCGAATATCGATGGCTTATTGGCGTTCGCTCATTGGCTAAAGGTTGTCAAACCTCAGGATAAGCTGGCTGCCATGGCGGAGATGATAAATGACTACCTCGTTCATAATGGTATCGATGAAATATTTTCGGCGCTGGCGCAGTCCGTCAGAAAAAGCATCAGCCATTCCATGTCGACCAATAATGTATTCGTGCGGTTCGACGTGAAAAGAGCAAAACGGCGTAAAAGCGATAAGTTACTGTAGATATGTTCGATTTACCGGCAAAACTTGCGATCGGTGGTTGAAAAAGAGTCGATTTTGTTTTCAATTTCCTTGCCTAGATTTATAACCTGGCTCACAAACAGTGATTTTTATGTGGTAACGCAAGCCGAGAAAGCCAACTTTGCTTCTCGCGGTTTCGCCAATCCGGTAAACTGGCAACTGGGATCATTAACATATACCCAAAATATGAAGGGTGTGTACTCCAGCATATACCGAGGAATTCATGTATCAGGACTTGATTCGCAGTGAACTTAACGAAGCCGCAGCCACCTTGGCCAACTTTCTTGCCGATGACCGCCATATTCAAAGCGTGGAAGATGCCGCCACCCTTATCGCCGCCTCTTTCAAGAACGGGGGCAAAGTGCTCTCCTGCGGCAATGGCGGATCTCATTGTGATGCCATGCATTTTGCCGAGGAACTGACCGGCCGTTATCGCGACAATCGGCCAGCCTACCCAGCCATCGCCATTTCCGATCCTAGCCACTTGTCTTGCGTCAGCAACGATTTTGGCTATGATTTTGTGTTTTCACGTTATATCGAAGCGCTCGGCAATCAGGGTGATGTGCTGCTCGGTATCTCTACTTCTGGTAATTCGGCCAACATTATTCGCGCCATCGCAGCGGCACGCGCCAAGGGCATGAAAGTCATTGTGCTCACGGGCAAGGACGGCGGCAAGATGGCCGGCACCTCTGATGTTGAAATTTGTGTGCCGCACTTTGGTTACGCCGATCGTATCCAGGAAATTCATATCAAAGTGATCCATATTCTGATTCAACTGATAGAAAAAGAGATGGCGGCAACAGCAGCATAGCTCCGGCGTTGAAACAACGCGTCAGGTGATTTGGTAAGGAGAGGGGTCATGTGTGAACTGCTCGGAATGAGTGCCAATGTACCGACGGACATTTGCTTCAGTTTTACCGGGTTAGTGCAACGAGGGGGTGGCACCGGGCCGCACAAGGATGGATGGGGCATCACCTTTTATGAAGGGCTGGGCTGCCGGACCTTCAAAGATCCATTGCCCAGTTTTAATTCACCAATTGCCCGGCTGGTGCAGGATTATCCGATCAAATCCTGCGCGGTGATATCGCATATCCGCCAGGCCAATCGCGGTAAGGTGGCACTGGAGAACACGCATCCTTTCACCCGTGAATTATGGGGCCGTAACTGGACCTTTGCCCACAATGGTCAGCTAAAAAGCTATAAGCAGCTAAAAACCGGATCCTACCGGCCGGTGGGACAGACCGACAGTGAATATGCCTTTTGCTGGCTGTTGGCACTGCTGGCGGAGCGTTATCCACGCACACCGGCTAACTGGCCGGCGGTGTTTCGTTATATTGCACTGCTGGCGGATGAATTGCGACAAAAGGGCATATTTAACATGCTGTTATCCGATGGTCAATTTGTCATGGGATATTGTTCAACACATTTATACTGGATCACTCGTCGGGCACCGTTCGGCAAGGCTACGTTACTCGATCAGGATGTGGAGATTGATTTTCAGCGGCAAACCACGCCTCATGATGTGGTGACGGTGATTGCCACGCAGCCGTTGACCGGCAATGAAACCTGGCACCGGGTAGCGCCAGGGGAGAGTGTATTATTTCGGTTGGGTGAGCGCGAACTGTGATACCGCCGGCGTACCGCTGTGCAACTGCAGCGGTGGGCTCACGGCATATTGCCCATTCACCACCGCCACCGCTGGTGGCTGGTGGTAACGGGCAAAAAAGGCATACCCTGGCTCCAGGGAACGCCAGAATGAATAATAGTTTGAAAGGCGGTGACGCTGTAAATTTGCCTCGGTCATGCGGAACGGGAAAATATTAATTTTCACCTCGGCCTGACCGTTTAATAATGCGGCGTCAACGTAACGATATATGTCAGCAATATAACTGTTGGTCATGGCGTAACAGCCAATGGAACGACAGTCGCCATGGATCATCAGCATGGCGCCCGAATACCCCTGGTACCGGTCATAGTCATTGGGAAAACCAATATTTATCGCCCGATAGTAATGGCTGTTAGGGTTCAGATTGCGGTGGGTAATGCTGTAAAAACCTTCCGGGCTTTTGAAATCCCCTTCTCGGCGTTTAGGGCCCAGTCCGCCGGAAAAGTCACAAATCCGGTAGCTGTCAAGCAGGCGATATTCATTACCGACCTTGGCATAGAGTTCCAGGGTTCGCTCTTCTTTAAATATCTGAATAAAAACCGGTGATCCGATTAATTGTGCCTTTAATTCTTTGGATAGCTGCGGCTGCCCACTGGCATAACTGACTGACGTCATTGCCGCTATGCAAAACAACATCGCAAATAACTGTGCGATTTTGCCCATTATTATTCCTGCGTAGTCATATTAAATAAGATGCCAGGCAACGGTCGTTGGCGGCAAACCCTAGAAACGTCAAGTAAAACAAATAAAACAGCGACAAGATAGCACCACCGGCATATTTATCAAGATACGTTTTGTATAAATTGATCTTCTTACTGTATACTTATACAGTTGAAGGGGGGGGTGGATGCGTAAAATCATACATGTTGATATGGATTGTTTCTTCGCAGCGGTTGAAATGCGCGACAATCCGACGCTACGCGACATCCCGCTGGCCATCGGCGGCAGCGCGGACCGGCGCGGCGTGATCAGTACCGCTAATTATCCGGCGCGGGTTTATGGCGTGCATAGCGCCATGTCGACCGCCATGGCGCTGAAGCTTTGTCCGCACCTTACGTTGCTGCCTGGGCGCATGGCGGCTTATAAAGAGGCATCTGAACATATCAGGCGTATTTTTAGCCGTTATACGTCATTGATTGAACCCTTATCGCTGGACGAAGCCTACCTGGATGTCACTGACAGCGACTGCTGTAGCGGCTCGGCGACCCTAATGGCCCAGGCTATTCGTCAAAACATTGCCGATGAGTTGGATCTCACCGCGTCGGCCGGCGTGGCACCAGTAAAATTTTTGGCTAAAATCGCCTCTGAATTCAACAAACCCAATGGACAATTTGTTATCACTCCAGAACGGGTACCGCTATTTTTGGCACAACTCGATCTGGGTAAAATTCCGGGAGTGGGCAAAGTCACCGCCAAAAAACTCGCCGATATGGGACTGATAACCTGTGCCGATGTGCAGCGTTACGATCTGGCGGCGTTGCTAAAACAGTTTGGCAAGTTTGGTCGGGTGTTGTGGGAACGATCGCAGGGAATCGATCAACGCGAGGTATCCTCGGATCGTCTGCGTAAATCAGTAGGGGTGGAGCATACCCTGGCGGAAGATATCGGCGATTGGGCCGACTGCGTGGCAATTATTGAACAACTCTACCCCGAACTTGAGCGGCGGCTGGCAAAGGTCAGACCGGATCTGCTGATCGCCCGACAGGGCATTAAACTTAAATTTGCCGATTTCCAGCAAACCACACAGGAACATGTATGGCCGCGCCTGCATAAGCAAGATTTGATCGCTATTGCGCGTCAGGCGTGGGAGCAGCGCCGCGGCGATCGTGGTGTACGGCTGGTGGGGTTGCATGTCACGTTGATCGACCCGCAAATTGAGCGTCAGCTGATGCTCAGGTGGGAAGATGATATGCCGTAACAAGGTATCCCGTCATACTTCACGTTGCAGATGCGTTGGCTTTCCTCGCTCACCCCAGTCACTTACAAAAGTAAGCTCCTGGGATTTGCTGCGTTGCCGCCTTCCTGCCACGCGAATTATTTAGGGTATCCCGTCATACTTCACGTTGCAGATGCGTTGGCTTTCCTCGCTCACCCCAGTCACTTACAAAAGTAAGCTCCTGGGATTTGCTGCGTTGCCGCCTTCCTGCCACGCGAATTATTTAGGGTATCCCGTCATACTTCACGTTGCAGATGCGTTGGCTTTCCTGCAACGTGAAATCGTTAGGCTATCGCGGTCAGTCTTTTTCAGGGATGGCTTTGAGCAGCGCAGTCAGCAGGGTCCAGTATTGGCCGACACTTTTGATATGCACCTGTTCATCCGGCGAGTGTGGACCGGTAATGGTCGGCCCGATAGATACCATATCCATTAGCGGGTAGGGCTTTTTAAATAAACCACATTCCAGCCCGGCGTGGATGACCTGAATATTCGGGGTTTTATTAAACAGCTTTTGATAGGTTTCACGCACCAAATGCATCACCGGTGAATTAGCGTCCGGTTTCCAGCCCGGGTAACTGCCCTTGGCGGCGGTTTGTGCACCAGCCAAGCTACCCAACGCGGTTAACATTCCGACCACATCGTCTTTACCGCTGTCAATCAGTGAACGGATCAGGCAGCGGATATGAGCCTGCTCCGGCTCCATGGACACCACGCCGACGTTGAGCGAGGTTTCCACCACGCCTTTCACGTCATCGCTAAAACGAATGACGCCGTTGGGCATGGCGTTGAGCAGGGCGATAAACCGATCGCTGGTGACTTTGGTCAGCACCGGGGCGTCTGGGGTTATGGGGTCAATTTGAATTGCCAGCTTTTTCTCAACCGCCGCCAGTTCACTTTTAATCACCGACAGGAAACTCTGCGCCAGTTGGCTTAGGCTTTCGGCGTTTTCTTGTGGTAGGGCCAGCGTCGCATAGGCTTCGCGCGGAATAGCATTGCGCAGCGTGCCGCCGTTGAAATCGATGAGTTGGATATCCAGCGCATGAGCCTGTTTTGACAGGAAGCGTGCCAGCAGCTTATTGGCATTGCCTAATCCCTTATGGATATCACCGCCGGAATGCCCTCCTTTGAGGCCTTTAATGGTGAGCTTCAACACGTGATAGCCCGCTGGTACTGCTTCGCGCTCCAGAGGCAGGATGGTTTTAAAATCAACCCCGCCGGCGCAACCCATATAAATCTCGCCCTCTTCTTCTGAATCGGTATTGATCAGAATATCGCCTTGCAGCCAGCCTGGCTGCAGACCAAAGGCACCAGCCATACCGGTTTCTTCGGTCATGGTCAGTAATACTTCCAGTGGACCGTGTTGTACCCCATCATCCGCCAGCACTGCCAGCGCTGATGCCATGCCGATACCATTATCGGCACCAAGGGTTGTGCCGCGCGCTTTTACCCAATCGCCATCTACATACGGTTGAATGGGATCGCGAGTAAAATCATGAAGGGTCTCGTTGTTTTTTTGCGGCACCATATCCAAATGCGCCTGTAACACCACCGGACGACGTTTTTCATAACCCGGCGTTGCGGGTTTACGCAGCAGGATATTGCCAACCTCGTCGCGTTCCCCGTGCAACCCTTTTTCCTGTGCCCAGCGCATAATATGGCTGGCTAAGGCTTCCTCATGATACGAGGGGTGTGGAATGGAGCAAATTTTGGCAAAAATTTGCCATAATGGCTGAGGCGAAAGTTGAGTCAGTTCAGACACGATAATAACTCCTGTTACAACCTAAGACCCGGTCTGCGCGTTTTTCACCGCGTTCAGACGGTCTGATGGTTACCAAAGACGAAAGAAAGCATACCACTTTAGCCTGAATAATGGTGAAAGTGCGCTTAAAAAGGGCGGTAGCGCTGGTATTTCGTTGATGGCGTCTTTATAATCTCGCGCAACCTTTTTCCCCTGTACTTTTAAGCCGGCCCAATCCGGCTGGGACAGCATTTATGAGCGAAAAATACGTCGTAACCTGGGATATGTTGCAAATCCAGGCGCGGAAACTGGCCGAACGGCTACTGCCCGCAAATCAGTGGAAAGGCATTATTGCGGTCAGCCGCGGTGGTTTGGTCCCTGGGTCACTGTTGGCGCGCGAATTGAATATTCGCCACGTTGATACGGTTTGCATCTCCAGCTACGACCATAACAACCAGCGTGAACTGACGGTGCTTAAACGTGCTGAAGGCGATGGTGAAGGTTTTATCGTTATTGACGACCTGGTGGATACCGGTGGAACCGCTAAAGCGATCCGTGACATGTATCCAAAAGCGCATTTCGTTACCATTTTTGCCAAGCCGGCCGGCCGGCCGCTGGTGGATGACTATATGGTCGATATCCCGCAAGACACCTGGATTGAACAACCCTGGGACATGGGTGTGGTATTTATCCCGCCGTTGGTGGGAAAATAAGCCTGGATAAATAGTGAGCTTAATCAACCCATAACGATTTCGTTTAACGCCCGACACTGTCGGGCGTTTGTTTTATTGTCCCTTAATGGTCAATCTTGCTAAGATTAGCCTTAATTATGGCAAAAACGACTGTGCGGAGGCGAAGGCTTAATGAGTGGCACTAATCTAAGCGAAACATTATTCAAACCCTCATTCAAACTACCTGAAACCTCAACGCTGGTCACCCGCGTGCGTCATAGCGACGGACAATCCCCGATCCTTGCCACCCTGGAAGGCACCAATCCGCAAAACTGGTACCGGATGATCAACCGGTTATTATGGATTTGGCGTGGTATTGACCCTTGGGAAATCGAAGAAGTGCTAGCGCGCATTGCCGCCAGCAAAACCGATCGCACGGATAGGTGTTTGCTTGATACCGTGGTTGGCTATCGTCCAGGTAACTGGATTTATGAATGGTCTCACCAGGGCATGGTCTGGCAACAACGCGGCATGGATGAGACCGATCCCGTTCTGTCGGGCAAGCATTGGCTGCAGGCGGCCAATTTCTACAGTATTGCTGCCTATCCACACTTGTGCGGCGATGCGTTGGCCGAACAGGCGCAAACGCTGGCCAACCGGGCTTGGGTAGAGACTACCGAACGGTTAAGTTATGAGCTAAAAGCGCTAACCTTTCCGATTAGCGGCGGCGGCAAGCTGACCGGCTTTTTGCATCTGCCGCACAAAAACGGCGGTCCTTTCCCCACGGTACTGGTTTGCGGCAGTCTGGATATGCTGCAAAACGACACCTATCGACTATTCCGTGATTATTTTGCTCCGGCGGGTATGGCGATGCTGACTATCGATATGCCCTCCATTGGCTTTTCCTCAAAATGGAAACTGACCCAGGATTCCAGTTTTCTGCATCAGCAGGTACTACGGGCATTACCGGATATACCATGGATTGATGCCAAGCGCGTGACAGCCTTTGGCATTCGTTTTGGCGCCAATATTGCCGTTCGGTTGGCATTTCTGGAACCGCAGAGGTTGCGTGGCGTGGCCTGCCTGGGACCGATCGTGCACGGTCTGCTTACCGATCCTGTTCGCCAGGACCGGGCGCCGAATATGTATATCGATGTGCTTGCCAGCCGAATTGGCATGGCGCAGGCCTCCGACTCGGCATTAAAAGCCGAACTTAATCGCTATTCGCTAAAAACCCAAGGACTGCTGGGGCACCGTTGCCCCACGCCGATGCTGGCCGGCTACTGGAATGACGATCCTTTCAGTCCTAAGCAAGACGCAGAACTGATCGCAGCGTCGTCCATGGACAGTAAACTCATGCAGATCAAATCGGCACCGATTTATGCTAACTTCCAGTTGGCCTTATCCGAAATTTGTACTTGGCTAAAAAATATCGGATAATTTGCAGTTCCACGATTTTATTAGTTTGCTAAATAGAGAAGTCATTCTCTGTTAAGGCATTTGAGGTTACCAGCATGGCGTTAATAAGTGGACATCCTAAAAGCAGACTGATGAAGGGATTTACGTCTCTCGGCCCTTATATTCGTGAAGAGCAGTGCAGTGATAGCCATTTTTTCTTTGACTGCCTGGCGGTATGCATCAATATGCAATTATCGCCGGAATTGCGCGAATTTTGGGGCTGGTGGATCGATCTTGAGGTAGAAGAAAACCGTTATACCTATACCTATTATATCGGTAAATTCGACCAAGTGGGCAATTGGAATAAACAGGACATCACCGATGACGCGGTGCTGGAAAAACTGGAAAGCTCTTTGCGTGCTTTTTTCCCTCGCCTTGAGGCCTATATCGTTTCGCTGGACATGACACTTGAATCTGCGGACAGCTTTAACGACGAGCCGTTTATCCTGACAGCCCGCTAGCCAACAGCCCTGCGGCTTGGAAGATAACAAGTATATCGCCTTATGCCGGCAGGTATAAGGCTGTTCTTTCTAAAGACCAGGTACGAATTCAATCCGACTTACGGTAGGAATGTAATGGAAGGCAGCCAGACCTTAGTAATTAAACTGGGCACCAGCGTGCTGACCGGCGGTTCCCGTCGGCTGAATCGCGCCCATATCGTCGAGCTGGTGCGCCAATGCGCGCAACTGCACACTGCGGGACACCGGATCGTCATAGTGACCTCCGGGGCCATTGCCGCCGGCCGGGAGCGTCTGGGTTACCCAGAACTGCCCGCCACCGTCGCTTCGAAACAACTGTTGGCGGCGGTCGGGCAAAGCAACCTGATCCAACTTTGGGATCATTTGTTTTCAATCTATGGCATTCACATCGGCCAGATGTTGCTGACCCGCGCCGACATGGAAGACCGCGAGCGTTTTCTCAATGCTCGCGACACGATGCGCGCTTTATTAGATAACTGCATCATTCCGGTGATTAATGAAAATGACGCGGTGTCCACCAACGAAATAAAAGTCGGCGATAACGACAATCTCTCGGCACTGGTGGCAATCTTGGCGGATGCCGACAAATTGCTGCTGCTCACCGACCAGGACGGCTTGTATACTGCAGATCCACGCACCAATCCGGATGCAAGACTGATCCCCGAAGTGGACAGTATAAACGATGCTCTGCGTGGCGTCGCCGGCGACAGCGTTTCAGGGCTGGGCACGGGCGGCATGGCTACTAAAATTCAGGCTGCCGACGTGGGCATTCGTGCCGGTATCGACGTGGTGATTGCCGCCGGTAGCCGGCCGGGGGTGATTGGCGATATGATGGATGACCGGCCAGTGGGCACCCGGTTCCATGCCCAGGGGATGCCCCTTGAGGCCCGCAAACGCTGGCTGTTTGGACCGCCGCCCGCCGGCGATATTACGGTGGATAATGGCGCACTGCTGGCGATCAGGGAGCAGGGTAGTTCGCTGTTGCCCAAGGGGATCCGTAGCGTCGTCGGCGATTTTTCCCGCGGAGTGGTCGTGCGGCTCCGTGGCCTGGATGGCGAGGATGTTGCGCATGGCGTTAGCCGTTACAATAGCGACGCGCTGCGCATGATTGCCGGGAAACACTCCCAGCAGATCAACGCCATTCTTGGCTATGAATATGGCCCGGTGGTGATCCATCGCGACGACATGATTATTTATTAAGGAGTTGCATATGCTGGAGCAAATGGGTAAAGCAGCCAAAGCGGCATCCTGGCAATTGGCGGTGCAAAGTGCTGCGGCTAAAGATCGGGCACTGATGGCGATTGCCGATAGCCTGGAAACTCACGCCGAGGTTATCCTAGCGGCTAACGCTCTGGATATGGCGGACGCACGGCAAAGTGGTCTTAGCGAGGCGCTGCTCGACCGTCTGCTGCTCACACCAGCGCGCTTATCAGCAATTGCGCACGATGTACGCCAGGTCTGTCGCCTGACCGACCCGGTGGGGCAGGTTATCGACGGACATATGCTGGATAACGGCCTCAAACTGGAACGCCGTCGGGTGCCGCTGGGCGTGGTGGCAGTCATCTATGAAGCTCGTCCTAATGTCACGGTAGATGTGGCGGCGCTGTGCCTGAAAACCGGCAACGCGGTGATCCTGCGCGGTGGAAAAGAGACCTGCCGCAGCAATGCCGCCACGGTAAAAGTGATTCAGCAGGCGCTGGTGGACTGTAACCTGCCCGCCGGTGCGGTACAGGCCATCGACAATCCCGATCGTGCCTTGGTCAACGAACTGCTGCATTTGGACCGCTATGTGGATATGCTCATACCACGAGGCGGGGCCGGCCTGCATAAGCTGTGCCGCGAAAACTCCACCATTCCAGTGATCACCGGCGGTATTGGGGTATGCCATATCTATGCCGATGAAACCATCGATATTGATGCGGCGCTCAAGGTGATTGAAAATGCCAAGGTACAGCGCCCCAGTGCCTGCAACTCCTTGGAGACACTGCTGGTCCACCAGGCGATTGCGCCGGCCTTTCTGAGCCGTTTAAGCGAGTATATGCAGCCCTTAGGTGTCACGCTGCATGCCGACGAGGCCGCCCGGCCTTATCTGGCCGACGGCCCGGCCGTCTGTGTCCCGGTGGAAGAGGCCAACTATGGCGATGAATGGTTATCTCTGGACCTGAACGTCAAGCTGGTGAGCGGCTTTGACGCGGCGGTAGAACATATCCGCCACTATGGCACCCAGCACACGGACGCGATTTTGACCCAGTCACTGGCCAATGCGGAACGTTTTGTCCGTGAAGTGGATTCGTCGGCGGTGTATGTTAATGCCAGCACCCGTTTCACCGACGGTGGCCAGTTCGGCCTGGGTGCTGAGGTGGCGGTCAGTACCCAAAAGCTGCACGCGCGTGGCCCAATGGGGCTGGAAGCTCTGACCACGTATAAATGGATTGGCTACGGCGATAATCTGGTGCGCGCTTGACCAACTAACAGCCTACGCCCGGCGGCTATTAGGGGGCCGGGCGGTGAAATTGCTTCACAGTGGCGCTGAAAACGGTCAGCAGTAATGTTAGATCAGTTTTGACGGCTTTTTTGACGGTGATGCTGGTGATAAAGTATCCACGCCTTGATCTTTAACACCGGTTTGTTGTTTTTATCAGCATACAAACGCCGGGCTATTGACTCTTAAGCCGCTTTTGCATAACGTGTGCCCCGAGATTCATCCCGCATGACACAGCCACATCATGCCGATATAGCTCAGTTGGTAGAGCAGCGCATTCGTAATGCGAAGGTCGTAGGTTCGACTCCTATTATCGGCACCATCCGCAGGTCCAAAATCATCCAAGAAAGTCCTAAAAATCCTTTTAATTCATGCGGTTTATCTATTTTCTATCCGTATATGTCCGAATCCATCCAGTAGAATCCAGATGTGTGATTCATAGACAGTAATGGTGCTGCCATGATGATTGAATCCTCAAACGGCGCGAGGTGCATGTAAATTATTCTGCATTGAGTTGCTTCATCTCCTTATCCCGCCAGCGTTCCCAGCGATTCCTGAGTTCGTTTCTGTTGGTGCCAATATTTTCATTCAATATCGCAGCATGGCGTATTCGATCGACCCGGAAATGACGAAAGGTGCCGCGTAATTCACACCAGCCGATGAGAAGGCAACAGGTTTGGTCATAGCCTAGCATCACCGGCCAGATGGTCCTTTTGGTGATGTCACCGGATGCGGAGCCATATTCCAGTAAAATCTTTTTTCCTTCCCGAATGGCAGTTCTGATTTTTCGCGTATCGGGTTTGACGTTACCTGACTCATCCGGTTTTAGCCCTACCGCCGAATAAGATAAATAACCGAGTAGTCGCGCCGGGATCACCGAGGCGATTTTTGCCAGCACATCGCTGGCATTATTCGCAAGAGTTGCATCCGGTAATCGTCGCACCAGTTCTGCGCCAAGAAATACAGCTTCCAACTCCTCAGCCGTAAACATCAAAGGAGGCATATCATAGTCTGAACTCAAAATATAACCAGAGCCAGCCTCCCCCACTAACGGAATCCTTTGCCCTGCGAGATCCGCAATATCCCGGTAAATGGTTCGCGTTGATACTTCAAGTTCTTCGGCCAACCTCGCTGCGGTTACCGGACGTGTTGAGCGTCTGAGTATCTGGAGAATTTGGAATAATCTGTCTGCACGTCGCATTTTTTAATCCTGTTGCCACCACGCTGTCAGCATACCTGAGTGATGATGTTTTCGCAGGCCGCGCTATTCGCAGCCATAATGGAGCGTCGCTATGAAATTTGTATCTGTCCGTCTGATTGTGCAAAACATCAAAGATGTCGTTCAATTTTATGAATTAGTTACCCATTGCAAGGCCGACTGGTTAGCCCCGGTTTTTGCCGAAATCGTGACACCGGTAGCGGTTATCGCTATAGGCAGCGTTGAGACAGTGGCACTGTTTAAAGAGAACAGCGCCCAACCTGCATGTAACCGCTCTGTGATTCTGGAGTTTAGGGTAGAAAATGTCGATGACGAATTTAACCGCTTAAAAGAGCAGGTCGAAGTGGTCCATGCGCCGAAAAATTTGCCATGGGGCAACAGAACAGCACAAATTCGTGATCCTGAAGGCACGCTGATTTCACTTTATACCCCAGTGACGCAAGCAGCGAAAGCGCGCTTCAATCGGGGATAAGTGATCAGCCTCGTCTGGTGGCTCGCCATTCGATCGGTATTGACAGAGAGTCACGTAGATACTGATTCTTTTCCGCGTCTCACTATTTTGCGCAAGATCGGTCAGGCAAACTGAATCGTCTTCGAGCATATTAAGCAGCACGGAGGATGCCATGTGTGATAATAAAACCGATAGTTACGCCAGACGTTTCAATCAGGTCTTTGATTATATTGACCGTCATCTCGACGACACGCTATTACTGGATAAGCTCAGTGAAGTGGCATACTTTTCACCATTTCACTTCCACCGTCAGTTTTCGAGTTATTGCGGGGTGCCGCCTGGTCGCTACATTCAAATGATGCGCTTAAAACGCGCATCTTATCGACTGGCTTTTAATCCGTTAGAGAAAATCACTGATATCGCGTTCGACGCCGGTTTTCAGCATGCTGAATCATTTAGCCGGGCTTTCAGACAAATGTTTGGTCTGTCACCGACGCAGTTTCGCCAGCAGCCCCCCTGGATAGACTGGCATCAGCGCATATCAGGACCTTATAAAGCAAGGAGACAAACGATGCAAGGCCAAGTCAAGATCATCAATTTTCCCGCGGCATCAGTTGCCATGCTGACTCATTATGGACAACCGGAGCGCATAAACGAAACCGCGGCTCGCTTTATTGAATGGCGTAAAACCACGGGTTACTCACCTGTTGCCAGCAGCCAGACATTCGGTGTTGCACCACACGATCCCACCTCAACACCGCCGGAGGTGTTCGAGTTCCGTATTTGCGGCACCGTAACGTCGCCGATTCCGGAAGACAATAGTTTCGGGGTGGTGAACAGCGAAATCCCCGCAGGTCGATGCGCGGTGTTGCGTCATCAGGGATCGCATGATGCGTTAACCGAACTGGCACAGGTGCTGTATCGTGACTGGCTGCCTGGCAGTGGAGAGGAACTGCGCGATTTCCCGCTGTTCTTCCACTATCACAACTTTGTGCATGAGGTAGCGGAACATGAACTGATCACTGATATCTATTTGCCGTGCAATAAACTGAGCAAGCCGGTTATGTGCGTAGCCGGCTTGTTGATCACGCACCCGCAGTAGGTAACCATCTGATTAAACGAATTTCTCTGAGAGCGTCTGGTGAAGCCTGATGACCTACACTTGTACTCGTAACCCGTCCACGCTTTCCGATGGCAAAATCATCACGGTCTTAAGGCTGGTTTCGATGCAGTCAATAATGTCTTCGCGTGGGCCGTCGCGCCAGTCAGCGCTTGAGTAGAAAGTATCAAGAACCGTTGCCATGCTTTCAGTACTCACAAAGGCCCGAATCAGATAATAGCAATCCGGGTCATGCAGCGAATGGCCAAACGACACAACATCGATCCTGTGGCGTCGATGAAGGGGAACGCTAATGTCATGCATGATGCTGTGGAAAACCTCGCCAGTGCCTTTGCGTAAGGTGTATTGCAGTATCTCGACGGTTTTATTCATTGATGAGATCCCCAAACGAGAGGTATGTCTTCTTTTTCTGGCCGGACAATGTTGAAACCGAATTTTGCATAAAGCTCAGGAACTTCGGTGAGCAAGGTAACTTAGGCAGTTCTGAACACATTCAACATATCAGGATGTTTTTCGATAACCCGCAGAAGTTTCAGGCTGCTTCCAGTAGGTGTGCGCTTGTGCTGTTCCCAGGCCTGGACAAGGGAAGGAGAAACGCCGACTACCTGTGCAAACTCATCTTGTTTCAAATGCGCTGTGGTCCGAATAGCTTTCACATCCGGTAAAACCACGGTGGTTATCCGGGCAGCGTTGATCTCACCGTTTTTGATGGCGACCGCTTCCTTAGCACTGGCAAGTAATTCGTTAAACAGTTCCGCTTTCATTTTGCTCCCTCGATAGCTACTATGACTTTTTTAAGCTGATTTTTTTCGCTGTTCGTTAGGTTGTCTTTTTCATTTTTGGGATATGCGATCAGCAGGTATATTTCGCTGTCTCTGGTCAAGTAATAGTAGATTACCCGGACGCCTGCGCTTTTACCTATTCCGGGCAGCATCCAACGGACTTTTCTGCATCCGCCGGTACCCGCAATCGTATCGCCTACCGTTGCATCTAAACTAAGGAATTCCTGAAATTTTTGATATTCATCAGCACTCAATAAACCGTCAATTTTCCTCTGAAAAATCGGGGTTTCAATAAAATGTAGCAGATCCATTTGCTGCGCTCACTCTTACTCCGTGTGACCTCACGGTACTCTTACACCGTAAGACTTGCAAGTCTTTTCTGGGGTTACGATGCCAAACGTCATTTTAAGTGATACCAGTGCTAGCGTCGGTGAGCTAAAGAAAAATCCTATGGCTACGGTAAGTGCCGGGGCAGGTTTTCCGGTGGCTATTTTGAACAGGAATCAGCCTGCGTTTTACTGTGTTTCGGCAGCACTTTATGAGCGCATACTGGCATCGCTAGACGATCAGGAACTTGCTGATCGGGTTAAAATGCGGGCGAAGCAGCCTTTGATTGAGGTCGATCTAGATAGAACATGTCTGGAGCCGCAACGTTCTCGCCATAAACAATCAGCATCGGGAAGTGGGTTACCGCCATCCTCCCCACCCATCAGGAGTGGGGCGGATATTAACGGCGAGGTTCTATGACACTTTCCGCCCGACGATTTGGATAATATTGAAATATTTCCCGGCACCTGCCTGCATGATGGGAATCATTTTCTGAGCATGCCAACTGGGAGATTGTAGATATTCATCCCATGCCTGCTGGCATGCGTCCATTTCGCGCAGCATGGTAATCGTTATGCCGGGTTCTTTTTCCCATAACGCTTTCCACCAGTTACAGGAATAAAAATACCAATCCGGCGCCCAGAAGGGCTGGGCTTCTTCCGGCAACTGCCCTTCTGGATAATCCTGAATAAACCCAGGTATGGCAACGGCTATCAGCCCGCCTGTTTTTACAAAAGGCAGGAGTTTTGGCAGCATGGCTTGGTTGCCACCAAAGTACTGATAGGCATCCACGCTGATGATCATGTCAAAATACTCATGGGCGAAGGGGATCTCTTTCGTTGCGTCAACCTGGAGGAGGATTATTTTAGAATCGAGTCCCAGACGTGAGAACCGTTGCGCATTCTCGGTGGGGGAAATCCATAAGTCGGCCGCAAACACCGTCACATCATATTTTTCCGCCAGCAGGATGGAAGAAATCCCGGTTCCGCAACCAAGGTCAAGAATTCGCATATCCGGAGAAATGGGAAGCATATTTGCCATTTCTTCCACAATGCGCATGGCATTCGGCCCCATCATTGTTTCCAAAAGAAAAGAGATGTCATAGTTGTCGGTAAAGAGTGCGTTTTTATTCATCCGCCTTTGGCGAGAATGTGTAAGGTACGTTATTCCTGACGGGATAAATTCATACTGAAAAACCTGTTAATCATCATGTGCAAAACGTGCAAACACACAGCGGTGTCCGCATTCGATTTCAGCGCATTGACGTCAATGGGTTAGGCGACCAAGGCTGAGCTTGTGAGGGCGGTGGGGCTGAGTATCCTTTTTCGTGTTTGTGTTTACCTACGATAAGACCCTAATGCTTTGTCAGCGGAGTAAACCCCGTTTTTAGCTAAATTCAGCGCGGATATTCAAATACTGTCCGCTATGTTTACACCTGCGGCGTAGCAAGAAAAACCGGCTGTCGTTCGGCTAATTGTGTAAACCGGTCGACGTCGGGATACCGGTCAGTCGTTATTACGTCCGGTATCATCATCCGGGTAAAACTCCATGCCACCGCAATGCTGATGCCGGCAACGGTCAGCACATCTGGCTGGCCTTCCTGCAGGCTCTCCTCGAGGGACTGCCAAGCGCCGTGGATCTGTGTCACCACCCGGTCAACCCAAGGCTGGTGTTGTTTTTCTTCGGGTCTGAGACGTCTTTCATAAACCAGCTGGACCGCCTTCTCGCAGGCCGCCAGGGCAAGACCGGTCAGGCACAGTGCGCGCAACCGCTCAGGCCCTGATGCCGGTATCAGGCCCGGCGCGTTAGGTGCCAGTTGTTCTAAAAAACTGAGTATCAGGGTGGAATCCATCAGCACCTGGCCGTCAGCGGTTATCAGCGTCGGGACTTTTACCACCGGGTTAATTTGCCTGATGGCGTCAAAATCGGCAAATACCGAGAGTGGGCGATGTTCAAATGCCAGTCCCAATACTTTCATGCAGATAGCGACGCGCCTGACGTAGGGTGAATCCAGTATTCCAATTAAGATCATGACGTAACCTCTTTCTTTTTTCTGAAAAGTCCATCTGGTAACCGGCTTTATAATGAGCAACCCGATGCTGGCATAATGCAAACGGATCCACCATGCCATAATGCAGCGCGCAATACTCTCCAGCCTTTCCTCTGTCATTACGTCCTCTTTTATATCAAATTTTTATGATATTGCCCCCGTTATTTTCGTGCTTGGCTTTGACTCCTGTGTGGCGGTCGGTTAGCCTGAATTACCGGAAATGTTGAAGATATTTAGCCTTACAAAGAGGAACGATCGCGATGATGCTATTGACGTTTTCGGCTGAAATACGGCTACCGCTGGTGAGGTCGGCTGTTCTGTTTCTCCGGCCCTGTGTTATCAGAACATGCCAAGGAGTCGTCGTATGACGCAGCCGTTAAACGCCCGCATCGTGACGCTGCGAGGGTATTTCCAGAGCGAGGTTGATGCCGCCTGTATCTACGCCGAACTGGCTCGAGCTGAGATGGATCAGGGCGTACGGGAGGTCTACCAGCGTCTGGCCGCATCCGAAACCCGGCATGCCGCCTTAATGACGGCCTTGTCTCGAATCTGAGCCTGGTGATGGGCGTCGTCGGCGCGATGGTGGGTGAGCGCGCTATCCTGTTAACCGGCATCGCCGGTCTTACCGCCGGTGCCTGTTCGATGGCGATGGGGGAGTGGTTGTCGGTCAGCAGCGCACGGGAAATGGCCCGGCGTGCGATTGCGGCCCAAACCGTTGCAATCGCTGAAACTCCTGAGATTGAAAAGCAGGATCTGGTGGTTATCTATCAAGCTAAAGGGCTGGATGCCGAATCCGCGCGTCAACTGGTCGATAAGTTGTTCCAGTCGCCGGCAGATGCGCTGGATTCAATGTCGCGCGAGAAACTGGGTATCGATCCCACCGATCTGGGCGGTTCACCCTGGTCCGCCGCGGCAGCCTCGTTCGGGTTATTTGCGCTCGGGGCTATTTTCCCGGTGTTGCCTTTTTTTATTCTGAAAGGGACCTTGGCCTTCGCCGCAAGTTTTGCGCTGAGCGCATTGGCGCTGGTTGGGATCGGCGCGGCCACCAGTTTATTCACCGGTCGAAAAATGGCGTTTTCGGCGCTACGCCAATTAGCTATCGGCTTGGTCGCCGCCCTGGTGACCTTCTTGCTCGGGCATTTGATTGGCGTGAGTATTAGCTAATATTGCAACTCACCGCTATGGTGCTAAATAGTATCCAGCGCTAGCGTTAACCCCACAAGATAGCCAAATTATACTTGGCTATTCGTTAGCAAAGTTGGCTTGTAAAATAGTTAGCAAAGCAGGAATGTAAAAATAAAAAGAAGCATAAATGGAATATCAACCAAATATCATGTAACGCTGTTTTATTGATTAAGATAGCGCGGCAATTACGGGTTTCGGTATAGATCCACGCCTCTTTGATACGATACTATCGCGCCTCAATTTGCCAGGGAGGCGATATGTCGAATTCATTGTCACATCACGACGCGCTGTTCAAAAAGTTTCTCGGTAATATCGCCGTGGCCCGGGATTTTCTGGATATTCATCTGCCGGCTTCGCTGCGAGAGCGCTGCGATTTAAGCACGTTGGCTATGGAATCGAGTACGTTTATCAAAGATAATCTGCGAAGTTTCTATTCCGATATGCTGTATTCGGTACAGACCACCAGAGAACCGGGATATATCTATACAGTAATAGAGCATCAATCACGACCTGAAAAGATGATGCCGTATCGTATGCTGCGTTATTGCCTAGAGGCCATGCAGCAACATCTGGATCAGGGGCATAAGCAGTTGCCGGTGGTGATCCCGCTGCTTTTTTACCACGGTCGCACCTCGCCTTATCCTTATACCACATGTTGGCTGGATTGCTTTGCTGACCCTGAACTGGCAGAATCTGTATACAGTCAGGCATTTCCGTTAATCGACATCACCGCTATGCCGGATGATGAGATCATGACCCATCGGCGCGTGGCGGTTCTGGAACTGATCCAAAAACACATCCGAACCCGCGATATGCTGGAGCTAAGCAACGATATTGCCCAACTGCTGAACCAATGGTCTTTACCACACGAACAGTTCCGCAGCATGTTGTTTTATTTGGCGCAATGTGGGAATACCTCAGATGCGGAGCAGTTCCTGCAGAATATCGCCCGACAAACCACAGATTACAAGGAGGACGTTATGACCATAGCAGAACAACTGCGTCAGAAAGGCATTCTGATCGGTAAACAAATAGGTGCAAAAGACAACTCGATTAAAATTGCTCGCGAACTCATTGCCAGCGGCATCGAACGTTCAGTAATCATACGTTCTACAAAGCTGACCGAAGAAGAGTTGGATAGCCTGATGGCGCTGCAATAACCGCTAGTGCGGAACCCGCCCATTGCGGAGCAGTTCCTGCAGAACATCGCCCGACAGACCACAGATTACAAGGAGGACGTTATGACCATAGCAGAACAACTGCGTCAGAAAGGCATTCAACAAGGCATTCAATCTCTAGTTATGAATTATTTAATAAGATATTAACTCAATAACAAAATGATGGTTATTCATTTCGCATTGAGTTAATAAAATCGAAATGGTTTGCAATAAATAATGCTTGTGTTTCATTGGATATATTTATACATAATAAATTGATTAAATAATTTCATTGGCATTCCCTAATGCTTGAAAATATAGGGATATGCATACATGGCTATGCAATAGCTAGTTGATGATTTCATGGTTACTGCAAGGTCTATCACATTGCTGGCTATTTGCTTATTGTCTCGTTGTGGCATCAATACATATCTGGTTATAGTAGTCCTCGCTACGGGAACATCCGTAGCCGGGATTAGCAGTCCGGTATAACTATTAGCAACAAGGTATGCTCCCTGTATGCTTTCGTTGGCGCTTTGGTTCACCATAATAGACTTAATATGATAATTGTGTTTATCTTAGTCTCATCGGTAGCCTAGGTGAGGCAGCCTTATGGCTGACCGGTTTCTAATAGTGCCGGTACTGCTAACCTTGTCTAGGCTACCACCATGGGATTAGCAGTCCTGGTGATAGTTTATAAAATAAACTATTGGAGGCGAATTATGCCAAGCAACACTCTTATCTCTTACTCACTAATGAATAATGTCAGAATGGGGGTGTCCTCTGTATGACAATATCCCGCTAACGATTGAAGAAGTTGTCGATCATTGCCGCGCGTTAGCCTTCTGCCTTATTGAAATTCATCACCTGGTTGTCAAGGCGATACTGACGTTTTTCCTAGCGGAACGACTGGATTTACTGAATGCAACATTGGATATGGAAATATAATAGAAGTCATTATATTTCCATATTTCGCCTGTATAAACACATTAAATACAACGCGAATATGCGATGTAATAATTAATTATCTTGATGCCAATCTGCTTGTTTAA
Organism: Acerihabitans sp. TG2; assembly: GCF_035013185.1. Taxonomy (NCBI): domain Bacteria; kingdom Pseudomonadati; phylum Pseudomonadota; class Gammaproteobacteria; order Enterobacterales; family Pectobacteriaceae; genus Acerihabitans; species Acerihabitans sp. TG2. Next base: position 31,489 of record NZ_JAYGJO010000008.1, read on the forward strand.
CATTGGTAACAAGTATCGTTAAACAAGCATTGTCAAAAAACATTGTCAAAAAAATATTGTCAAACAGGCATGAGTAAAACAGTCCCGTTTAATGACCCGCTGCTCCGTTCTGGAGCAGCTTAAGCCTATGCCGTGGCACAATGTTGTCAATTTCCTGATGAGACGTTTTTTACCCTGACTGCAGCGCCCGCTGGCGGTGCAGCAACGTCATCGGCACAAACGATCCGCTTTCCAGCAAGCCGGGGGATTACCCCCTTGCGAGGTTGCATGACCCCGTGTTGCGCTCACACATCTTTAGGTTGGATCACAATATGGATATTTTTATTCTCTATCAGCAGTCTTGTAACCCATTGTTTGAAAAGTAATCGGAAAGGAAATTTCCCTTTTTTAGCCATTTTTATGAGGCTAACGTGATAAAAAATCATTCTCATTGAGTACTCTATCCTCCGAGGTGAGACTTGATGACTAAAAACGACAGACAAAACGAGATTCGAGTTAAGCTGGTGAAGGACAAAAAAGTCTATGTCGGTGAGTTGGCCGAGGCCTTACAGGTGACGACTCGAACGATACGTAATGATTTAAAAGAATTAAGTTCGCACGCCCTCTGTGTGCCCTTTCATGGTGGCGCAAGTTTGGTGGACGTGGAGGAAGAGTCCCTTTTCGATAAATCTGTGATGAATACCATTTTGCGCGGGCTGGGTAAAAATAGCATTGCTCCCGCGATTGTCCCCTCGTCAAAAGAGAGATTGCTCGATGGGAGTATCTATATTTTAGGGTCTTTTAATGTTGATATTGTCTCTGAAACGTTGATGTTGCCGCGGATTGGACAAACCATTCGATCCTCCTCAACCCATTTTTACGCGGGAGGAAAAGGGACTAATCAAGCAGTAGCCGCAGCTAAGTTAAATAATAATGTTCATTTGGCGATAAAATTGGGAATGGACGAATTTTCGGAAAAAGCGAGAAAATATATCGCGAATACAGAAATTTCATCCTTTACCATTTTTGAAAATGAGATCGCGTCCACCGGTATTGCTCTTGTCTGGGTTTCTCATGCCACCGGCGATAATATGATTACCATTGACTTGGGTGCAAATGAAACCTTCACGCAAGAAGATATTTTGTTTGATGTGGATATTATCAAAAAATGTAAATTATTTCTGACACAGTTGGAAAATAACTTCCCTATAACCCGTTTTGCGATTATGCAAGCCAAATCGGTTCATGCTCTGGTGTTAGTCAACCCGGCGCCTTATGTATCAGAGGTGAAAGAAATATTGCATCTTATTGATATTATTACACCTAATAAAGTCGAGGCTGAGGCGTTATCCGGCATGGTAATCACTGACATTGATTCAGCAAAATCAGCCGCTAAAAATATTCATGAACAAGGCGCCAAGTGCGTCATCATTACGCTGGGGGGACAGGGTTGTTTATTATTCGACGGCATTATTTTTACTTACATTCCAGCGTATAAATCAGCGGTGGTTGATACTAGCGGCGCAGGCGATGCATTTACCGGCGCGCTGGCAGCCTGTATTGCCAACGGGAAAAAGCTAATTGATTCTGTGCAATATGCCTGTGCATTTGCATCCCTTAAAGTAGAGCGTAAAGGTGCATCCAATATGCCCAATAGCTCATTGGTTTATCATCGAATGCAGCAGTAATAATACTTTTTTACCTTAATAATGTGAATATTTATTATTTATACCCGAGCGATTGAAGGCAACGCTAATCAAGCAGGGTATATGATCGACAGCGTTGTGGTGAACACAAGGTTGTCGCTTTATCGTTACTCTCGAAAGGATAACTCTATGAATAATCAACCATTTTATCGAGTCCTCAGTGTCGCTGCGGTGCTGGTTTTTTCCGCTGCCATGGTATTACCCGCTTCTGCCGCTGACGCTCAGACGCATAAGCCTAAGATCGCCCTGGTGATGAAATCACTGGCCAATGAGTTTTTCTTGACGATGGAAACGGGCGCCAAGGATTACCAGAAAAAACATGCTGATGAATTTGATCTTATTTCTAACGGTATCAAGAACGAAACCGATACGGCTAATCAAATCCAGATTGTTGAACAGATGATTGTGTCAAAAGCAGATGCTATCATCATTGCCCCGTCAGACTCTAAAGCACTGATTCCTGTGGTCAAAAAAGCGGTCGATGCCGGCATTATCGTTATCAATATTGATAATAAATTCGATGCCGCGGTGCTGAAAGATAAAGGGCTAAATGTGCCTTTTGTTGGTCCTGATAACCGTAAAGGCGCCAAAGATATTGGTGACTATTTAGCTAAACATCTCAAGGCCGGCGATCAGGTTGGTATTATTGAAGGGATACCAACGTCGACTAATTCTCAGCAACGCACCCAAGGTTATCAGGATGCCATGGCACAGGCGGGTATCAAGGTTGTCTCGGTGCAGTCTGGGCAATGGGAAATTAATAATGCAAATGCCATTGCTGCGGCGATGCTGAGCGAATATCCCAACATTAAAGCGTTATTGGCTGATAACGACAATATGGCATTGGGTGCGGTTTCCGCCGTTCGCGCTGCGGGGAAAAAAGGCCAGGTGCAAGTCGTCGGTTATGACAATATTGAAGCCATTAAACCGATGCTGGCTGATGGCCGGGTATTGGCCACCGCCGATCAGTTCGCGTCGCAACAGGCGGTTTTCGGTATCAATGCGGCGTTGGCGGCGTTGAAAAACCATACCAAACAGAGTGATCTGGCGAGCAGCGTAGAAACACCGGTAAAACTCGTGATTAAGCAATAAGCGTTCAACACTATTAACGATGAAGTAATACAACGGGCTGGGATATCCTCCTATCTTGACGTTGCCGCGTAAATTACAGCAACGTCAAGTCTGGAGAAAACATGGGTTTTATAAGAAAAAGCGCATCTATCCCATCATGTTTACTTCGGCAGTCTATTTTTGTACTGCCATTACCGGATAAAGCCTTAATAACATGGCACCTGAACTCGACATTCTTTCTATAACGGGTATCGGTAAAACCTACAGTGAACCGGTGTTGACGGCAGTTAGCCTGAAATTATACCCAGGAAAAGTCATGGCGCTCACCGGTGAGAATGGAGCCGGTAAAAGCACGTTATCTAAAATCATTGGTGGCCTCATCACACCCACCACGGGAACGATGGTGTATCAAGGCAGCCCTTACGCACCGGCCAACCGCAAAGCGGCGGAAAAAATGGGGGTCCGCATGGTGATGCAGGAACTCAATCTTCTTCCTACACTTTCCGTTGCGGAAAATCTATTTCTCGATCAATTACCGAACTGGGCGGGCTGGATTCATCGTAAACGCCTGCGGGAGATGGCTCGGCCAGTGATGGCGATGGTGGGCCTGCACATGATTGACCCCGATACGCTGGTGGGTGAATTAGGCTTGGGTCACCAGCAAATGATTGAGATTGCCCGTAATATGATCGGTGAAAGCCGCATCCTTATCTTAGACGAACCGACGGCAATGCTGACTAGCCGGGAAGTCGAATTGTTATTTAACCAAATACGCGTATTTAAGCAGCAAGGTGTCTCGCTAATCTACATTTCTCATCGTTTAGACGAACTGGCGATGATTGCCGATGATGTTACCGTCCTGCGCGATGGTCATGTCGTGTGTACCGAAAAGATAAACCGTTACAGCAGTGACCAATTGGTGTCGTTGATGGTCGGCCGTGATCTGGAAAGTACGCTTGATGTCAGTGGGCGTCGGCAGGGCAAGCCAATATTAAAAGTCGACAATCTTACCCGCGGGACAATTGTTAATGATGTTTCTTTTACGCTGCATTGTGGCGAAATTTTAGGCATCAGTGGCTTGGTGGGGTCGGGACGTACGGAATTATTACGCGCTATTTTTGGTGCAGATCATACGGACAGTGGGCAGATATCTGTGGGTGATCCCCTCCAACCGGTCACGGTGCGATCCCCCGCCGATGCCATTGCACACGGCATTGCGCTGGTTACCGAAGATCGTAAGGGTGAAGGTCTATTATTACCGCAATCCGTTGCCGTCAATATTTCCCTAGGCAACAGTAATAAGATCAGCCGTTTTTCAGTGGTGAATGTACATCATGAACAACAGCTGGCACAAAAACACATTACTAGTTTGGGAATTCGTACCACAGGCAGTGAGCAGCTCGTAGAAAGTTTGTCCGGTGGTAACCAGCAGAAGGTCCTGATAGGCCGCTGGTTGGAGCGCAATTGCGACGTTATTTTATTTGACGAACCTACGCGTGGAATAGACGTGGGGGCAAAAAGAGATATTTATTTGCTATTAAATGAGCTGACCAAGAATGGTAAGGGGTTGGTGGTGGTTTCCAGCGATCTGCGGGAATTAATGTTAATTTGCGACCGTATTGCCGTGCTTTCCGCCGGAAAATTGGTGGGCATTTTCACCCGAGGCGCCTGGACTCAGGACCAACTTTTGGCGGCGGCATTTTCTGGTTATCAACAACCAGAACGGCTTAACGGCACCCAGAAAAAAACAGGGGAAACCATGCTATGAAGAATACTTCACTGTCTCAACATAGTGGGCCGGATAAGAGGGATCCACAACCGGTGACTAAAACGTTATCTCATTCTTCTTGGCAAGGCCTGAGCAGTTACCTCGGGCTTATCGGTGCACTCCTTTGCATGATTGTGCTTTTTTCCCTGCTAAGCGATCATTTTTTAAGCATAGGTACCTTTAGCACTATTGCGAATCAGATCCCTGATTTAATGGTGATGTCGGTAGGTATGACCTTTGTCTTGATCATTGCAGGCATCGATCTTTCCGTTGGTTCACTACTGGCGTTGGCCGCCGCTGTTGTCAGCGTAACGTACCTGAACCTACATTGGAATCCCTGGATAGCGGCGCTGTCGGGTGTGGTACTGGCGACTTTAGCGGGATCGCTCACCGGTTTTATCACGGTCTTCTGGCGGATACCGTCATTTATTGTGTCGTTGGGCATGTTGGAAATGGCGCGCGGGGCGGCTTATCAATTAACTGACTCACGGACCGCTTACGTGGGTTCAATTTTTGATTATTTAGCCGACCCGATCATCTTGGGGATCTCCCCGTCATTTTTGATTGCGATCGTCGTGATTTTGCTGGGTCACCTGGCGCTCACCCGAACCATCTTTGGCCGCCATCTCATTGGTATTGGTACGAATGAAGAGGCCGTGCGTCTGTCGGGTATCAATCCTGCACGTTATAAAATTGCCGTTTTTGCGTTGATGGGAGGATTAGCCGGCCTGGCATCATTATTCCAGGTTGCCCGTCTGGAGGCGGCGGATCCTAATGGCGGTGTTGGTATGGAACTGCAGGTTATTGCTGCGGTTGTGATCGGGGGGACCAGCTTAATGGGCGGGCGCGGTTCGGTCATTTGTACCTTTCTCGGGGCGTTGATTATTTCAGTATTGGCGGCAGGATTGGCCCAAATTGGGGCAAGCGAGCCCACGAAACGCGTGATCACCGGCGCGGTGATTATTGTGGCGGTGGTACTGGACACTTATCGTAGCCAACGGCAGAAAAAATAATGGATACAGGGCGCTGAGCACACTGATTAACCGAGCAGCGGTACAATCGGGATTATCTCGGTGGCTAACCTTGGGGCGGCGCTATTGGCGAATATCACTAAGGATTCCGGTGCGTCGTCCCTTTGTTTACCGGTCGGATATTGGTGTTCGATGCTGCGGCTTCTCAAGCCTATGCTGACATCATGGCGCGGGCAAGGGCCGAAGGTAAAGCCATCGGTAATGCGGATGGCTACATCGCGGCTACCGCGTCCGTTAATGGGATGAGTGTGGCAACCCGTGACACCTCGCCTTTCGAAGCGGCAGGACTTACTGTCATTAACCCTTGGCAATGTTAATACGATCACCATCGGCATTTTTGCTTTAGGCAAAGCCTGGAATAACCACACCAGCAAACTGCAGCAGCAGCACGATATTGAGCGTGACAATGATAATGGCACCGATGATCGAGATAACGGTGGTCAGGTGGCTATTGGCGAATTCGCCCATAATGTCGCGACGGCAGGTAAAGATTAACAGTGCGATCATCGGTCCTGGTAGCGCCAGGCTGAGCACCACCTGGCTATAGACCAACGCATCGGTGGCGTTAACCCCTAGCGCTACCACCACGAATGCCGGGACCATGGTCACCAGGCGTCGCAACCACACCGGAATGTGGAAACCGACAAAACCTTGCATGATCATCTGGCCGGCCATGGTGCCGACCACAGAGCTAGAAATACCGGAAGCAATCAGCGACAGCAAAAACACCCCCGCCGCACCAACACCTAATAATGGCGTAAGCGTATGGTAGGCCGTTTCGATTTCAGCCACATCACTATGACCAGCATGAAAGGCGCTGGAGGCCATAATTACCATCGCGATATTCACTAATCCTGCGACGCTCAGCGCGAGCACCACTTCAATATTGGAGAACCGCAGCAGTTTGTGTCGTTCACCGGCGTTTTTGGCATTTGTACGATGCTGGGTGAGGCCCGAATGCAGAAAAATGGCGTGCGGCATCACCGTGGCGCCGATAATCCCGACGGAAATCGTCAGCGCCTGGGCGTCCGGTAATTGTGGCATCAACATCCCCATACCCGCGGCGGCCCAGTCAACCGGAACGATAAACATTTGGATGAGATAGCACAGTGCAATCAACCCGACCAGACTGCCAATCATCAGTTCAAATGGCCGAAAACCGCGTTTTTCCACCATTAACAACACGTATGTGACCACCGCGGTGACGCCCATCCCGACCACTAACGGCAAATGAAATAGCAGTGACAGGGCCAATGCTCCACCCAAAAACTCAGCTAAATCGGTGGCCATTGCCGCCACTTCACTGACCACCCACATGCCCCATACCACCGGTTGTGAAAATTGGTCTCGGCACATTTCCGCCAGATTTTTCTGGGTAACGATCCCAAGTTTGGCCGACAGCGCCTGAAACAGCATGGCAATCACGTTGGCTACCACCACGACCCATAGCAGCGAATAGCCATACTTCGATCCCGCCTGAATGTTGGTGGCAAAGTTGCCAGGATCCATATAAGCAATTGAAGCGATAACGGCTGGTCCGATAAATAATAGCGGGGTCATCAGGCCGCGCTTACGTCCAGACAGTGCATTGGCAATCGCCTCGTTAGTCCGCTCGGTCAAAGAAGAAGCCCGACCCAGATTACTCATACCCGTTCCTGCCTTTGCGTTGATCGCGTGCTGTTGGTGTATTTGGCGTCCATTCGATGATGATGATGAATATAGCACTGGCTATACTCTATAGCGTACGCTAACTTGGGCAAAAAGACGGCCATTATGTTTCAAAATATGAAAGGGGGACGGGAATGGTGCCCCAAATCCTGCCAACAGTGTCCGAGGCCAATACTGTGGCGCAGCATTATGGGGTTAATGGCACGGCAGTATTTATCCTTAACCGCCCGATCCATGCAATTGACTTTATGGTCGTGTGTGGCGTGAATCTGCAAAACACGCGGTGGTGAGTCAGGTGAAAAAATGCGCCTTATTATCCCCGGCATGAATGAAGACCGGGGATATAAGGCGCTCGGGATAAATCAACGTGGCAATGTCCAGGATTGCCCTGGGAGTCCGCTGCACGAGGCCATTTTCACTGGCTTATCCAGACCAGCGGCCGTTAAGCAGGTGTTGGACGCTACGTTTCTAACGTCCGTTCCGCCGACGGGCAACGCCATCCACTGCTGTTTTTTATCCTGATGGTCACAGGTTGCCAGCGATGGCTCTTCATTTCCTGCGTCCGTGAGACACTTGCCGGCAGTGACCTCGATAAAGATCACCGTTGACGTTTCTGGTGATGCATTTGTCGTGTTTTGGCAGCTTGCCAGCACCGGAACACCGCGCACGTTCTCAGTCAGGCAATTTCGGCCATTAGCGATATTCAGTGACCCTTTTGTCACCGTAGTGGTTAAGGTGGTGACCTGCGCACCTTCAACGCTGCGCGCGGTTAACTCCCCAGCCTGAGCCACGGCAAACGGTAAACAGATAGCACTAACGACACATTGCGTAATCAGCAAAGTGTAACGATTTTTTTTCATGTATTCCCTCACATAATTAATAGATCAGCGTGCTTGTATCGGAGCGCTGTCGGTAACATTTACCGCAGTGACCCGTATGGATGCCGTCACACAATGTTTAGCATAGAAGGGGTTAACCAAGGTTAAACATGACCCGCCATGGGAGTACACAAAGCATACCGGCGGGCCGATACATCATCATCGTATATAAAATATTTCGTTACCAACCCGCAAAAAGACGTCAATTTTTCCGTCGTTTTCTGTGGTGTCATGACGTGTCGGTTAACTGTTTTGGAGCAGAATAATAATGGATCGTCGTCAGTTTTTGATCGGTTTTGCTGCGGCAATGATTGCGCCGCAAAGCAGCGCTGGCTTGGTTGGGAACAACACATTACCCGGAGAACATAGTCATATTGCGTTATGGAACGGCGTACCTCCAGGCGGCGGTGGGCCATCCGGCAGTGAGACGTTGTCGGCCAAAGGGGCGCTGAGCAACATAACCTGCCCATCTCTGAGCGTTTTTCGTCCTAAGACCCCTAACGGGCAGTCAGTATTGATTGCCGCCGGCGGTGGCTATAAGCGCATCGAAATGGGGTCAGAGGCCTGGCCCGCGGCTCGCTGGCTCAGTGCGCTGGGGTATACGGCCTACGTGCTAAGTTACCGACTGCCGGACGAGAGCTGGCGGGACGGTAATCTGGTCTCGTTGCAGGATGCCCAGCGCGCCTTACGCATTATCCGTCGTCGTGAAAAGTACGTTAGTGTGCTGGGCTTCTCGGCTGGAGGGCATCTGTTGGGGATGGCCGTCACTCGTTCTGATTTTTCTTCTTATCCCGCCGGCGATGCGTTGGACCAAACGCCGGCTTATGCTGACCGCGCGGCGTTAATCTATCCAGTTATCACCCTGGAAACGCCCTACAGTCATACGTCTACTCATAAGCTGCTGGTCGGCCCGCATGCGACCGCTGCTGCGAATGCCCAGTGGTCGGTTCAAAATTTTGTGACGGCCACAACGCCGCGGATGTTTTTGGTACAGGCTGAGGACGATCCTATATCCGATCCACATAACACATTGATCATGGCGGCGGCCTGCCTGCGTGAACGTGTGCCGGTAGAGATGTATCGCTATTCCTCGGGAGGACACGGTTTTGGCATGGGCAAACCCGGCACGCCCACTATCGAATGGCCTGCGCGTTATAAGGCATGGCTGCGCGCAGTATAAGCGACTGTTCGAACGGTTAATCCAGACAATAGTCTTGTTGATGTTGTCGCGGCACCACTACATCCAATGAGTGCATTATCGGCAGTGATGATCGGCAGGGCAGGGTATCAGGTTCCAGTGGATGTTCTGTTTATGACTGATTTTTTGTACTATTTTATTGTCCAAATATTCTATAGCATTTTCTGTGATCTCGTGAACCATGATAGTCAGTCCTATAACGACCAGAATAACGCAGATAATCCCCTTGATTGGCACGCATTTCCCCTTAGTTAAATCGGCACCTGGCGGCTGATTTCCACCACTTGATCGCTGGGCAGGTAGTAGTAATCGGTGACATGCATTCCGTTGCGCACCATAAACGCAAAAATCAGGCGTTGCCAGGCCGGCAACCTACCCGGGTGTTCTCGGCGGATAATGGTTTCATGACCCAAATAATAGGTCGCATTATCCATGTTTATCTCAGAAGAGAATATCTTATTTTCGCGCAACAAGACGGGGATGTTCGGTCGCTCCATAAAGCCATAACGTGCAATGGCGCACCGGAACCCAGGCACTGGCTCGGTGATGATTATCCGTTCGGTCGCCGCGACGCGCGGCACGTTATCGATGTCGATATTAAGGGCCAAAATTTGAGTGTGTAGTGAACCATTGCGCTTGACGTGCCACTTCATTACCGGTGGGGTGCCATCTTGTAATCGCGTTAAAAATATGGCTGTGCCGGGCACCCGTGGTATCGAGTCCGCATCAATTTCAGCCAAAAAATCAGCTACCGGAATCACCTTATCCCTGATAGCCCGTGATGCAGCCGTTGCTCCCCGGTGCCAAATCAGCATGATGCCATACACGGCGCAGGCCAGTAGCAGCGGTACATAACCACCGTCAAGCACCTTGGCGAAATTGGCAGCCAGAAAACTCAAATCAACGATGAAAAATCCACCCGCCACCGTCAGGCTAACCGGCAATGTCCAATGCCACACTTCGCGCATAGCGACAAACAGCAAACCGGATGTCATGATCATGGTGAGGGAAACGGCAATGCCATAGGCAGCGGCCAGATTGTCCGAAGACTTGAAAAATACTGCCAGGAATACGGTAGCGAACATGAGTAACCAGTTGATGGCACCGATATAGATTTGGCCATAACTCTCTTCGGTGGTTTGCTTCACCCGCAGCCGCGGTAGCCAGCCTAACTGGATCGCCTGGCGGGTCATAGAAAAGGCGCCACTGATAATTGCCTGGCTGGCGATAATGGTAGCCACGGTCGCTAATATTACCAGTGGGATCTGCATTGCCGGTGGGCAAAGTCGGAAAAAAATATTTTGGCTAGCGTCCGCGCCGGAGAGAACTAGCGCTGTTTGCCCGGCATAATTAAGCAGCAGGCTGGGGAATACCAGGCCGAACCATGCTAGCCAGATTGGCCGTTTACCAAAATGGCCCATATCGGCATACAGCGCTTCAGCACCGGTCACGCACAAAAATACCCCGCCCAGCACCAGAAAACTGACCATGCCGTTAGAGAAGAGAAACCGGATGCCGTACAGTGGGTTTAACCCAACCAGTACAGCAGGATATTGAGCTATCCCCCAGAGACCCAACCCGGCGATAACGGCAAACCACAGCGCCATGATGGGGCCAAACACTTTACCGATGCGCGCAGTGCCGAGCGGTTGTATGGCGAATAGGATGACCAATATCACGACCGTAGCAGGCAAAATGTAGGGTTTGGATTCCGGTAGGATCATATTGAGCCCCTCCAACGCGGAAAGCACCGAAATCGCCGGTGTAATGGCACCATCACCATAGATTAGAGCCGCGCCGAACAGACCGGAGAACAGTACGATTGGCCGGGTGTGCTGTTTATTGACCAATAACGACATTAAAGACAGGATACCCCCCTCGCCATGGTTATCGATGCGCATGGCGAACAACGCGTACTTCAATGACGTGACAATAACTAATGTCCAAAAAATCAACGATAGCAGGCCCAGCATCACCGCTGGCGACGGTGCTTCTCCCGATAAAAACAGGACTGTTTTCACGGTGTATAGCGGACTGGTACCGATATCTCCAAATACCACACCTAGCGCTCCGCCGGCCAATATTGTCATGCTGAACGGTTTTTTTGCTGCTGAAAGAGGATCGGCCGACATTACGTGCTCCTGTTAAGTCATCTGGTTAAGAATGTTATCTATTGATTTTATGTGTTTTTTCTCTCCCATAAACCAAAAGTTATCCTCGTTATGGCTAGCCAAAAGGTGCAAAACGTATCCAAATCGGATTCATTAATTTTAAAATAAATAAATCGAACAAAGAGATAATGTGTTTAATATCCCTGTCTTATGATAGCCGTATATTCACGCGATAAAACCGTGTGGTGCAGATCACTATGTTTTCTGGTGGTCAAAGAGAGGCTTCATGAACGTCAGATTCAATATTAACGCCGCCAACTGGCGCTTACTGCCAAACGGCTGGGATGTTATCGCGTTTCCACTGATTATTTGTCTGATCGCGATGATCGGTGTGGGTTTCCATCAAACCCTGTTGCCGATAGCCAGCCTGAAAACCCAAGCCATCTCGCTGGATCCGGGCAACTTGCCGGAATATGCCATGCGAACCACACTGCGTATGTTGGTGGCTATGGCGGTATCGCTATTATTCACACTGGTGTATGGCACCCTGGCTGCCAAAAGTCGCCGCGCTGAAAAAGTGCTGGTGCCGATGCTGGATATTCTGCAATCGGTGCCGGTGCTCGGCTATATATCTTTTACCGTGACGTTTTTTATCGCCTTGTTCCCTGGCCGGGTGCTTGGGGTTGAGTTGGCGGCGATCTTTGCCTTATTCACCAGCCAAGCCTGGAATATGACATTCAGCTTTTATCAGTCATTGCGCACCGTGCCGCGCGATTTGGTGGAAGTGTCCCGCGGATTTCACCTGAGTCCCTGGCAGCGCTTTTGGAAGCTTGATGTTCCCTTTTCCATGCCAGGTCTCATTTGGAATATGATGATGTCCATGTCCGGCGGCTGGTTTTTTATCGTGGCGTCGGAAGCCATTACCGTCGGCAATAACTCGTTTACACTGCCGGGTATTGGCGCCTACCTTGCCCAGGCTATTCTGCGGGAGGATTTGCATGCTGTCGGCTGGGTATTACTGGCCATGGCGGTGGTTATTCTGGCTTATGATCAATTGCTTTTCCGTCCATTGGTGGCTTGGGCGGATAAGTTTCGCATGGAAAATACGCGCTCGGGCAGTGCGCCGACTTCCTGGGTGCTGAACCTGATGCGGCGTACCCGCTTGATCCATCAGCTTTTGGCACCGTTGGGCGTGTTGCTCGCCGTGGCCGCGCGCATTCCGTTGCATTTGCCTCGGCTCAATTGGCCGCACGCCCGGGTGATGCCACGAGAAAAACTTTCGCGCCTGGGCGACATCATTTGTGTGGTGCTGGCCATTCTAGTGACGGCGTATGTGGTGTCTCGGGTGGTGGTCTATACCAAGACCGGGGTTACACTTGGTGAGGTTTGGCATGTTCTGATGCTGGGATGCTTTACCCTACTGCGGGTGAGCGTGCTGATTTTCATCTCCTCACTTATTTGGGTACCGCTTGGGGTGATGATTGGTCTGCGCCCGGCCCTGGCCGGCAAAATCCAGCCGATTGCGCAGTTCCTGGCGGCGTTTCCGGCAAATTTGCTGTTCCCGGTATTTGTCATCACCATTGTGCATTTCCACCTTAACCCGGACATTTGGCTGTCGCCGCTGATTGTTCTAGGTACCCAGTGGTACATTTTGTTCAATGTGATTGCCGGCACGACGGCGTTTCCCAACGATTACCGGGAAGCGGCGGCTAATTTCCATATCCACGGTTGGCAGTGGTGGCGGCAAGTGATGTTGCCAGCCATTTTTCCCTATTATATTACCGGGGCCATCACCGCATCTGGTGGGGCATGGAATGCCAGCATTGTTGCGGAGTTCGTTCAATGGGGCAGTACGCAGGTGACCGCCCATGGACTGGGTGCCTATATTGCTGAAAATACTGCCGCAGGTGATTTTCCCAAGATTATTCTGGGCATCGCGGTGATGTCGTTGTTTGTGACATTATTTAACCGCCTGCTATGGCGGCCTATGTACGCTTATGCTGAATCCAAGTTTCGCGCCGATTAGAGGATAACACCCGATGCAACACTGTAACATTGCCCCAGTTATTGGGGCGGGTCCTAATGAGTTGGCCACTGGCAACGCTATTTTATCGGTAAAACAGGTCAGTCATGGTTTTAATAAAACCCATGGTGAGTTGCTGATCTTAGATGATGTAAACCTGACGCTAGGCGCGGGTGAGATTGTCGGTTTATTGGGTCGCTCCGGGTCGGGTAAGTCTACGCTACTACGCATTATTTCTGGGCTGATCACGCCTAGTGCCGGGGTGGTCGATTATCTTGGTAAGCCGCTGGATGGGCCGGCCAAGGGTATTGCTATGGTATTCCAGACCTTTGCCTTATTTCCATGGCTGACGGTGTTGCAAAACGTTGAAGCGGGTCTGGAAGCCTTGGGGGTCGCGGCGGCGGAACGTCGTAAACGCGCACTGGCGGCCATCGATCTTATCGGCTTGGACGGTTTTGAAAATGCGTATCCCCGTGAACTGTCCGGCGGTATGCGCCAACGGGTGGGATTTGCCCGGGCGTTGGTGGTTGATCCCACCTTACTGCTGATGGATGAGCCATTTTCGGCGCTGGATGTCCTGACGGCGGAAACCTTGCGTACTGATCTGTTGGATCTGTGGAGCCAGGGACGGATGCCGATAAAGTCGGTGTTGATTGTGACGCATAATATCGAAGAAGCGGTGTTTATGTGCGATCGCATCTTGGTGCTCTCCTCCAACCCTGGGCGGGTGGTGGCTGAGATAAAAGTGCCGTTTAAGCATCCTCGCCATCGTCTTGACCCGGCGTTTCGCCGGTTGGTTGACGATGTGTACGCCAAAATGACTACGCGGCCGGCGGGGGATACAGTAAAAAAAGGCTTGGTGCTGGGTACCCGATTGCCCCATGTTTCCACCAATCTCGTTGCCGGGTTGATCGAAACCCTGGCGGGGGCACCATATCATGGTCATGCCGATATGCCGGATATTGCCCATTCACTGCATCTGGAAGTGGATGATCTGTTTCCTATCGCCGAAGTCTTGCAGTTCCTGGGATTTGCCGATGTGCGTGAAGGGGATATTATTTTGACACCGCCTGCGCGGGTGTTTGCTGAGTCCGATACTCAGCCGCGCAAGGTGATGTTTGCCGAGCATTTGCTGTTATATGTGCCACTGGCTGCGCTGATTAAAACAGTGCTTGATGAACGCCCCGGTCACCGCGCACCGCGCTTGAGATTCGAGCAGGAGTTGGAGGATTCTTTGTCCGATGGTGCCGCTAAAGAGACGCTGGATACGGTGATCAACTGGGGACGTTATGCCGAAATATTCTCGTATAACGACCAGACGGAATTCTTCAGTTTGGAAGATGTGGAGTTTTAATCTACAGTTTTATGGGAGTAATTGATTAGAGAACCGATCACCATCGGTTTAATGCACGCTGGCACCATGCCGGCGCGCGAATAAGGAGAAGGGTATGAGACCAGAATTTATCCAGCATTGGAGCGCCTTGGAAACCCAGGACCGGCCCGGTTATCCTGACGACAGCCCGGAGCTGATGTCCATTGGCGCGCCGCTGGGCCGCGCGCTGGGGCTGACTCGTATCGGCATTCATCACGAGCGTTTACTCCCGGGGCGCCGCACCACTTATCCCCACGCAGAAAGTGCGGAAGAGGAGTTTGTCTATGTGCTGGAAGGTCATCCCCACGCCTGGATCAACGGTGAGCTGTTTCAGCTCAATCCGGGTGATGCGGTAGGGTTGCCGGCCGGCACGGGGATTTGCCATACGTTCATCAACAACAGTGAACAAGAGGTTCGACTCTTGGTGGTGGGGGAATCGGCCAAAGCGGAAAACCGGATTCATTACCCTAAAAATAGCGAATATGAGCAGACCCGGCGGGATCAATGGGTAGCGCCGCCGGCACAACAATTTGGCCCGCATGACGGTTTGCCTGACGCGGCGAAAGGTTGACGCGTTGCCATCGTGCCGGGTGTTGGAGCCTGCTGGCGCAGAGAAATGGGTGACCTGCCGGCGGAGTGTGGTGGCAGGTTGTATAACGCCGGACCGAAGGGGAAGGGATTAAACGCGTTCGATCTGGCCGGTAAAGCGGTTACGCAGATCGCGGCGAGCAAGTTCAGCTACCCAGAAACAGAACATATGGCCGGTGATTTCTGAAAAATGTTCCGCCAGCGGCTGATGCCATGGTGCGGGTACGGTGCCAAATAAGGGCAGCAATACCACGTGAAAAGCAAACCAGACTACCAGTCCATAGAACGCACCTTGCCATAGTTTTACGCCCGGTTTGAATTCGGCGATGATGCAATACAGCATGGCGAAGGTAATCGAAAAGCCAAAATGCATAATAAAGCTGATGATGGGACGAGGGCTGCCGTTATACAAATAGGTGGTGTGGGTGAAATTAAAAGAAAATCCGAGTTGTTGCAGTATTTCCTGCGGGGGATTAATCAGATCCCGCGCTGCGGTGCGGGGGGGAAAGGGGATTTCCCAACCAAACTTAGTAATGGCGCAAATTGCACCGGCAATCAGGCCAAGCAATATGGCGAGAATGATTTTGTCCTTTACGGTTTCGCACTTCATGTAACTATTCCTTATAGAACCATCGAGTAGATCAGTCCGGCACCACCAGTTTATTCCCCTTTTAATGTTTCGACTATATATTGGCTGAAAGGATTCAGCTATTTTTGGTAACTATTTTTGGCAACAAAGCTAAAACGCTGCTTATGGGCAGGTATAGCTGACCCATTGATCCTGCGGTGCATTGATTATGCTAAAACGGTTATCAGATAACCGTTGGGCTAAAAAACCTTCTGGTGTGACGGCGGAAGGCACATATTTAGTGCGATCGGTGGTGAACAACGTTCCGCTATCGATCTCTTTGTCCGGCAGGGTGACCTGAAACGAGGTATATTTATCGAGAATCAACGCTTGCGTGGTACCCAGGGGTTGCCCTGATAGGGTGCGTACGTTGGCTTGGCACACTTTGCCTTGGTAATGGGATGAACAGGCGCTGATGGCCAACATGCCCGCTAGCAGCAACATCTTTCCCCACCGTGGGTGGAGCAGCGTTTGGTTTGGCGGTATGCGCAGGGACCCTTTTAATGTGTGCCTTGGTGGCACCGCTAATGCATTAGCCACGCTTGCAAATTCGCCCATAGACCCTCCATTTGTTTGGCTCATTATAGCCGGGTTTTGGGCGAAGGTAAGAATATGTCCGGGTGGACTATTGCGGATAAGGCACCCAACTGCCGCCATCCAGTTGAATATAGGGTTTGCCATGGCATGGTGGACAGGCCTTTTTCTGCACTGATACCGTACAGATGAACCAGAGCCGCTTAATCACCCTCCATGGCGTTTACCACCCGATGTTCGGTACTTGCGCCAGCGTCGGTTATGACCTGGCGCTACGGGATTTAACCTTGCTGATCTTATGTACGCTTCATCTTGGAGACAAAAAATGATGATCACTGCGTCACAGTTACTCCCGTTTGCTGCTATTGCGCTGGGTTTGGTGCTGACACCTGGCCCGAACATGATCTATTTGGTATCGCGCTCTATTTCCCAAGGAAAACGGGCGGGGTTGATATCGCTAACAGGCGTGGCGCTGGTTTATGGCCACCGTCCTGGCCGGGTTAGCGGTAAAAATGATGGTTGAGGGCCGAAGATGACCCTAGGCTGGATCTATTTTGAAGGTGAGGTTATTAACCAGCACTAACAATTAGCCACCAAATGCCCTATACTTTTGACTTTGTAAGAGTCGATTTTTTCGATATATCTTACTGATTTTAATGAAATAATCAGGTTAACCAGAACCGCGTGGGAATTATTATGCTTAAGAATCTTTGTGTCGCATCGGTGCTGATGCTATTGGCCGGTCTGGCGGGGTCTGCGCTCGCCGAGGAAAAAGCCTGTCCCGCTGCGGGAGACATGATCAATAACAGCAATAACCTGATTATGCTAAGTGGCACGGCCAAGGGCAACATCCACAGGGTGGTGGGCGGCATGCTGGGCAAGGATCTCGATGAGCAAGCGCGATCCAGCATTCTATTTGATCACTGTGGCGTGCTGACGGAAGAAGCCTATGATTACCACAAGGCAGAAGGCAACGTCGCGCTAAGCATGTCCAATCATATTCGCCGCACGCCAGACGGTGGTTGGGACTCGGTGTACGATATTGCCATTTTTGCCAGGCGTGGTGATCAGGTGAAGTTAGTGAACCATAAACAGGGTGAAACGCATTTTTTTGTCGGGAAACACGGGGTGATCACCTCGTCCAGCGATGTGTTTACCCTTAATGACCAACCTGGGTTTACCTCCGCCACCTACGATTATGACCCTCGGCTAAGGCTGGTGCAAAGCACAGCCAGAGGGTCTGATGCGTTAAGCAATGATCACAGCGTTTATCATTACGATAAGAAAGATTTATTCTCCGAGGTGATCTCATCCGATGGCAAGACCACTTTCCAGTATGATGCTAAAGGTAATGAAAAGGGCTCCTTCTCATTCTCTCGCACACCGGTAAGTGAGATCACCAAAAAAGAGTCCTGCCAGAGAAACGATAGTATGGGCAACTGCATATTAAGTTATGGCCGTGAAATGGAAATTTCATCTCAAGGGATTATTTACCGACACCGCAGTACCGCAACTCAATATGAATATTGGGAATGACGGCGCAAGCGCGGCGGATTTTTTCGTTGAATCGGGCAAAATTTTTGCCCGATAATCGCTTTACTGCCAGCGAGAGCAGTATTTTTCGGCCTTGGTCGATGTATGACTAAAGCACTAACGGCTGCATCGGAAGACAATATGATGTCATTGCAGTGCTGCAAATTTGCTGTAGCCAGGGTCGCACTAGTTATCATGCTGATGTTCAGTTGCTTCGGCACGCTTGAGGCGGCGGAACCGGCATTTTTGAATATTGCGCAAATGGCGGTGGTGCGACAGCAATTGCGCCATCATCGCGCCGCGCCACCCACCGCTGAGGCATACCGTCATTTACTGATGGCCGCGGATGCCGCACTGAAAAAACCGAATCTCAGTATCACCGACAAAGGTATGATGCCCCCCAGCGGTTCGAAACATGATTACCTCAGCTTGAGTGCTTATTGGTGGCCGGACGAGCGCAAAACCGCTGGGCTACCGTGGATCCGTAAAGACGGGCAGGTGAATCCTGCGAGCAAAAACGAT
This sequence comes from Acerihabitans sp. TG2, assembly GCF_035013185.1. NCBI lineage: Bacteria > Pseudomonadati > Pseudomonadota > Gammaproteobacteria > Enterobacterales > Pectobacteriaceae > Acerihabitans > Acerihabitans sp. TG2. Next base: position 50,099 of record NZ_JAYGJO010000008.1, read on the forward strand.
CAAAGCGATGGAGTGCGGCTGGCGGACTTCACGGCGCGGGTGCAGAACCTGGCGCTGGCCTGGTATTTTTCCGGTGAACAGAAATATGCCAATAAGGCTGCGGGCCTGTTGCGTACCTGGTTTATTACGCCACAAACCCGGATGAATCCAAACCTGAATTTCGCGCAGGGTGTACCGGGAATCGCGCCAGGGCGTAACGCCGGCGTGTTGGATGGCCGTTATTTTTCGACCCGAATTGTTGATTCTCTGGTGTTGCTACAGGGAAATCCAGCATGGCAAGACAACGACGAACAGCAAATGCAGACGTGGTTGAAGGATTATCTGCACTGGCTACTGACCAGTAACCTCGCCAAAAAAGAAGGCCGTACCAAGAATAATCACGGGAACTGGTACCTCACGCAGGTTGCAGGCATTGCGTGGTATCTCGGCGATAACGCGGTGATCCGCCATATGGCGACGCTGATGGAAAAAAAACTGGATGTACAGCTCCAACCTGACGGTACTCAGCCTGCGGAGCTGGCGCGCACCCGCTCATTTCACTACAGCTATTTCAATTTGCAGGCGATTAGCATGATGGCGGTGCTGGCACAAAAAAACGGCATCGATCTCTGGCATTACCAGACACCACAGGGCGGCAGCGTGCTGAAGTCGCTGAGTTTCATGGCGAATTTTACTGACGATAATGTGCCGTGGCCGTACAAAACCCTCGATCAGATCCGCGTGCGTCCGGTGCCGTTGCTGTCATGGGCAGATAATGCCACCGGTGAAAAACGCTACCAACAGCAGATCCGCAGGGCTACGTTCACACTGCCGCCCACGGTGAAGACGACCTCGGGTGATTATCACGAAGATGCTACGCACGGTGCGGTGTTGGAAGCCGAACGGGAAACCTGGTTACTGACATTGCCCTCCTTTGCGACTGGATATGTTGCTCCACAACCTAGCGCACGCAAGCATTCTCTGCCGGATTGAGGGGAAAAAAACAGCCTTCATGGCTGCCGTATTTGCTGATGTCTACGGATTATGGCTTGATGATAATCGGCCGATTCAGACAAAAAAAAAGCTGCCAAGCGGCAGCTTTCTCACTATCCGATCTTAATACATGGCACCTGGCGGCACGTCTTTAACAGTATTAACATAAGATAGCAGAATTTTTTTCAGAAATTTACGGAATTTCATACGCTTCCCCTCATCAGGTTACCCTGTGTACTATTGACTCTTGATGTATCAATAGTATGACCTTCATCACAAAAATGCAATGATATGTGATGTGGATCACATAATAAAGAGCATGTTTTTACCAGGAGGGCAAAAGCGCTACGGCTTTGATGGGCCGGGAACGGAATTTAACGTTGCATATTGTCAACATTAAAACAGCGGTATGGCTTTGTCCTTATCATCCACCGCAACGAAATTAAAGCTGCCATGTACGACTTCTTCCCGACCTTCGGCGTACATATTTTCCAAAAAAATAGACACATCCACGGTGATACTGGTTGTGCCAACCCGGGCCACGGTTCCCACCAGTTCAATGATGGTGCCGGAAGGGATAGGGCGGGTAAAACTGATTTTTTCCGTCGATACTGTGACCAGCCGCTTGTGGCAAAATCGGGTAGCGGTAATAAATGAAACTTCATCCATCCAAGCCAAGGCGGTGCCGCCGAATAGCGTAGAGTGATGATTAATCGTGGTGGGAAAGACAACTTTGGCGACGGTGGTGATGGCACGCGTTTTTTTTAGCTCTATTTCTGCCTGTAATGCATTTTGCATAGCAATACCTTTACATTCCATTAACAAAAATTCTGAGCTGATTATGCCTTATCCACTGCGTGACTCACAGTGGAATCAACAAATTTTTGTCCCCGCAACGAATATCATTTCGGCGCCCTCTTTGCTTGCCGTTGAACAGGGATCATTTTTCCCCAGCATGAGGCCAGCGCGCTTAATGTCGCCAAGAACGTCATTTTTGCGTGGTTAAAGGAAGGCATTGTGATAAAAAAGGGTGAATGACTCTGTGTTTGCTGCAGAAAAACGCCAATATCCGCCTGCCGGTCAAGTGCAGGCGGTTGATAACCAAAATCGGGTCAAACTATGCTATTTACTACACCACCGTCCACTCGTAGCGCGGCGCCGGTAGTCGCCGATGCCTGTCTCGAACAGGTATAAACTACCAGATTAGCCACTTCTTCGGGTGTAGCCAAACGTTGAAGAATTGAGGTGCTGCGCTGCTGACGAACAAAATCCGTACCCGCTTGTTCGATACTGACTCCCGCGTGTTGGGCGGAATCCTTCAGCATCGCCCTGACGCCGTCGGAAAGCGTCGGACCGGGCAAGACGGAGTTGACCGTCACCTGACTGCCGGCAGCCAGCCTGGCCAAACCACCGGCCACGGCGAGCTGTGCCGTTTTTGTCATGCCGTAGTGAATCATATCTGGCGGGATATTGAGTGCTGACTCGGAGGAAATAAAAACGATACGGCCCCAATCGCGGTCAAGCATACCTTGCAAATAAAAGCGCGACAGCCGTATGCCAGACATGACATTGGTTTGGAAAAAACGCTCCCACTCTTGATCCTCAATTTCAAAAAAAGGTTTGGGGCCATAAATGCCGGCGTTATTGACCAGAATGTCGGTTTTGGCCACCACGCTGGTGATACGCGCGACCCCAGCCGCGTCGGACAGATCCGCCACGATACCCTGCACACTAGCCAAGGGCTGTTCGAGCTTAATGCGATCCAGCGCGTTATCCACCGAAGTCTGGCTGCGGCCATTGATCACCACGGACGCGCCGGCATGCGCCAGCCCGATGGCGATAGCGTAGCCAATACCGCTGGTGGATGCGGTAACCAGGGCGGTTTTATTGGAGAGGTCGATGTGCATAAGATGCTCCTGCATGTGAGTGAATAGACTCTGCGTTTATTATATAGGCATGTTAATGGGTTGGTGTCCCGTATAACGCGCTACTCTAGTTATAGGCGAGATCCACACTGTTTTAAACTACAGGTGTTTTGACGACGGTATTTCGATCCAACGCGTGTCTGGAGAATAATGGGTTTTTGCCCGATGAGAGGCCGTTTCGCATGAGCTGCGTAAGCTGAAGTTATGAACGGAATAAGGGTTGAAACAAGCCAGTCGACCTGTACAGGCTAACCAATGTATGAAACGTGAAATGATTAAGATTGTGCAACGATATATTGACGTGACGGAAGGTGCAATATGGGGCAATTAGGATGCCCCGAACACGAAGTTCGAGGCGTAAAGTCTAGCTCATTGCTACATGAAACCGACGCAAGTATGAACCTAAATGACTAAGCCGTAAACAACAAAACTGACAGTTTTTTTGGCCCGATAACGGGTTGTCCAACATTTGCTCGCAATAACGTCACGGGGCCGGTTTTTTGCCCCGTAAGCATGGCCCTGGTGGACTAAAAAAGCCCGCACAGAGGAGCGGGCAAGAACTTCACAGCAAAACAAAGAGCGCATTTTGCACGAGAACAATTTTGCAAAACTGCGTATCACATTCTGTGCCATCATAGCCAACACAATTCAATACTTGTACAACCGGTTGGAAGAATGGCCGGGAAAATGTCCTGGTGGTGGTTGGTAATATCAGATGATCGGCAAATAGGGTTCCTATACTGAGTCGATTTGGTCATGCGAGCTGAGTTATACCGTCTATACTTATGCCAGATGTCGTTAACGGTCGGGTTTGCCAAACCCTTACCGTGGTTCCTGATAATTCTGTCTGTATGGCATAAGGAGTAGGGTGCGCGCGTTAGCCTTACTGTTGATTGCAGTTTTGGTGCTGTGGGTAGTCGTGCCACGGCTGCTGCCTCTCTTGCCTCCTGGCTACCATCCCATGGCGCCGCTGGAGGTAACCGATCCACCTACCGTTGTCACCCGATTTAAACTTAACGCGCTTGCTGCCGATCCTTCCGCCTGCCTGTTGGCCCTGCAACGAGCCGATACGGCAGGGTATATCTCATATAGCCTGGTTAACGACACGATCGGCGACTGCCCACTGGTGTCCGCGGTCCGAGTTCGCCGCTTTGGGCAAGTGAGACTCAGCTCTAGTTTCCTGGCTAGCTGTCCGCTGGCGCTACGCAGCGCCATGTTTGTTGGTCAAATTGCCGCGCCGCTGGCGGTTAAAGAACTCGGATCGCCCTTAGCCCGGATTGATCATCTAGGCAGTTATGCCTGTCGTAATATATACAACCGAGCCCAGGGACGTCTTAGCGAACATGCCAGCGCCGATGCGCTGGATGTTGCCGCTTTTACGCTGGCGGACGGACGTCGAATTGCCATATTGCCTCAATGGCCGCAGCAGGATGCGGCAGGTCAGTATCTCCACGGTGTGTTGGCCGGCAGTTGTGGTTTTTTCGGTAACGCGCTTGGGCCGGACTACAACGACGCCCACGCCAACCATTTTCATTTGGGTATGCGCGGATTTAACCTCTGTCGTTAAGGTGAAGGGTGCCTGGCCGATCGGCTAATCGGCCAGGATGTGATCCAGGGCGTCCCATGGTGAATAAAGCGATGGTGGAGCGTTGTAGACGCTAGGTAAAAGGAGCATTCTGACGGGGCGCCCCGGCATTATCGAAAGACATTTCGCCGGCTCGTCTGGGATTACATTAATAAGACTTTTATTACATAGGCCCCGGTGCCATTGGCCGTCGGGGGAGTGTTTCACAGCAGGTTTTGTCCTGTAAGGCATTAAGGTAATAGTATGGTCCGTAAAACTCCCATTGAGCGATATCGCAACATCGGCATTAGTGCACATATTGATGCCGGCAAGACCACCACCACTGAACGTATCCTGTTTTATACCGGCGTTAGCCATAAAATTGGCGAAGTGCATGATGGCGCAGCCACCATGGACTGGATGGAACAAGAACAGGAGCGTGGGATTACCATTACCTCTGCAGCGACAACCACCTTTTGGAAAGGGATGGCCGGGAACTATCCGGAACATCATATTAATATTATCGATACCCCGGGACATGTTGATTTTACCATTGAGGTGGAACGGTCAATGCGGGTGCTTGATGGTGCCGTGATGGTTTATGACTCGGTGGGTGGCGTACAACCCCAGTCGGAAACGGTTTGGCGCCAAGCCAATAAATATAAGGTCCCGCGTATCGCGTTTATTAATAAAATGGATCGCACCGGTGCGGACTTCTTTCGCGTGCAAACACAAATCGCCCAACGCCTGAAAGGCGTAGCCGTACCCGTGCAGATCCCGGTGGGTGCTGAAGAGGGATTTCTGGGCGTGGTCGATCTGGTCAAGATGAAAATTATCCTTTGGGATGACGCCACTAAGGGGGTGAGCTTTAGCTATGAGGAGATTCCCGCCGAGCTGTTGGCATCGGCGCAGGAATGGCGCAACCATATGGTGGAAGCGGCGGCTGAGGCCAGCGAAGAGCTCTTGACTAAATACCTTAACGGCGAATCCCTTACTGAGGATGAAATTAAGGGCGCGCTGCGTAAACGGACCATCGCCAATGAGATCGTACCGATGCTCTGCGGCAGCGCCTTTAAAAATAAAGGGGTGCAGGCGTTGCTTGACGCCGTGGTAGATTATCTGCCGTCGCCTATCGACGTGCCGGCCATCGCCGGTCATGATGAAGATGATAATGAGTCCGAACGCCACCCTAGCGATACCGAACCCTTCTCCGCGCTGGCGTTTAAGATCATGACCGACCCGTTTGTCGGTCAGTTGATCTTTTTCCGTGTTTATTCCGGGGTGATCTCCACCGGTGATTCGGTTTACAACCCGGTTAAGGGTAAAAAAGAACGTCTGGGACGCTTGTTGCAGATGCATGCCAACGAACGCAAAGACATTAAAGAAGTTCATGCGGGTGATATTGCCGCCACCGTGGGTATGAAAGATGTCACTACCGGCGATACGCTTTGCGATCCCGAACATCCCATCATCCTGGAACGCATGGTCTTCCCGGATCCGGTGATTTCGCAAGCCATCGAACCTAAGACCAAGGTCGATCAGGAAAAAATGGGCATCGCGCTGAGTCGGTTGATGCAAGAAGATCCTTCTTTTAGGGTTAAAACCGATGATGATTCGGGCCAGACCATTATTTCCGGCATGGGCGAGCTGCATCTAGAAATTTTGATGGAACGCATGCGGCGTGAATTTGGCGTAGAGGTGTCGGTGGGCAAACCGCAAGTTGCCTACCGGGAAACCATTAAAAAGACGGTTGACGAAGTGGAAGGAAAGTTCGTCAAGCAGACCGGTGGTCGAGGACAGTATGGTCACGTGGTATTGAAGCTCGAACCACAACCGGCCGGTAAGGGCTACGAGTTTGTTGATGCCATCAAAGGCGGTGTGGTGCCGCGCGAATATATTTCGTCCATTGACAAGGGTATTCAGGATACCCTGACCGCCGGCGTGCTTGGTGGTTATCCGGTCGTGGATATTAAGGCCACGCTGTTTTTCGGGTCCTACCATGAAGTCGACTCCAATGAAAATGCGTTTCGCATGGCGGCGTCGATGGCGTTTAAAGATGGTATGCGTCAGGCGCAGCCGATTCTGCTGGAACCGATGATGGCAGTGGAAGTCGAAACGCCGGAAGATTTCATGGGTAACGTGATGGGTGATCTCTCTTCACGCCGCGGCATGGTACAGGGCATGGAGGATATTCTGGGTAGCAAGCTGATTCGCGCTGAGGTGCCATTAGCGGAAATGTTCGGTTATTCCACTACCCTGCGTTCTATGTCGCAAGGACGTGCGACCTATACCATGGAATTTAAACACTACTCCGAAGCGCCCAAAGCCATTGCCGACCAGGTGATAAAAAACCGCGGCGGTAAATAACCCGCAGCAGGGGACTCAGCCCCCTGCAACGGCGCGCTATGTCAAAAAGTCCCGGCCCTGCGGCCGGGACTTTTTATTCGTGACCACAAAGACCGCTTAATGTGCTAATGATATACGTGTTCTTTTTTGGGTGCACGTTGTGCCATAATGGTGGCATGGAGAGTTTTTTCCGGATATCATTTAGCGCAAAGGATTTGGCCAGGTGCGCCTATGATAGGAAGCTTTAAAGAAGGTGAAACAGGGGCGCTGTGCCGATTTTACCAACGTAACCAACGCAGCGGGGAGCTACCCGCTAGTATAGAGAATCAACTGCGACGCAAGCTCAGCATGCTGGCGGCGGCAAGTTCGGAGCGTTCATTGTTCCAACCCCGCAGTAACCATTACGAACGTCTGTATGGTAGTTTGGCGGGTTGGTCTAGCATCAGGGTCAACATTCAATGGCGATTAGTTTTTCACTGGCATGATGGCGCGGCATTTGATGTTTATCTGGACCCATACAAATATTAACCGGAGGTGAGATGGACACTATTACGGCGGAACCGACCACTGTGGGTGAAATGCTCCATGAAGAGTTTTTGAAACCGTCTAATATCACTCAGCAGCAATTGGCCGATGCGATGGGATTATCTCGCAAAGTGATCGGCCAGATTGTGAACCGTACCCGCCGCTTGAGCGTTGAAGAAGCGACCAGGCTGGCGGCATTGTTTGAAATGGACGATGATTTCTGGTTAAACCTTCAGGCGGCACACGATCGTTGGGAATCACATCAGCTGATGGCCACCCGACGCTATCAGCCGATTAATACAATCCTGTCTGCTGGCTGATGCAGCGTAAATCCGTCGCACAGACGGTTGCGGCCTAGAAGTGAGAAACCTCGCCGTTTACGGCGGGGAGCCGTCACACAAAGCTGTCGTCGTCGTCGTTGAAGTCATCGTTGGTGCCGAAATCGTTATCGGCGCCAAAGCGGGTATCGGCGAAGTTGTCGTCGGTCCCCACATCACGGTCCGTTATACCCATGCCGTTATTACCGAGAAAGCGACTGTCCGATACATCGTTGAAGGTGTCCAGATTGTCACTGGAAAAATCCTGATGGGTCAGCGGATCCGTGGCGGCATCCAGCGGTTGCTGGATCACGTTCACAATTTCTTCCGGTCGACTATTGTGAAACATGCCGGTTAGCATATTGCCCAGCACCATGCCTCCCGCCACGCCAGCGGCTGTTTGCAACGCGCCGGCCATAAAACCACTGCCGCGCGCCGGGGCCTGAACCGGTGGCTGCCCATAACCCTGGGCGTAACCGTTGTATCCCGGCGGCGGGGTCTGCGGGGCGCCATATCCACCGGCGGAGGGGTGCTGCGGCTGATTATTCCACATCGGCGCTTCCTGCGGTCGGCTGGTTCTGGAAGCGCCGCCGCCGAAGAGGTTACTCAAAAAACCACCGCTGGGCGCCGATGCGTTTTTGAGTGCAGTGACGTGTGCTTCCAACTGCTGAACCTGCTGATGCAGGTTCTTTAGCGCCGCTTCCTGAATAAGAATTGATTGTGCCATATAATAAGGCGCGGCGGGTTGCAGTTGGATAAATTCCTGGATTTGACGATCAGCCCCGGTATCACGCGGTCCGGCCTGCTGTTCCGTTTGCTTCAGACGCTGAAACAGACCCTCAATAAGACGTTGTTCTTCTGATTGCATAATCTTGACCCTTAAACGTGTATATCTGCGCAGCGGATGCGGTTATTTGCTCAATCTGATGAGCATAAATTTAGCCCGTTAATGACCTATGCGAAAGATGGCAGGCGTAAAGGTTTTTAGTAAATTGTTACCAATTTACACTGTTAGGGTTACACAATGTCTATTAAACCTTTTTTGATATAACACAACTCTATTTGTAATGATGGGGGTTATACTTTTAACCAGTGTTTAATCAAGGTTGGAGGAAAAAATGATTCAGGTTTATGACAGGAATCGCAATGCCATTATCCCCGGTCAGAAAGTGATGATTGCCGCTACCGGAGAGGTGTCTGTGGCCCAAGCCATTGATACCCAGGGACTACCGGCCGTGAAGGCTGAACGTGCACATTGTGTCCAGGTAAAGGACCGCTCAGAACGCTTTGTTCCTTACGAGTTGATCCGTCTGGCGTGACGTGCCCGCTTAATGTGTGATTAAAGCCGCGTAATGCGGCTTTTCAATGTATAACAACTCTTTTTTAATTATTACCTCTTTTTATCCGGTTCGTTTAGGCTGCCTGGACAGTCGCGGTTTTTTTTATGCTATCTTTTCCGGCAACTGCTTTTATTCACAGCCTGCGGGAGAATGCCCATGACAAAAGACCCTCAACGAACGGTTCTGGTACTGCCCCAGCGCGCCGATAGGCTGCTATTGCACTCATGCTGCGCCCCATGTTCCGGTGAAGTGATGGAAGCCTTGAGTGCGTCCGGTATCGATTACACCCTTTTTTTCTATAATCCCAATATTCATCCGCAACGCGAATACCTGATTCGCAAGGATGAAAATATCCGTTTTGCCGCTAAACACCAGGTGCCGTTCGTGGATGCGGATTATGACAGCGATAACTGGTTTGCCCGGGCGAAAGGTATGGAGAGCGAGCCTGAGCGAGGCATTCGCTGCACCATGTGTTTTGATATGCGTTTTGAGCGTACCGCGCTTTATGCCTATGAACATGGGTTTAGTGTGATATCCAGCTGCTTGGGCATTTCACGCTGGAAAAATAAGGATCAGATCAACAACTGCGGTCAGCGCGCAGCAGGCCATTATCCCGGCATGACCTATTGGGACTATAACTGGCGCAAGCAGGGCGGGTCCGCGCGCATGATTGACATCAGCAAACGGGAGCGTTTTTATCAACAGGAGTATTGTGGGTGCATTTATTCACTGCGCGACACGAATAAACATCGACGGGGACAAGGACGGGATATTATCCGTATCGGTACGACCTTTTATGGCGACGAGCCGCAACCGAATCAAAATACGGGTGGTAGTGACGAACCCGCCTCGGTGGACCTTTGACACCATCTGAATCGGCTGCAATGGGTTGACGAACCGGGGTCATGGCATGCGTGGCAACAATACTTTTCAGCAACAATACTTTTCTATAATGGTTACTGCTGCCAGATTAATATAGGGTTAAATGTGTTAATTAAATTGCGGACATAAACGATAATGTTTAATATATGTTTATATTAGTTAACCTGTTCATTTTTTTATCCCCGTTGCGTATTCATCCGCAGGATTAATCTGTTATTTCATACCCGCTGACGGGCAGTTCATTCCTGATTAGCGGTATTTCATTCCTTATTTGATCTGCTCATGTTGCCCTTCCCATATAGTAAAGCCATCAAACCCGAACGCTGGGTATCGGCTTTTAAAAACTAATGAACGCGAGGCAACACATGAAAACGCAAAGTCATAATCGTATGCGGTGGCTGACGTTGTTTGGCACCATCGTGACGCAATTCGCTTTGGGGTCGGTTTATACCTGGAGTCTATTCAATAGCCCATTGGCAGATAAACTGCACCAGCCCGTCAGCCAGGTTGCTTTCGCCTTTGGGCTGCTAAGCCTGGCGCTGGCGGTGGCATCATCGGTGGCCGGTAAATTTCAGGACCGGTTTGGCGTACGTAACGTGACCCTCGGCGCAGGCCTGCTGTTAGGGATAGGATTTTGCCTGACGGCGTATGCCAGTAACTTGGTGATGCTTTGGGTCTGTGCTGGGCTGCTAGTCGGGTTTGCTGATGGCATTGGTTATTTGATGACCTTGTCCAACTGTGTAAAATGGTTTCCAGAACGTAAGGGCGTTATATCCGCCTGCGCGATTGGAGCCTATGGTTTAGGGAGTCTGGGGTTTAAATATATCAATAGCCAATTGTTGGCGCATTACAGCCTGGAACGGACCTTTGAATTGTGGGGATTGATAGCCATGCTCATGGTGATCGCCGGCGGACTGCTGATGAAGGATGCTCCGGCGCAACAGACCATAAAAACCCGCGCGGTTCGCGACTTTTCATTGGCAGAATGTATCCGTATGCCGCAGTACTGGCTGCTGGCCATGATGTTTTTAACTGCCTGCATGAGCGGACTGTATGTTATCGGTGTGGCGAAGGATATCGGTGAAAGCCTGGTCCATATGTCCCCGCTAGCGGCGGCTAATGCGGTAACCATTATCGCGGTGGCAAACCTCGGTGGCCGACTGGTACTCGGTGTGCTCTCCGATAGAATGTCGCGTATTCGTGTGATCTCCCTGGCGCAGGTCGTCTCGCTGGTTGGTATGGTATCATTGTTATTCACTCACCTCAGTCCGGTGCTGTTTTTTATGTCGATTGCCTGCATTGCGTTTAGTTTTGGCGGCACGATTACGGTGTACCCTTCACTGGTAAGTGATTTCTTTGGGTTGAATAACCTGACTAAAAACTACGGTGTGATTTATCTGGGTTTTGGTATTGGTAGTATTATCGGTTCTATTGTTGCTTCACTCTTTGGTGGATTTCTTGCCACTTTCCATTTAATTCTGGTTCTCCTGATCGTGTCGTTAATAATATCATTAACGCTGCGTAAGCCTGGCGAAAAGAGTGCAATGAAGTTGCAGACTGCTATTCACAATTAAGTCAAATTCGAACCTCCCCCACTGGCAGTTTAGCCGCCAGTGGGCATTAACATCCCATGCCATCCCCTATGATGTCTCTTCCTCGCGACGCATTGTCCGTCCTATCCCCTTGATGATCTTCTTATAACCCTTGGAATATGATGTTTGGCCTATCGTTTGGCCAATGAATACGTCATGAGCTGAACCGTTTCACTTATCGTGCCAGCGATGAGCGAGCGCAGTAGAAAAGTGGACCGGCAACGTGACTGACCCTCTTACCGCCATGAATCACCAGTAAGGCGACGAACCTACGGTATCACGCGTTTTTTTATGCAGGGTTTTTGCCTCCGCTATCGTCCAGTTATGACTATTACTGCTATGATCGTTATTGAATCCAGTCCAGTGTGTGGTACGAAACATTCCGCGGGTGAGCAAATCGCTAAAATCGGTGCTGACGTTTTTGCAACATGATCTATTATTCGGAATTTAAGTAGGGACAACCTTATCAAAATAGGGTATTTAATGATTTATATTCTCGTCCCAGTTATTTCCTTTAGGCATGCAACCATTTTTTCCAAAAGCAAACTCGCCGGTTAGTGCCTGCGTGCAGTCGGTGATATGATGCGCAGCTCGATAGAACAAGGCCGTTATCCCCAGGTGTCGACGCTTGGCGGAGAGAGTGAATAACAATTGATACAAAAAAAACAAAAGGATATGCAGTTAATGACACAGCCCATTTTTATGGTTGGCGCAAGGGGTTGCGGCAAGACCACCGTTGGCCAGCTATTGGCCCTGACGCTGGGGTATGAATTTACCGATACCGATGAAATGTTGCTGCGTTCTACCGGCCAAAGTGTGGCACAAATCGTTGAGAGAGAAGGATGGGCGGGTTTCAGGGCAAAAGAGAGCGAAGTATTAAAAAGGGTCACCGGTGTATGCAAGGTGATCGCGACAGGCGGCGGTATCGTTTTGGCGGCAGCCAATCGCCAGTTTATGCAAAGCCACGGCACGGTAATTTATCTGCATGCGCACGCCGATGTATTGGCACGGCGACTTGAAGCCTTTCCGCAAGACGATCAGCGTCCGAGTCTTACCGGACGGCCGATCGTTGAGGAAATTGCCGAGGTCCTGTTAGCGCGGGAAACGTTGTACCAGGATGCTGCCCATCATGTGTTCGACGCTGCCGTGTCGCCTGATGGGGTCGTTGCCGCGATAGTCCGGCAGTTGCAGCCGCAGTGCCAATTGGGTTGCTCAAGACCCTGAGTGCAATCCAGTGGCTTAAGCTATACTGGATTAATGAACCCACTCTAGAAGGAATAGTCGCATGGCAAGCAATCCCCCCTATCCACGTGAAGCGCGTATTGTGCGAAAAGAACAAGGACTGCCGGGCGAAACCAAGCAAAAGTTCGAGCTGCGCGCCGATCATCCTAAGCCGAATACTCTTATCAGTGAACATGATACTGAGTCGGAAGCGCAGGATGCCAAACAGCGTTATCAAGGCGTAGATAAAGGCTAAACTTCAGCTTTTGCCCCAGGGAATCAACCGACTGATTCCGGTTAATCTATTCGTTGGCGAGACAACATATCGATTCTGCTTTTGGTCCGTCATTTTTTGGCAATAAGGCGTGACAAATCATTGATTCGCCTTTTAATATGAATGACTGAAATTATTATCGTAAAGGAATAGATTTATGCTGAACGTTAATGAGTATTTTGCTGGAAAAGTAAAGTCCATTGGATTTGATTCCGCAAGTATTGGCCGGGCCAGCGTCGGTGTGATGGAAACCGGCGAATATACGTTCACCACTGCCCAGCCCGAAGAAATGACCGTACTAAACGGCGCATTACGGGTGTTATTACCGGGTTCCCATGATTGGCAGGTCTTTATGCCTGGCGAGGTGTTTTTTGTGCCAACGCAAAGTGAATTTATTGTGCAAGTGGCGGAAGCCAGCGCCTACCTATGCAAATATTTAAGTAAATGATTTTTGCCTGAGGCGCCCATTGGCGGTTGCCTCATGAGCGTAGCCCGCAATGCCGCCATGGGCATTGCGGGCTACCGACCTGACATTATGCTCAGCGCTGGGCTTCGCCACCGAGGGCGGTGATGAGTTGCTCAATTAATCCCGCAAGCTCGCCGGTCATCAGGATAAAATCAGCGTCGAAACGTTGGGCATAATCTTCCCGATCGATATCATCGTTTTGTTCGCGCAGCGTATCGGCGAATTTCAGCCTTTTGAGGGTGGCATCGTCGGCCAGGATAAATTGAATTCGCTCCTGCCAATCAAGGGCAAGTTTAGTCACCACTTTCCCGGCTTCAATATGTGCGGCGATTTCGTCACTGGCCAGATCTTGTTTTTTGCAGCGGATAATCCCACCATCTTCCAGCAGTGCCTTTAATTCAGCCTCATCTTGCACCTGGAAACCCGCGGGCACTTCGCCACCGCGCACCCATTGCGTCAGGGTAAGCTCAATAGGATTTTCCAGCGTCAGCGGCACCACCGGCAGCGAGCCAAGGGATTTACGCAATAGCGCCAGGGCATCTTCTGCTTTTTTTGCGCTGGCGGCATCAACAATGACCAGGCTGCGCGTGGTGTCCAGCCAGATGAAGGTCTGACTAAAGCGGCTGAACGCTCGTGGCATCAGGCTAAAAAGGACCTCATCTTTAAGCGCGTCTTTTTCCGTTTTGCGCAGCTTGCGGCTTTGATCGTTTTCCAGTTTCTCAATCTTGCCCTGCAATTCCTGTTTTATCACCGAGGACGGTAAGATTTTTTCTTCTTTGCGCACGCAAATTAAAATCTGGTCGTTGACAGCGTGGGTTAACGCCTGGCTCTTGTCACCCAATGGGGACACCCATCCCGACTTTGCCATATCCTGGCTGCCGCACGGGGTGTATGCGGCGCCCGCCAATTGTTTTTCCATCTCTTCCGCCGATAACACGAGCTCGCGGTTTAGACGGTAAATCATAATATTCTTAAACCAAAACATGATGTTATGTCCCTGACCGGGCACGCCTGCACGCGCGCGGGTTATTCATACGCAGCGCGCATGATAGCGCATTGAGCGCGTAAAATCGGCAAGGATTTTTTTTGCTTTATGACGAATTATCCTAAAACACAATGACTTCATTATTTAATTAACCTTAATTCGACATTTTTTATTGATGTACTGCAAAGCGCGCTTCCAGGCGACTGAGCCCAAGTCCGTTAATCTTTTTGACCTTGATTTGCACTGGAATACGTTCTTTCATGGCTTCCACATGGCTTATCACGCCAATCGTTTTGCCGGTGGCATTGAGTGAATCCAGTGCATCGAGCGCAATATCCAGTGTTTGGGCATCCAGGGTGCCAAATCCTTCGTCGAGAAACAGCGAATCAATGCGGGTTTTATGGCTGACCAGATCCGAAAGCGCCAGGGCGAGCGCCAGACTTACCAGGAAACTCTCTCCGCCAGAGAGCGTGCGGGTATCGCGCACCGCGTCGCCTTGCCAGGTATCCACCACTTCGAGTTCCAGTTCTGCTGCGGATTTGCGTTGTAGTTGATAGCGGCCATGCAGGCGTGAGAGCTGTTGGTTGGCGAGGTAAATCAGGTGTTCCAGCGTCAGCCCTTGGGCAAATTTGCGGAATTTATCCCCCTCTTTGGAACCGATCAACTCATTGAGATAGCTCCAGTCCGCATAGTGTCGTTCGCTTTGCATTATCTGATCTAGCAGTGTTTGTTGCTCGAGGCGGTGTTGCTGATGATTAGCCAGTTGTTGCTGGATTTGGCCTGAAAGCCGCGCCTGTTCCCAGAGTCGGGTTTGCAATTCGGCTAGGTGTTGTTCGACCGCAGGCAAATCGGTTGCGACGTCCAGTGTGGCGGGGCGCTCATCCTGCCACTGCCGTAGACTGTGTTGCGCCTGTTGCCATAGTATGTCCGTCTGTTGGCGCCGTTGTTCCAATTGATCCCGCAATTTTTGCAATCGGTCACGTTCCTGCGCTGGCAGCAGTGCAGCGCGCAGCGCATCGACATTGGCAAAAGGACTCGAGACCAGAGCCTCGTCAAGGGCTGCTTGCGCCCGTTGCGCTTGTTCGGTAAACGTGGTCAATTGGCGCCGCTGCGCATCAATGTTCCCGGTAAGCCGGTGTAATTGTTCTTGCGCCTGTTGCAGATGCTGTTCCGCCTGGCGACGCGTGTGCTCTAGTTCCTGCGCCCGGGTACGTAATCGGGCGCCAAGCTGTGCCACGCTTAAATCACCACCGAGCCGAATGCGATTTTCCCTTAGTTGACCAAGCGTGCTGAGGGTCTGTTGATGTTGCTCGGCCAGGTGCTGGATCTGTTGCGTCAGATCCAGCAAAGTCTCCTGCTGATTAACCCGGTTGCCGTTAAGGGCGACAAGTTGATTTTTAACTTCGTGTTCCCGTTGACTATGTTCTTGCCATTGGCGCCATTCGTGTTGGCGTTCCGTCAGCCAGTGATCCATATCGCCATCCGCGGGCATTGTTAGCCCAAGCTGTGCGATGGCTTCGTCACGCTGTGTCACCCACTGTGCAATGTGGTGCGTTCGAGACTGGAGACGTTGTTGTACCTCGAGTAGCGTCTGCGCTGCGGCATCCCGCTGTTGGCTGGTCAGCGTTAATCGCCCTTCGGCCTGTTGGCAAAGAGTGTTGGCATCGTTAAGGGCATCGCGCGCCGTCTGCCAGCGTTGATTAAGCTGTCGTCGGGCATCCAGTCGGTGGGCCAATTCCTGTTCGTGGGTATCATGCTGTGTTAGCCAGTGGTTGACTGCAGCCGTATCGTCGGCGGACAGACTGACGCCTAGCGCGGCGGTGGTCTGATGCCAGTTTTCATCAAGCGTGATGGATTGCAGTTTTAGCTGCGTCAGCTCGTCGTTGATCTGGTGTAGTTGGGTTTGCAGCATGTCATAACGGGTTTGTGCCGCTACCACACCGGCGTTAATCTCTTTCACTTCTTTATCCAGCGCCAGCCGGCGCCGGTCGGTTTCCTCAGGGCGCAGAGCCTGATACGTGTCGATGCCCGGATGTTCGATGGCCCCGCAGACGGGGCACGGGATGCCGGGTTGTAAGCTTTTTCGGTGTTGTTCAAGCGAGACAATTTGCTGTTCCAGCACGTATCGGGCACGCACTTCTTCAAGCAGTGCCGTTTTATCTGCCTGGATGCGTAATTGCCCGCAGAGGCTCTCGGTAAGCTTGGCACACTCCTGCTGTAATTGGGTTTCGCGCAGTTGCTGCCTGGACAGATCCCGGTTCAGTGGTTCGATCTGCGTGCATAAGGTTGAAAGCCTGGCGCGCAGAAGGCTTTGTTGTTGGCTTTGTTGCAACTCGGTGCGCAGGTTGGTCTCTGAATATTCCGTTTCCAGCGTTTGCCGCTGTTGTTGCAGTGACGCCAGTTCCTGGTGGGCGGTATCGACGCTTTGGCGAATCTGGTTGGTGCTGTCCAGCGCAGATTGGCGGGCAGTTTCTCGTGCTTGCCATTCACCTGCCAACGCGGTGGTTTGGTGGGTTAGCTCGCTGATTTCGTGTTGCTCACGCCGATGATAAGCGACATTTTCGCGCCAGAGTGGCAACAGTTCCCCCCATTGTTGGCAAGGTGCATGTTGGCGCAGAAAACCTTCGGTTTCAGCGGCCAATGCCATGACTTGCCGTTGCTGTTGCTCAGTTACCGCGAGTGTCGCTTGTCGCTGTTTTAGTTGACCGATCAACAGGTCGTTTTGCTGCTGTTGTTGTACGGCCAGTTGATCGAGTCCGGCTATTTTTTGATCCAACGGAACGATCTGTTCATCGATCAACTGCTGCTGCTGCTGTTGGTACTCAGCCTGTTGCTGACTGGCTTGACGCGCAGTCTCCAGACCTGAGCTTAGGGGTTGCAGCGCTTGTTGCAGTTGGGTTTGTTGAACATCCGAGGCAATAAGATCATCGTGCTGACGGGTCTGGGCCTGGATGCAGGTTTGCAGTCCATCGAGCAACGGCCTGAGCTTTTCCGCCGGTTCTCCACGCGCCAAACGCCCGAGAGCATCTTCGGACTCATGGAGGGCAGTGTCGGTCGTTTGGCGTTCGGTCTCGGCTTTGGTGAGTTGATCTCGTCGCTGGCGATGCCCGGTCAGCCAGGCGTGATGCCGCTGCTCCAGTGCCTGCAGATCGTTGAGACGGGCCAATTCGGTTTGCTGAGCCAACTGTTGAGCATCAAGCTGCGCGAGTTGGCTTTCAGTGAGTAATTCGATGGCTGCGGCGCGCGCCTGCAGAATGTCGAGATCGGTTTTGACCTGTTTATGATGATCGAAAATATCGGCGGAGATGCGCCCATAGATATCGGTACCGGTGAGTTCTTCCAGCAGCTCCGCACGTTGTTTGGCATCGGCATTAAGGAAGGCGGCAAAGTCCCCCTGTGCCAGGAGTACCGATTTGGTGAAACGAGCAAAATCCAGCCCGGTGAGTTCGCAAGTCAGGCGCAGTTTATCGCTGATTTTTTCCGCCAGGATCACTCCATCTCCGATACGCGCCAGCTCTACCTTGATATCCTGCAGCTTGCCTTCAGGCTGATTTTTGGCCCGGCGCTGGCTCCAGAACGCACGGTAGCCGACACCCTTGACCTCAAATTCAACTTCTGCCAGGGATTCGGCAGTATGCCGAGTCATTAAATCTTGCCCCGGTGTCCTGTCCAGGCGCGGTGTGCGGTGATAAAGCGCCAGGCAAATCGCATCGAGCAGCGTGGTTTTGCCTGCGCCGGTTGGTCCGGTTATGGCAAATAGACTACTGCGATCAAAGGGCGCAGCGGTGAAATCGATTTTCCACTCACCCTGTAGCGCATTAATATTTTTTAGCCGAAGGGTCAAAATTTTCAATGCGTGTCTCCAGGTGTGGACTGGGCTGAATTAACGTCGTCGGCAACCTGTTGATATAAAATCCGAATCCGGTCAAGTTGTTCTGATTCCGGTTGAGGTATTAACGCCAATCGCCGTTCGAAAACGTCTGCTGTGCTCAGCTCAGTTAGCGTCTCGTGATGTTGGCGCGTCAGGGCCATCAACCGCTGTTCCCGATTTCGGCGCAGAAGCACGATTTCCACCGGCAGGTCGGCTGCCATTCGTTGGATCTGCTGCTGAATATCGTTGAGATAAACATCAGTGGTCACTTCGATATCCAGCCACACCGGAGGGCCTGGGGGGGTATGGCTAAACGCCTGAAGGCTGGCTTCGATTTCCGTTAGTGAACCTTTAAGCAGGCGCAGGGCTTGAGTTTCCGGTACCAACAGCGGCACGGTATCGGGCGAATTGTTTTCATCAAAACTGACCAGATTCACCTGTTTTGGTTGTCCGGCTTCATCGAAGCTCAGGGCAATGGGGGCACCGCAGTAGCGAATATGTTCTTGGCCAGCAACGCACTGCGGTCGGTGGATATGGCCCAGGGCAATGTAATCCGCCGGCGGAAACAGCTGGGCGGGAAATGCCTCCAGGCTGCCAATATAGATATCACGCACGGAGTCCGTAGTGCTGGCACCGACGGTGGTCAAGTGGCCGGTGGCGATGATTGGTAGCGACCCCGGCAGTTGCGCGCGCAGGTTAAGTGCCTGTTGGTATAGCGTCTGGTAATGTCCGGCAATGGCATCGACCAACGCCCGTTGTTTATCCGGCGCGGATTGTCCGGCGTGGCTTAACAGCATGTCGCGCGGTCTTAAAAATGGGATGGCACACAGAATGGCACCTGGCTTTCCGTTACGCTGGTTAAGCACCATCACTGGGTTATCGACACCGTTAGTCACCCCGACGCCTGCAATAACTCTCGTGTGCATACAAGCCAGCAGGGAACGGGATTCGTTTAAGGTTGCTACCGCGTCGTGGTTGCCGGCCATGACAATCAGCTCGCAGCCGGTGGGCTGTAGTGCTTGTAACGCCACCACAAAATGGTTAAACAGTTCGCGGGCATAACTGGGTGGGGTCCCAGTGTCATAAATATCACCGGCCACGATCACCGCGTCGACCTGGTGCCGCTCTACCTGCGCCACCAACCAGTCTAGAAATGCTTGATGTTCCCTGGCCCGACTTTTAGTGTAAAACGACTGACCCAAATGCCAGTCGGAAGTATGAATGATCCGCATGGAACTCCAGCGTGAGTGCTTACGTCAGGGTGAGAGTATAAAGCGTTCCCCTGGACGATGCCGTGGTAAAGGTTATCTTCGGCAAGTTATACCAAAAAAAAGGACCTGCAACTATGCTTGCAGCAGGAAGCGCTGATTTTAATAAATCTGTCATAAAAGTGACGCATAATGCCCGGGCATGTTAACCGCAGAGATTCATGGCAGGAAAATAATGGCAAAACGCATATTGGTCGTGGAAGATGAAGCACCGATTCGTGAAATGGTGTGCTTTGTATTAGAGCAAAATGGTTTCCACCCGATTGAGGCCGAGGATTATGGCGTAGCGGTCGGCTTAATGGCTGAGCCTTTTCCAGATCTGGTATTACTCGACTGGATGTTGCCGGGCGGTTCGGGAATTCAATTTATCAAACATATGAAGCGAGAGATACTCACCCGCGATATTCCGGTTATGATGTTGACCGCCAGGGGGGAGGAGGAAGATCGTGTCCGAGGACTGGAGGTGGGCGCGGACGATTATATCACCAAGCCGTTTTCCCCAAAAGAGTTGCTGGCACGAATTAAAGCAGTGATGCGCCGGATTTCACCGATGGCAGTGGAAGACAAAATCGAGGTACAGGGACTCAGCCTGGATCCTTCGTCGCACCGGGTAACCTCTAATGATCTGGCGTTGGATATGGGACCAACCGAATTTAAGTTATTGCATTTCTTTATGACCCATCCCGAACGGGTATATAGTCGTGAGCAGCTGCTCAACCATGTCTGGGGTACAAATGTCTATGTGGAAGACCGCACGGTGGATGTGCATATTCGCCGCTTGCGCAAAGCGCTGGAATCGGGTGGGCACGATAGAATGGTGCAAACGGTACGTGGTACTGGCTACCGTTTTTCGGCCCGCTATTAACGCGACATCAGAGGAGATCGCCTGGTGCTAGAACCTTTATCCTGGCGAAAATTGTTGGTGGAGTTGGGGGCTTTTTGCCTGCCGGCGTTGCTATTGTCGGTGTTTGTTGGCCACCTTGGCTGGCTGCTGGCAGCAGCGTTGCTGGTCGCACTGGTACGAAACTATTTTTACCAGCTGCGGCTGTCGCACTGGTTATGGCAGGATCTGCGCCGAACACCGCCAGTGGGTAAAGGCACGTGGGAACCGCTATTTTATGGTCTGCATCAGATGCAACTGCGTCATCGTCGTCGTCGGCGCGAGTTGGCGACCTTGTTCAAACGTTTTCGCAGCGGGGCCGAGACCCTGCCTGACGCCTTGGTAATGTTGACCATCGACGGTCATATCTTTTGGTGTAACGGTCTAGCACAGCAACTGCTGGGGTTTCGTTGGCCGGAAGATAACGGGCAACACATCTTGAATCTTCTGCGTTATCCTGAATTTAATGCGTATATGCACAGCCAGTCTTTTCAGCGTCCGCTCACGTTGCTGCTCAGTAATCAGCGTTATGTAGAATTTCGCGTCATGCCTTACACTGACGATCAGCTATTAATGGTGATTCGTGATGTCACGCAAATGCGCCAGCTTGAAGGTGCCCGGCGTAACTTTTTTGCCAATGCCAGCCATGAACTGCGCACACCATTAACCGTGTTGCAGGGGTATTTGGAAATGATGAATGATCTGGATATGGATCAAGCGATGCGGATCAAAGCTGTCCATACCATGCAAGATCAAACTCAGCGTATGGAACGACTGGTGAAACAACTATTGGTGCTATCGCGTATGGAAGCAGCACCTCAGGGAGAAATTAATGAACGGATCGATGTTCCTGCCATTCTGAAACGTCTGCAACAAAGCGCTGCGGGCCTCAGTCAAGGCCGGCACGATATGGTGTTTCGTATCAACGAACAATTGCAGGTGCGCGGCAATGAGGAGCAGTTACGCAGTGCCATGTCGAACCTGATTTATAACGCGGTGATTCATACCCCTGCTGGAACGCGTATCGAAATATGCTGGCAGCGTACTGCCGCTGGGGCGCAATTTCAGGTCAGTGATAATGGCCCGGGCATTGCCCCTGAACATCTGCCGCGCCTGACCGAGCGCTTTTACCGGGTCGATAAAGCCCGTTCACGTCAGACCGGGGGCAGTGGATTAGGATTGGCCATTGTTAAACATGCGCTGAGCAATCATGATGCGCGATTGGATATCATCAGCGAGCCGGGCGCGGGTACCCGTTTTGTATTTACTCTGCCTAACCGGTTGATTGTCCCGCCCCTTTTGTTGGAAAACAACGCAATAACCCAGCCGCCTGCCTAATCTGTATGATTAATCCCGCCCACAGGGCGTCTTGCCCTGACTACGGTTAATTCCCCTGGTCGCCGCGTTGGACAAGGCCGAGCTGAACGGCGGGGTACCCTTTTTTGTCCGAGTCGGCCCGACTAAAAAGCCTGGTATGATATCGGCTTTGAATAAATGGAATGTGAATAATTTTCATGTCTTATGAGGTTATTTCGCCGCCGGTTTGCAGGGTACATGTTACCATTCCCCTTGAAAAATGGACGTCCGGATGTCCATGAATAACGGACCGCAACTGTTTCCTTGGTGAACTATTTGGTCACTAGGTGGTTAACCGGCAATCCGCTGTCTTACATTCTCGATGATTTAACCCAACTTTGGGTGATACCTTATGCCTGCCGTGATATCGGAGCTATGTTATGTCGAAAAATTTGCAACGAGATGTTCCCCCTTTTCGCGCCGACGTGGTCGGTAGCCTACTAAGGCCGCAGGCCATTAAACTGGCGCGCCAGCAGTTCCAGCACGGTAGCATCACCGCGGCACAACTGCGTAGCGTGGAAGACCAGGAAATTACCCGGGTGGTTGCCCTACAGCGGGAGCTGGGTTTGCAAGTGGTCACTGACGGAGAGTTTCGCCGCGCCTGGTGGCATTTTGACTTTTTTGAAGGTCTGGATGGAGTGAGTGCTTACGACGCTGAGCAGGGTATTCAATTTAACGGCATCCAGACTAAAGCTCGCAGCATCAAGGTGACCGGTAAAATGGCCTTTAATCACCATCCGATGCTTGAGGATTTTCGTTTTCTGAACAGTATTGCCGGTGATGCGGTGGCCAAAATGACCATTCCCAGCCCGAGTGTTATGCATTTTCGTGGTGGACGTGCGGCGATAGATGCTGACGTGTATCCCGATTTGGCCGAGTACTTCGCCGATCTGGCACAGGTGTGGCACGATGCTATCGCGGCGTTTTATGCTGCCGGTTGCCGCTATCTTCAGCTTGACGACACCGTCTGGGCCTATCTTTGCTCGACCGAGCAGCAGCGGCAAATCCGCGAGCGCGGCGAAGACCCTGGACAATTGGCGAAAATCTATGCCGAGGTGCTTAATCAGGCGCTGGTGGGTAAACCTGACGATATGGTGATCAGTTTGCATGTCTGTCGAGGCAATTTTCGCTCTACCTGGATTTCCGAAGGGGGCTACGAACCGGTGGCACCTATATTGTTCGGCCAAGTCAATGTAGATGCTTTTTTCCTGGAGTATGATACTGAACGTGCCGGCGGTTTTGAGCCTTTGCGTTTTATCAAACCCGGTCATCAACAGGCGGTACTGGGGTTGATTACCTCAAAAAACGGGGAGTTGGAAGAGGCTGATGCCGTTGTGACCCGTCTGCAAGAAGCTACCCGCTATATAGCGTTGGACCAGTTATGTCTGAGTCCACAGTGCGGTTTTGCCTCCACCGAAGAGGGTAATTCGCTGTCGGAACAACAGCAATGGGACAAACTTCGCCTGGTAGTAGATGTGTCGAAGCGCGCCTGGTAATCCCTCCGGGGCAAGTTTGCTTGCCCCGGCTATACATCGTTTTTTATTATGGATTGGACAAGATTTAATCAGAACTTGTTCAGCTGATTTATCATGTTAACTCCCATAATAGTGAAAGTATTCACTAGCATAAGTGCTTTTTTTCAGGCGATAGTTCTGCATTGGGGTTAGTCTATTGCCTTGAAAGGCATAAAACGTTTAAATTGCGCGGTTTATTGTGCTAGGCGGCCTTGATGCGCCGATAGTCATAGGTTTTACTTATTTCTTCTTTCTCGAACAGGCACGGCATTATCCCATGAGTCAGCGTTTACGCTTCAACGATATCCTCGCACTCGGTTTTATGACCTTCGCCCTCTTTGTCGGCGCGGGCAATATCATCTTTCCTCCCTTAGTTGGGTTACAGGCCGGACATCATGTGTGGTGGGCGGCAGTCGGTTTCCTGATTACGGCCGTCGGTTTACCGGTGGTGGCGATCATTGCCTTGGCACGGGTTGGTGGCGGCATCGACGCACTCACGTTACCCATCGGGCGTAAAGCCGGGCTGCTGTTGGCGGTGGTGTGTTATCTGGCGGTGGGACCGTTGTTTGCCACGCCGCGTACTGCGGCCGTATCCTTTGAGGTTGGCTTGGCACCCTTTCTCAGCCAGGGGGTATCACCGACGCTGCCGTTGTTATTGTACAGCCTGGTCTATTTCGCGTTGGTCATTGGTATCTCGCTCTATCCCGGCCGCCTGCTGGATACGGTTGGGCATTATCTGGCGCCGCTGAAAATTGTTGCCCTGGGTATTCTGGGCATGGCTGCACTATTGTGGCCGGCCGGCAGTCCTGCACCGGCGACTGAGGTTTATGCCAATATACCGTTTTCCAAAGGATTTATCGAAGGCTACCTCACTATGGATACGTTAGGCGCCATGGTTTTTGGTATTGTGATCGTGAATGCAGCCCGATCGCGTGGGGTGAATAATGCCGCATTGCTTACCCGTTATACCATCCTGGCCGGACTGATCGCCGGCGTGGGGTTGGCCGCAGTCTATATCAGCTTATTTAAACTGGGTTCGGGTAGCAGCGTGTTAGTGCCTGGGGCCCAGAACGGCGCCAATATTTTGCAAGCCTATGTTAATTATACATTTGGCTTGAGTGGTGGCGTGTTTCTGGCGGTCCTGATTTTTGTCGCTTGTATGGTAACTGCCGTGGGGTTGACCTGTGCCTGCGCGGAGTTCTTCAGCGCACACGTGCCCTTATCTTATCGGACGCTGGTCTTTATTCTCGGGGCGTTTTCCATGCTGGTGTCCAATCTTGGGCTCGACCATCTGATCCAGTTTTCCGTTCCAGTCATGACAGCCATTTATCCGCCGTGCATTGTGTTGATTCTGATGAGTTTTACCCTGCGGTGGTGGAACAATTGCACCCTAATCATTTCTCCAATCATGTTCGTCAGCCTGGTGTTTGGCTGCGTGGACGCGCTAAAAGGCACCCCATTCCTCAATTTGTTGCCTGAGTGGGTTGCGCATTTGCCGCTGTCAGCCCAAAGGTTGTCCTGGTTGCCGCCGGCGCTGGCAACCGGTGCGCTGTTCGCCATTTATGATAAATTCGGGGCAAACCACGAGTTGACCATCAGGTCGTGACCGTTTGAGGTACGATTAACCACAGGAGGTTTTCCGTGGTTATTTTTTTGTTTAAAATCAACAGGGTTAATGGGCCATGCAACAACCACCCGCCACACTAAAAAGGGGTCTTACCACCCGGCATATCCGCTTTATGGCTTTAGGATCCGCAATTGGTACCGGGTTATTTTATGGCTCAGCCAACGCCATTCAAATGGCCGGTCCGAGTGTCTTATTGGCGTATTTGATCGGTGGGGTAGTGGCTTATATCATTATGCGCGCCTTGGGTGAAATGTCGGTCCATAGCCCTAATGCCGGCTCTTTTTCCCGTTATGCCCAGGATAATCTTGGCCCATTGGCGGGATATATTACCGGCTGGACCTACTGCTTCGAAATCCTGATTGTCGCCATTGCCGACGTCACCGCGTTTGGCATCTATATGGGCGTCTGGTTCCCTGCGGTACCGCATTGGGTATGGGTGCTCAGCGTGGTGCTGATCATCGGCGTGATTAATTTGCTCAATGTGAAGGCCTTTGGTGAGCTGGAGTTCTGGTTTTCTTTTTTCAAGGTCGCCACCATTATCGTCATGATCGTCGCCGGGCTGGGCATCATCATTTGGGGCATAGGTAATGGGGGGCAACCGACCGGCATTCATAACTTATGGACCAACGGCGGTTTCTTCAGCCATGGCGTTATGGGCATGATCCTGTCGCTGCAAATGGTGGTGTTTGCCTATGGTGGAATTGAAATTATCGGTATTACCGCGGGCGAAGCCAGCGAACCTGAAAAATCGATTCCTCAAGCCATTAACTCGGTACCTTGGCGGATCCTGGTGTTTTATGTCGGCACTTTGTTTGTCATCATGTCGATCTTTCCGTGGGATCAGGTCGGCACCGAAGGCAGCCCTTTTGTGTTGACCTTTCAGAAACTGGGCATCCATACTGCTGCCGGCATCCTTAATTTCGTGGTGCTTACGGCGTCGCTCTCGGCGATCAACAGTGATGTCTTCGGCGTAGGGCGTATGCTGCACGGCATGGCGGGTCAGGGACATGCTCCGGCGATATTCGCGCGGGTATCGCGTCAAGGTATCCCATGGGTGACGGTGCTGGTTATGATGATGGCGCTGCTGCTGGCGGTCTACCTGAATTACATCATGCCGGAAAACATCTTTTTGGTGATCGCCTCGCTGGCAACCTTTGCCACAGTATGGGTCTGGATCATGATTTTATGCTCACAAATTGCCTTTAGGCGCAAACTCAGCGCTCAGCAGGTAAAGGCGCTGGTATTCCCGATGCCGGGCGGCGTGGTGACCTCGGTAATAGGGGTGGCATTCCTGCTGTTTATCATTGGCCTGATTGGTTATTTTCCAACAACGCGGATTTCACTGTATGTCGGCGGAGTGTGGGTCGTGGCACTGTTAATGGGTTTCGTCATTATGCAGTGGCATAAGTCGCAGCGGTTGGCGACCAGTAGGAACGGTTGATCGAGGCTGAATCACGCGGGTACGGTGGCCAGGTTCATGGGTTTGGCCATAAAAAAAACCGCGGGGAAAACCGGCGGTTTTTTTACAGCATGTACCCGGACATAAAAACCAGGTACAGGTAACCTTATTACAGCAGGTTAGCGTTTTCAGACAAGTATTTGGCCACGCCTTCCGGGGAAGCACCCATACCTTCTGCCCCTTTTTCCCATTGAGCAGGGCAAACTTCACCGTGTTTTTCATGGAATTGCAGGGCGTCGACCATGCGGATCATTTCATCAATGTTACGGCCCAGCGGCAGATCGTTGACAACCTGATGGCGAACCACGCCTTCTTTGTCAATCAGGAACGACGCGCGCAGCGCCACGCCAGCTTCTGGATGCTCGATACCATAGGCTTGCATGATTTCATGTTTCACGTCGGCAACCAGTGGATAACGAACTTCACCGATGCCGCCTTTTTCTACCGGAACTTGACGCCATGCATTGTGGACAAATTCAGAGTCGAATGAAACACCGATGATTTCCACACCGCGTTCTTTAAACTCTTCATAACGCTTGTCAAAAGCAATAATCTCGGTTGGGCATACAAAGGTAAAGTCCATTGGCCAGAAAAAAACCACTGCGGGTTTGCCCTGGATGTGGCTTTTCAAGTTGAAATTATTGACGACTTCACCGCTGCCCAATACAGCTGCGGCGGTAAAATCTGGTGCTTGACGGGTTACCAGTACCATGTGTACTCCTGTAAAAAGCGGTTAGCTTAGTTGTTAAGTTAGCGTAGAAAACGAGAGCCAGTATAAGGTCTCGTTACCGGTCAAAAAAGGCTATGGGACCAATCAGTGAGATAGTTTTTACCTATCAAATGGTTAACATTCAAAACCAATGTTACAAAATAACCCTTTCTACGAAAAGGGCAAGCCTGATAAAAAGTGTATGATTTTTATCCATTGGGCTCAAGTGCCAGATAAGCGCCGCTGGCCGCAATGTGCATCAAATCGGGGTATAAACGCCAAAATATCTCCTCCAACGCGGAGTAATGCTGTTCGATCTCCGTAAAAATACCGCCGAGGGCTACCAGTCTCGGTCGCCGTTGCGCCATGCCGTTTAGCACCCGTTCCAGAAATCCCAGCTCGGCATACTGCTCAAGCCAGCGTTCACGCCACAAAAAAGTATTCAGGGATTGAAAGTCGTGTGGGGTACCTGGCAGCGAAGGGGCAATGGTGGACTCGGCGCTGAGAATAAACTCACGCAGTGATACCGTGGGTTCAACCCGCGACCAATGCCGTGCCAGGAAGTGATCCCAGACCACGTCCAGTGCAATGGGTGCCACACGCCGATAATCGCGACTAAATAATCCCTTGGCGGCCTTTACCTGTGGATGAACATCGGTCAGTACGTCGATACGCCGATGCATGCGGATACCTGCCACCACGGCGTCAGGAAACTGGCGATCGGGATTACCCCGAACAAAGTCCGCCATTAGATTGCCCAGTAATGAGCTATCGGCCAATGAGGCGAGATGAAGATGGGCGAGATAATTCATGGCTCGAGTTTGACACTATTCTCACTGTAAAGGCCATCAGTATCTGCTTTTTGTTAAGATAATGTTATAGCTGGTGCTGATATATGGAGGGATCCATGTTGGCTTGGGGGGGCGCTTGGCGCGATGGGTGGGATCCATGTTGGTATGGGGAGTGTTTCGCTTGGCTTGATGGGTGGGACCCATGTTGACATGGCAAGCGAAACCCACCCATGCGCACATGGATCATCTCCCATGCGGCAAGCGCCCCCTGTAGCATGCAAATAAAAGGAAATCGCCGAGATAAAAAAAAGGGGAATTCGCTTATTTCTTGCAGCTCGCGGCGCATAGCCCTAGACTAAGCCGCCTGTTTTTTGTCTTAAAGTGAATTCTGATGCGTGTGGCCGATTTTTCATTTGAACTACCTGAAAACCTGATTGCCCATTATCCACAGCCGGAGCGGAGCGCCTGTCGCCTGTTATCGCTGGACGGACCGTCGGGCGGGATGGAGCATGGTGTGTTCACCGATCTGCTGGACAAACTGCACCCCGGTGACTTATTGGTTTTCAACAATACCCGGGTGATTCCGGCGCGCCTGTTCGGCCGCAAAGCCAGCGGCGGCAAAATTGAAGTACTGGTGGAGCGGGTATTGACCGATCACAGTGTTTTGGCTCATGTGCGCGCCTCTAAAGCACCCAAGCCGGGAACCGCTCTGCTGTTGGGGGATGATGAAAGTATCCACGCTACCATGATCGCTCGCCACGACGCGCTGTTTGAACTGCGATTCGATGAGCAGCGCGACGTTTTAACCCTGCTCAACGAGGCGGGTCATATTCCGCTGCCACCTTACATCGATCGCCCGGACGAGGCGACGGATCGTGAACGGTATCAAACTGTCTATAGCGAGCGTCCAGGTGCGGTGGCCGCTCCCACCGCCGGGCTGCATTTCGACAATCCGCTGCTGGATGCGTTGCGCCAGAAAGGTATCGAGATGGCGTTTGTCACCCTGCACGTGGGGGCCGGCACTTTTCAGCCAGTGCGGGTGGACTCGCTGGAAAAGCATGTGATGCATTCGGAATACGCAGAGGTTCCTCAGTCTGTGGTTGATGCGGTATTGGCCTGCAAGCAACGCGGCAATCGGGTGGTGGCGGTGGGCACAACGTCGGTGCGTTCATTGGAAAGTGCGGCTCAAGCCTCCGGGGAAGGACCGTTGGTACCGTTTTTTGGCGATACCAGTATTTTCATTTATCCTGGTTACCGCTTTCGCATCATTGATGTGCTGGTCACAAATTTCCATTTACCTGAGTCAACCTTGATTATGTTGGTATCCGCTTTCGCCGGTTACCGGCATACTATGGCCGCTTATGGTGAAGCGGTCGCGCGGGGGTATCATTTTTTCAGCTATGGCGATGCCATGTTTATCACCGCCAATCCCGCTGCCGGCCAAGAAACGATCGGCAACGTTTAACAGGCTGGGTGGGTGCTCTGCCCAGCTATCTTGCCGGGGCTACGGCCCGGTAATTACTGCATTGGACTGTTTATCCGGTGTTGGAGGTTGAGTGAAGTATCAATTAATTAAAACCGATGGGCTCGCCCGCCGGGGACGACTGGTGTTTGATCGCGGCGTGGTGGAAACGCCGGCCTTTATGCCGGTGGGGACCTACGGTACGGTAAAAGGCATGACGCCTCAGGAAGTAACAGAAACCGGCGCGCAAATTTTGCTGGGCAATACTTTTCATCTTTGGCTGCGCCCCGGTCAGGAGATCATGAAACTACATGGTGACCTGCATGATTTTATGCAATGGCACGGGCCGATCCTGACCGACTCCGGCGGTTTCCAGGTGTTCAGTTTGGGTGATATTCGAAAGATCACGGAGGAGGGGGTACATTTTCGCAACCCCATCAACGGTGACGCCATCTTTCTTAGCCCCGAAAAATCGATGGAGATCCAGTATGATCTGGGCTCCGATATCGTGATGATATTTGATGAGTGCACGCCTTATCCGGCCGAGCACGATTATGCTAAAAAGTCGATGGAAATGTCGTTGCGCTGGGCAGTTCGCTGTCGGCAACGATTTGACGAAATGCAAAATAAAAATGCACTGTTTGGTATCATTCAGGGCGGTGTTTACGAAGATTTACGAGATGTATCGGTAAAAAGACTGGTAGAGATCGGCTTTGATGGTTACGCTGTGGGCGGCTTGGCCGTGGGTGAGCCGAAAGCGGACATGCACCGCATCCTCGAACACGTCTGCCCACAAATTCCGGCGGATAAACCCCGTTATTTGATGGGGGTGGGCAAACCGGAAGATTTGGTGGAAGGCGTGCGACGCGGCATTGATATGTTCGATTGCGTCATGCCCACCCGCAATGCCCGTAATGGACATTTATTTGTTACTGGCGGCGTGGTGAAAATTCGCAATGCCATCCATAAAAGCGATACATCGACGCTGGATGAACACTGTGATTGTTATACATGTCGCAATTATAGTCGTGCATACTTGCATCATCTCGATCGTTGCAACGAAATATTGGGTGCCCGTCTGAATACCATCCACAATTTGCGTTATTATCAGCGTTTGATGGCAGGTTTGCGTCAAGCTATTGATGAGGGTAAATTAGATCGCTTTGTTGAAGAATTTTATGGTCGAAGAGGGCAACCTGTTCCACCTTTAGTCGTCGAGTTAAATAACAATGAGGGAATTTAAATGAGTTTTTTCAGTTCTGACGCTGCTGCTGGCTCGTCTCAGGGAAGTCCTTACTCTCTGGTGATCATGCTGGTCGTATTTGGTTTGATTTTTTATTTCATGATTCTGCGTCCACAGCAAAAACGCGCTAAAGATCATAAAAAACTGATGGACTCCATTGGTAAAGGCGATGAAGTGCTGACTACCGGCGGTCTGGTTGGTCGGGTCACCAAAGTCTCAGACACTGGCTATATTTCGATTGCGCTTAATGATACCAATGAAGTGGTCATCAAACGTGATTTTGTGGCCGCTGTTCTGCCGAAAGGTACGATAAAAGCGCTGTAATAGTCGATTTTCCCGAAGGGAACTGCCGTGTTAAACCGTTATCCTTTATGGAAGTACATTATGCTTATCCTGGCACTCCTTGTCGGGTTGCTGTATGCGCTTCCAAATATATATGGTGAGGATCCGGCCGTACAAATCACTGGTGTGCGGGGTGCCGCCGCCAGTGAAACGACGCTGGACCAGATCCGAAACGTCCTGAATGAACAACATATCACCACTAAATCTATTGCATTGGAGAAAGGTGTAATCCTGGCGCGTTTCGCCAATCCGGACGTGCAGTTGCGCGCTCGTGAGGCGTTATTGGCCGCGCTCGGCGATAATTATGTCGTTGCGCTGAACTTGGCCCCGGCCACTCCGCCCTGGTTAGCAATGCTGGGCGCTGAACCGATGAAGCTGGGCCTTGATCTGCGTGGTGGCGTTCACTTCCTGATGGAAGTTGATATGAGCACCGCCCTGAGTAAACTCCAGGAGCAGACCATGGATACCTTGCGCACTGATTTGCGCGAAAAAGGCATTCCTTACGCGACGGTGCGTAAAACTGACAACTATGGCACCGAAATCGGTTTTCGGGATACGGCCGCGCGTGATCAGGCAATGTCCTACCTCTCGCCCCGCCACCGGGATCTGGTTCTGAGCGCAGTGGGCGACACAGGCCTGCGTGCTATGATTTCGGACACTCGACTGCGTGAAGCGCGAGAATACGCGGTGCAGCAGAACATCACTATCTTGCGTAACCGAGTCAATCAACTTGGTGTAGCAGAACCGCTGGTACAACGCCAGGGGGCCGATCGCATCGTGGTTGAACTGCCCGGCATCCAGGATACCGCCCGTGCCAAAGAAATTCTCGGTGCTACTGCCACCCTGGAATTCCGCCTGGTGAACACTTCAGTCGATGCTGACGCCGCCGCTAGCGGACGAGTGCCGGGAGATTCAGAGGTAAAATACACCCGTGAAGGCAAACCGGTCGTGCTGTACAAACGGGTTATCCTCACCGGCGATCATATCACCGACTCAACCTCCAGCACCGATGAGTACAATCGCCCGCAGGTGAATATATCGCTCGACAGTACCGGTGGCACCAATATGTCCAATTTTACCAAGGACAATATTGGCAAACCGATGGCGACACTGTTTGTTGAATATAAGGACAGTGGTAAAAAAGACGCCAACGGACGCGCTATTCTGGTGAAAAAGGAAGATGTCATCAATGTTGCCACTATCCAGTCACGTCTTGGCAACAGTTTCCGTATTACCGGTATCGATAATCCTAATGAAGCGCGTCAGCTATCGCTGTTGCTGCGTGCCGGGGCGCTAATCGCACCGATCCAGATTGTGGAAGAACGCACTATCGGGCCAACCTTGGGAATGCAGAATATTAACCAAGGGCTACAGGCTTGCCTGTGGGGACTGGTGGCCTCCATCGTATTTATGGTGGTGTGGTATAAGAAGTTTGGTTTGATTGCCACCACCGCGCTGGTAGCCAATCTGGTTATGATCGTGGGCATTATGTCCTTGCTGCCGGGGGCGACGCTAACCATGCCGGGTATTGCCGGGATTGTGTTGACCCTCGCCGTCGCGGTGGATGCCAACGTGTTGATCAACGAGCGTATCAAAGAAGAACTGAAGAATGGGCGCACCGTCCAGCAGGCCATCCATGAAGGTTATCGTGGTGCCTTCTCCAGTATCGTGGATGCCAACGTTACTACGTTGATTACCGCTATTATTCTGTATGCGGTAGGCACCGGTTCTATTAAGGGTTTTGCCATTACCACCGCCATTGGGGTTGCCACCTCGATGTTTACGGCGATTGTCGGCACTCGTGCCATCGTTAACCTGCTTTACGGCGGTAAACGTATCAGCAAGCTGTCAATTTAGGAGTGGGTCGTGGCTCAGAAACAACATAGTGTTGAAGATTTAAATTACGGTCGTAAAGTCTATGACTTTATGCGCTGGGATTATGTGGCGTTCAGTATCTCGATCACGCTGTTAATTATCTCTGTCGCCATTATGTCGGTGCGAGGGTTTAACTGGGGACTGGATTTCACCGGCGGGACGGTCATTGAAGTCAACCTTGAAAAAGCCGTTGATTTGGACGTCATGCGTAGTTCATTGGAAAAAGCCGGTTTCAAGGATCCCTTGGTCCAGAACTTTGGCAGCAGCCGTGATCTTATGGTGCGTATGCCTCCGGTTCAGCAAGGTGCCGGCCAGGAACTGGGTAATAAAGTGCTTGGTGTGATTAACCAGACGTTCAACCAAAACGCGGTGGTTAAACGTATTGAGTTCGTTGGGCCAAGTGTGGGCAGCGATCTGGCACAAGCCGGCGGTATGGCGCTGCTGGTGGCGCTGATTTGTATCCTGATTTACGTTGGTTTCCGGTTCGAATGGCGTTTGGCGCTGGGGGCAGTGTTGGCCCTTGCCCATGACGTGGTGATTACCATGGGGGTACTGGCGCTATTTCATGTGGAAATCGATTTGACCATCGTTGCCTCGCTGATGTCGGTCATCGGTTATTCACTTAACGACAGTATTGTGGTTTCCGACCGTATCCGCGAAAACTTCCGTAAAATTCGTCGCGGCAACTCTTACGAAATTATCAACGTATCTCTGACCCAAACGCTAAGCCGAACCTTAATGACGTCGGCCACTACCTTGATGGTGGTATTGATGTTGTTTATCTTTGGTGGACCGATATTGGCCGGCTTCTCGGTAACCATGTTGATTGGTGTGACCATCGGTACGGTCTCCTCCATCTATGTCGCCTCTGCCCTGGCACTTAAACTGGGCATGAAACGTGAACATATGCTGCAGCAAAAAGTAGAGAAAGAGGGCGCGGATCAGCCGTCCATGCTACCTTAACTGATTGTTGTAAAAAGACAAAAATCCCGCTTCGGCGGGATTTTTTTTGAGCGAAAACCAACGCGATAGGTCGCGGCCCCGCTAGGCGGGGCCCAGGTATTGGGCCGAGTATTGCCAACGCCTATGCAACAGGCAGTATGACGGGTATCAAGCGCTATTGCCGGGACCGCGGCTTGATAGCGTCGTGCGCAGCGGGGTTATCCGCACTGTTGGCGGTGATGCTGTGTAATCGAATATACCCCACTTGCTCAGGGGCTAGGCCGCTAAGGAGTAGCTCGATAGTGGCTTGGGGCTTGGGCAGCAGTGAAGCCGGTACGGTAATCGGCTGGCTAAGCGTATCGGCGAGCAGGGGTTTGCCGGAAGAGGGATCGACCTGACCCCAATCCACTATAGCGTGAAATGCTGTCAGAGGCGAGTTGTCGGCGGTGCGTATTTGCAGCAGTGCCCGAGAACCGTTGGCTTCGGTTCCCACCGGACCTAGGGATACCATCAGTTTACCGATTTGACTTTCCACCTGTGCACCGGTACGTGCTGCTGGGTAGAGATACACCCCGCCGGTAGACTGTTCATTAAGGGCATTTTGCTGCATCAACGCGGAAACCTGATGGTTGAGGTAATCTAGCCGCTGGTTAAGCTGTCTGACTTCACCCTTAAGTGCGGAGGAATTAGGATTCGGTTGTTGCGCACAGCCTGAAAGGAACAGCAACGCAGCAATAGCGTAAAATGAACGATAACTGGTTGTCATCAATACAGTTTCCTTTTTTTGTCAGTTAGCTACAGCTTAGCCTGTAACCCAGTAAATGTCATGGAATGAAAGGAGTACAAGCGCTCAGGATCACGCTATCTCATAGGGTTGCCTCTTTGTTGTCGCTGCGGTTCGCGCTAAACTATCTTATCCGTATCAGCCGTCAGGATGCCTTATGCATTGTCCATTTTGTTCCGCAGTCGACACCAAAGTCATCGATTCCCGTTTGGTGGGCGAAGGATCGCAGGTTCGCCGTCGCCGGCAATGCCTGGTCTGTAATGAACGATTCACCACCTTTGAGATGGCAGAGTTGGTTTTGCCTCGGGTGATAAAAAGTAATGATATCCGTGAACCGTTTAATGAGGACAAGCTGCGCGGTGGTTTCTTAAAAGCGCTGGAAAAAAGACCGGTAAATTCAGATGATGTTGAAATGGCGATCAATCACATAAAATCCCAACTGCGCGCCACCGGTGAGCGTGAAGTGCCCAGTAAAATGATTGGTAATTTGGTGATGGACGCACTGAAAAAACTGGATAAGGTTGCTTATATACGCTTCGCCTCGGTTTATCGCAGTTTTGAGGATGTGCGTGAATTTGGTGAAGAAATTGCCCGTCTCCAAGACTAAGGACCCTCGTGATGCAGCCAGATGAATTCTATATGGCCCGCGCAATTGAACTGGCTCGTCGAGGCCGGTTTACCACAGCGCCCAATCCGAACGTAGGTTGTGTCATTGTGCGCGAACGGCGGATCGTTGGAGAAGGCTATCATCTGCGCGCCGGGGAACCGCATGCAGAAGTCCATGCATTGCGCATGGCCGGCGACGCAGCTCGCGGTGCTACGGCTTATGTCACGCTCGAGCCCTGCAGCCATTACGGCCGCACCCCACCGTGTTGTGACGCGCTGATTGCGGCGGGCGTGGCGCGGGTGGTTGTGGCAATGCAGGACCCCAATCCCCAAGTCTCCGGCCGTGGTATGTACCGGCTCCAGCAGGCGGGCGTAGTGGTTGAACATGGCTTGATGATTAAAGAAGCGGAAAGACTTAATCTCGGTTTTCTTAAGCGTATGCGCACGGGGTTTCCTTATGTTCAGCTCAAGCTGGCCGCGTCTCTTGATGGGCGTACCGCAATGGCGTCAGGTGAGAGCCAATGGATCACCTCGACCCACGCACGACGGGACGTGCAGACTTTTCGTGCGCAAAGCGGAGCAATACTGTCAACCAGTGCCACGGTATTGGCCGACAATCCGGCTCTCAACGTACGCTGGGATGAGCTGCCGGAAACCCTCCGCACCGCTTATCCTCGTGAATCATTGCGCCAGCCGACACGCGTTATTATTGATAGCGCTAATCGGGTGACACCCGCGCACCGGGTTGTCTCACCAGGCGGACAGATCTGGTTGGCCCGTCTCTACCCCGATGGCCTGGATTGGCCGCAGGATGTAGAGCAACTGATCCTGCCGGCGCGGGGTAATGCCGATTCTCCAGGCGATACACCCAAGATTGATCTGGTGGCGTTGATGTTGCTGCTGGCTCAACGGCAGGTTAACAGCCTATGGGTCGAGGCCGGCGCTTCATTGGCGGGAGCCTTGCTTGGTGCAGGTTTGGTGGATGAAGTGATACTGTACTTAGCCCCCAAGCTGCTTGGCAGTGGGGCTCGTGGTTTATGCATGCTGCCTGGCCTGGAAACACTGGCTCAGGCGCCGGAGTTTACGGTGACCGATCTGCGCCAGGTCGGCCCGGATATCCGGCTACGGCTCAAACCTTGCTACCCGCAGTAATTGGGCCGAGCAGCGGGCAAAAGAATATGTTAGAATCCGCCCCCTCGTGGGGCAATTACCGCCATTTGCTAATTGTAAGGAAAGCCATGAACGTTATTGAAGGTGTTGTTGCAACCCCGAATGCCCGTATAGCGATTGCGATTGCGCGCTTTAACCACTTCATCAATGACAGTCTGCTTGACGGCGCCATTGATGCGTTGAAACGTATTGGTCAGGTTAAAGACGAGAATATCACCGTGGTGTGGGTTCCGGGCGCTTATGAGTTGCCGTTGGCAACCCGTGCGTTGGCGAACAGTAAAAAATTTGATGCCGTGGTGGCGCTGGGTACGGTAATTCGTGGTGGCACCGCGCATTTTGAATATGTTGCAGGTGAATGCAGTTCTGGTTTATCAAGCGTTGCCATGAGCAGTGAACTGCCAGTGGCTTTTGGCGTATTGACGACGGAAAGCATCGAACAAGCAATAGAACGCGCTGGCACTAAAGCCGGTAACAAAGGTGCGGAAGCCGCGTTGACCGCGCTGGAAATGATCAACGTACTGAAAGCTATCAAAGCGTAAGTAAAGGGGAAATTCGTGAAACCTGCTGCTCGTCGCCGTGCCCGTGAATGTGTCGTTCAGGCGCTTTACTCATGGCAGTTATCTCATAACGATATCGCTGATATTGAAGTTCAGTTCCTGGCGGAACAGGACGTCTCCGACGTCGATATCGCTTATTTTCGCGAGCTGTATACAGGTACGGCGACGCATGCAGCGGAGCTGGATCAGCTTATGGCACCCTACCTTTCACGTCAACTTGACGAGTTAGGCCATGTGGAACGGGCAATTTTGCGCCTGGCGCTCTATGAACTGAGCAAACGCCTGGATGTGCCGTACAAAGTCGCGATCAACGAAGCTATTGAACTGGCCAAAACGTTTGGCGCAGAAGAGAGCCATAAGTTTGTCAATGGCGTGCTGGATAAAGCAGCCCCGCATATCCGCCCCAATCGAAAATGACTTTTACGGCCGGATTTCCGGCCGTAGCCCTTTGCTGCGATACCTCTACTATACTCTACATACTTTGCGTTGCAGAAACACGGTCAGTGAGGTAGTGCCAAGGATCATGCTTTAGCAGGTGATTCAACTGACCGCGTGCGGCCAACATGCCGGCAAACAGAATGATGACGGGTATACAACAATTGGATAGGTTATGGCCTGTGGCGAATTTGACCTTATTACCCGCTACTTTAACCGCGTAAGAACCGCACGTCGGGATGTGGTAGTGGGTATTGGTGATGATTGTGCGCTGCTGTCGGTGGATGAAAAACACCTAATAGCAGTAAGTACCGATACTCTGGTATCGGGAGTCCATTTTTTACCGAATATCTCTCCTGCCGATTTAGGCTATAAATCCTTGGCGGTGAACCTCAGCGACCTGGCTGCCATGGGCGCGGATCCCGCTTGGGTGTCGTTGGCGTTGACCTTACCCTCGGTGGATGAAGCCTGGCTTGACGCCTATAGCGTCAGTCTGTTTGAGCAACTGGATTATTATGGTATGCAGTTGATTGGCGGCGATACGACCTGTGGCCCGTTGAGTTTGACTCTTACGATCCAGGGTTTGATCCCAACCGGTCGTGCGTTAACTCGTGCAGGTGCCCGGATTGGCGATTGGATCTATGTCACCGGTACCCTCGGCGACAGCGCCGCCGGCCTGGCAATATTGCAAGACCAGCTGTTGGTCGAGTCGACTACGGACCGTGAATATCTGCTGGCACGCCATTTACGTCCTCAACCGCGGATCTTACAAGGTCAGGCCCTACGTGATCTGGCCAGTTCGGCCATCGATCTGTCGGATGGTTTGATTGCCGACCTGCAGCATATTCTCGATAGCAGTGAATGCGGTGCGCGGGTTCATTTAGAAGATTTACCTTTTTCCACGGCACTGCGCCGTCATGCATCGCCAGATCAGGCGTTGCGCTGGGCACTGAGCGGTGGAGAAGATTACGAACTTTGCTTTACCGTGCCGGAGATCAATCGCGGTGCTCTGGACGTAGCATTAGGCAATACGGGTGCTGATTTTACCTGTATTGGTCAGATTGGACCGCGTAGCGAGGGATTACAGCTACTGCGGGATAACCAACCGGTGACGTCCGAATGGCGAGGGTTCGACCACTTTGAGTAGCGCCAAACACTGATCCTGACCCTGGACATCGCGCTTGCCAAAAGCCGAGTGAATCAGTGCAATCCCTTGCCTCTGCTGTTCACCGGTTTTGGCCGCGCATGTTGCCGCAGATAACGGTTATCGCTGGCTCCTGGTTGCCATACCCAAAGCTGTTTTTGATCAAACATAAACGGCCGCTATGCTCGCACCTTGCCAGATTTATTCAAAACCTGCCGGATAATGCGGTGTGTAGCTGCTTTCCAATTCGGCAATCTCCTGTGCCTCAAGCCGTAGTTCCACCGCAGCAACGACATCAGCCAACTGCTCAGCGCGTGACGCGCCAACAATGGGGGTGGTGACCGCCGGTTTGCTCAGTACCCAGGCCAGTGCCACCTGTGCGCGGGAAACACCACGGCGTTCAGCGATCGCCGCCACCCGTTCGGCGATGCGGCCGTCGGTCTCGGTGCTGTGATCATACATGGCCTTGCTAACCAGATCCGATGCGTCACGGGCGGTGGTTTCTCCCCAGGGACGGGTTAACCTGCCGCGCGCCAGAGGACTCCATGGCAATACTGCGATTCGCTCCGCCTGGCACAAAGGGTGCATTTCGCGCTCTTCCTCGCGCTGGATCAGGTTATATTGATCCTGCATGCTGACAAAACGAGTCCAGCCATGTAAATCTGAGGTGTACAAGGCGCGGGCAAATTGCCATGCATACATTGACGATGCGCCGATATAACGGGCTTTGCCCGCTTTCACCACATCATGCAGCGCCTCTAAGGTCTCTTCCAATGGCGTATGGTAGTCCCAGCGATGGATTTGCAACAGGTCGACATAATCAGTACCCAAACGCGTCAGGCTATCATCAATGGACTGCATAATATTGGCGCGCGATAATCCCCCCGCCAGGTTGCTCATGGGGAAAAAAACCTTGGTGGCCAGCACGATGTGGTCGCGTTGGGTAAAGTCTTTCAACGCCCGTCCGACGATTTCTTCACTGCTGCCGTCGGAATAACTGTTGGCGGTATCGAAAAAATTAATCCCCAAATCAAAAGCCTGGCGAATCAACGGACGAGAACTCTCCTCCGGCAATGTCCAGGCGTGTTTGCCCCGGGTCGGTTCGCCAAACGTCATACACCCCAAACACAGGCGGGATACCCGAAGATCGGTCTGGCCAAGCGTGGTAAACTGCATATTCATCTCCTGTAGGATGGTGTCGTTGATCGGAAAAAATGCGATCTAACGTGACTGCCGGCATTCAGCCGGTGCTTTTTACATTATAGCGGGTGGCAATGAGTAAACTCATGTCGCCGGCGCTGCTTTATCCGGGTTTTCTTGACCCATTACATGGAATGTGAACGCTTGATTAAGGATGATTATGCGACTTAACCTCAACCCTTGACCACCCTATAAAACGCTTCAGGTAACTGAACAGCGGGAAGCTATGTCGAAATCTAATAAATTAACTGTTTTTATTCTAGTATTCATGGTATTAGGCATCATCATGGGGGCATTGGTACACCAATTTGCCTCACCACAAAACGCCCGGGAGTATGCCGATAATATCGCGTTGCTGACGGATGTTTTCCTGCGGCTGATCAAAATGGTCATCGCGCCCCTGGTATTCACCACGCTAACCGTGGGTATCATGAGTATGGGTGATACCTCGGCCATCGGTGCGCTGGGGGGCAAGGCTTTTACCTGGTTTATTTCCTCATCCGTGGTGTCCATTCTGCTGGGGCTGACGGTGGTGAGTATTTTGCAGCCGGGTGCGGGATTAAATCTACCTATCCCAGCCCACGCGGTGGATACCGGCCTGGCGGTCAGCGGCATGTCATTGAAGACGTTTATTGCCCATACTTTCCCTACTAGTATCGTGGATGCCATGGGGCATAACGAGATCTTGCAAATCGTCGTATTTTCGATGTTTTTTGGTATCGCAGGTGCCTCACTGGGCGAGAAATTCAACAAACCACTGCTGGAAGGGCTCAATGTCGTCTCCCATATTATGCTTAAGGTGACGGGTTATGTGATGTATGTGGCCCCGATAGCTATTTTCGCCGCTGTGTCATCAGTGATCGCCAATGAAGGCCTGGGCATCCTGAAAAGTTATGCATCATTTATCGGCGGGTATTATCTGGCCATCATCTTGTGCTGCGCGTTGATGATCGCATTTTGCTATCTGGTATTAAAATCATCCACATTCCGTCTGTTAAGTCTACTTAAGGAGCCAGTGCTGTTAGCGTTTACCACCAGCAGTTCCGAAGCAGCTTATCCTAAGACCCTAGAGCAATTGCGCCGCTTTGGTTGTCCTAACAATATTGCCTCGTTTGTGCTGCCGCTGGGTTATTCGTTTAATTTGGTAGGATCGATGATTTACTGTTCCTTTGCCGCCATGTTTATCGCCCAAGCCTATAACATCCAGCTGACCGGCTATGAAATCGCCACCCTGATGTTGACGCTGATGCTGGCATCAAAGGGGATTGCTGGCGTACCGCGCTCCGCGTTGGTGGTGCTGGCGGCCACAGTACCGAGTTTTAATATTCCGGTGGCGGGAATTTTATTACTGATGGGTATCGACCACGTACTGGATATGGGCCGTTCTGGCATCAATGTCCTGGGTAACGGTATTGCTACCGCTATGCTGTCTCGTTCCCAAACCGAGTCGGTAGGAGAGGTGGAACTGGAGGGTAACCATTAAGCAAGGTCGCCCACCAGCCGGTAAAGATTATTTAAGCCACTGCTCGATTTGCGCAAGGATGCCCGCGCTGTCTAGTCCCATGTCAGCGCGGACCTCATCTTGGGAACCCTGTGGGATAAAGCGGTCGGGCAGGCCGATATTCAATACCGGCAACATCAATCGGTTATAGAGCATAAATTCGTTGACACCACTGCCGGCGCCACCCAAAACGGCGTTTTCTTCCAGTGTTACCAGCGCGTGGTGATCGGTAGCCAACTCCCGCAGCAACGCCTCATCCAAGGGCTTAACAAAACGCATATCCACCAGCGTGGCATTCAGTTGCTGCGCCACAATCTCCGCGTCGGCCAGCAATGTACCGAAATTCAATATGGCCAGCTTTTCACCCCGGCGTTTGAGCTTGGCTTTACCTATTTCCAGCGGTACCAGCGGCGCTAGCACCGCGCCAGTGCCTGCGCCGCGCGGGTAACGCACGGCGCAGGGACCGAGATTATAGTGATAGCCGGTATGCAGCATCTGGCGGCATTCATTCTCATCACTCGGCGCCATGATCACCATGTTTGGGATACACCGCAGGTAGGATAGATCGAAGGCACCCTGATGTGTCGGTCCGTCGGAACCCACAATGCCGCCACGATCAATAGCGAACAACACGGGTAAATTTTGAATGGCCACATCATGGATCAGTTGATCGTAAGCCCGCTGCAGGAACGTAGAATAGATGGCGACTATCGGCTTGTAACCACCAATGGCCAGGCCTGCGGCAAAAGTTACCGCATGTTGTTCAGCAATGGCCGCGTCAAAATATTGTCCGGGAAACTGACGGGAAAACGCCACCATGCCGGATCCTTCACGCATCGCCGGGGTCACGGCCATTAGCTTTTCGTCACCCGCAGCAGTTTCACATAACCACGCACCGAATATGTCCGAGTAGGTAGGCAAACCACCGGCTTTTTTGGGTAAGGTTCCGGCACTGGGATCGAATTTGGGCACCGCGTGCCAGCTGATCGGATCCTTTTCCGCCGGGGCATAACCTTTGCCTTTTTTGGTCATAATATGGAGGAACTGCGGACCTTTCATACCACGCATGTTTTTGAGGGTTTGCACCAGACCCAGAACATCGTGACCGTCAACCGGGCCGATATAGTTAAAGCCGAGTTCCTCAAACAAGGTGCCCGGAACTACCATGCCTTTGATATGTTCCTCGGTACGTTTGACCAACTCCTTAATGGGTGGAATCCCCGATAGCACCCGTTTACCCCCTTCACGTAATGTGGAGTACAGTTTACCGGAGAGAATCTGCGCCAAATGGTTATTCAGTGCGCCGACGTTTTCTGAGATCGACATTTCATTGTCATTGAGCACCACCAACAGATCCGCTTTGATATCACCAGCATGATTCATTGCCTCAAACGCCATGCCTGCAGTAATAGCGCCGTCGCCGATGACACAGACCGTGCGCCGCCCCTTTGCTTCATGCCCAGCCGCCACCGCCATGCCGAGTCCGGCGCTGATGGAGGTTGACGAATGACCGACCGACAGCACGTCAAATTCACTCTCACCGCGCCAGGGAAACGGATGCAATCCATCTTTCTTACGAATGGTGCCGATGCGCTCACGGCGGCCGGTTAAAATTTTGTGCGGATAGGCCTGATGACCCACATCCCATACCACATGATCAAAGGGGGTGTTGTACACGTAATGTAAGGCAACAGTGAGCTCCACGGTACCCAGCCCTGAGGCGAAATGGCCACTGGAGCGGCTGACGCTATCAAGCAGGAACTGCCGCAGTTCGTCACACAACTTCGGCAGGCTCTCCTTGGGCAGTAGACGCAGTTCCGCCGGAATTTCCGCTAATGCTAACGTTGGGTACTTTGTCAGGTCAATGCTCATTGGTTACTCATATTCGGGTAGAAAAAAAACGCACTGTTCTATTTATCGCGTTCAATGATATAACGCGCTAGCGCAACCAACGGGGACGTATCGTATCCCAATGCCGCGACTCGCGCCAAGGAGGTCAGTGCTTCTTGGAATAAATCTTGTGCCTTTATTCTGGCATTATCCAGGCCCAGTAGCGCCGGGTAGGTACTTTTACCCAGTTGTTGATCCGCGCCCTGGCGTTTACCCAGCGTCGCGGTATCACCCACCACATCAAGAATATCATCCTGGACTTGGAAGGCTAAGCCAATGGCGGCCGCATAGCAATCGAGATGGGGCAACGCCAACGTGCCGAGATCACCGGCGGCCAACGCACCCAGTCTCACCGCTGCTCTTATCAGCGCACCGGTCT
Source organism: Acerihabitans sp. TG2 (assembly GCF_035013185.1). Taxonomy (NCBI): domain Bacteria; kingdom Pseudomonadati; phylum Pseudomonadota; class Gammaproteobacteria; order Enterobacterales; family Pectobacteriaceae; genus Acerihabitans; species Acerihabitans sp. TG2. Next base: position 93,513 of record NZ_JAYGJO010000008.1, read on the forward strand.
TATGCCGATGGATATTCTCAAGCTCGGATAACCTTACCGGGCTGGATTCTGCAGCCAGATCCAGTGCCTGTCCGAGGCACATACCGACGGCGCCGCTGGCCTGGGCCAATGTTGACACCATCAGCAGGCGATCTTTGGGTGCCACCGTCGGCATCGGCGCGTCTGCCAGTATGGAAAATGCCAGCGTTTGCAGCGCGTCCCCTGCCAGAATAGCGGTGGTTTCGCCAAATTTAATGTGGCAGGTTGGCTGTCCACGCCGCAGATCGTCATTATCCATTGCCGGCAAATCATCATGAATCAATGAGTAGGCATGGATACATTCCACCGCCGCGGCTGGGGCATCCAGCGCGTCATCCGGCAGGCCAAATAAAGCGCCGGTACGATAAACCAGAAATGGCCGCAGGCGCTTTCCACCCAATAGCGCCCCGTGGCGCATCGCCTGGGTTAACGGTTCATGCTGATCCAACGGGAGAAAAAAACGATCCAACGCCCGGTCGACCCGTTCATGGCTTTCCTGAAGCTGTAGCGCAAAGTCACTCATTGTTATTCTGCGTCCGGGGTGAACGGCGCAAGGGGACTCGTTTCATCGTCGTTAATCAGGATTTGCACGCGCTGTTCCGCCTGCTGCAAGGTTTGTTGGCCTTGACGCGCAAGACGTACGCCGTGCTCAAATTCGTTAAGTGCGTCTTCCAGAGGGAGTTCACCAGATTCTAGGCGTGAGACGATTTGTTCCAATTCTTTCAGCGCAGTTTCGAAACTGGCGGGTTGTTCGGCTTTTTTAGGCATAATTTTATTTTCTATACAATGAGGGGCCAAGGCATGGTAAACCAATAACGTTAGCCCAGAGTGCGGCGAGAAGCAAATAGGGCCTCATTCCAGCGATGGAAAGTGTTATACTCCGCGCCTCGAATGCTATGGATGTGGCTCAGGCCCCGGCGCTGTGCTTTTCCATGACACATTATATGACGTGTTTCCCAACGTTGCCCCTTTAAGATCATATAACGACAATCGCCATGAAGTTTATCATCAAATTGTTTCCGGAAATCACGATAAAGAGTCAATCTGTCAGATTGCGCTTTATTAAAATCCTTACCACTAATATTCGCAATATCTTAAAGCAGTATGATGAATCCCTGGCGGTTGTACGTCATTGGGATCACATCGTTGTGCGCGCCAAAGACGAATCCCGGCGCCTGGCGATATGTGAGGCCCTTACCCGGATTCCTGGCATCCATCATATCCTGGCGGTGGAGGATCATCTCTACGAGGATATGCATGATATTTATCTGCAAACCTTGGCCTTGAACCACGACCGATTGGTAGGCAAGAGCTTTTGCGTACGAGTCAAACGCCGCGGCACTCACGATTTTACCTCCCAGGATGTGGAACGTTATGTTGGCGGCGGTCTGAACCAAAACGTCGAAGGTACCCGTGTCCAGCTTAACCATCCGCAGGAAACGGTACATCTGGAAATTGAAGATGACCGCCTGTTGCTGATAACAGATCGCTACGAAGGCATCGGTGGATTTCCCATCGGTACTCAGGAAGATGTGTTATCCCTGATCTCGGGTGGGTTTGATTCCGGCGTTTCAAGTTACATGCTGATGCGACGCGGTTGCCGGGTGCATTACTGTTTCTTCAATCTGGGTGGGGCGGCGCATGAAATTGGCGTGCGTCAGGTGGCTCATCATTTATGGGGCCGTTACGGCAGTTCCCATCGAGTACGTTTTATTGCGATTGATTTTGCCGCAGTGGTGGGCGAAATTCTGGAAAAAGTGGACGATGGGCAAATGGGCGTGGTGCTTAAGCGCATGATGGTGCGTGCTGCATCGCAAATGGCTGAACGTTTTGGTATCCAGGCGCTGGTCACCGGCGAAGCTCTAGGCCAGGTATCCAGCCAGACGCTGACCAATTTGCGCTTGATTGATAATGTCTCCGACACCTTGATCCTACGCCCGCTGATTTCACATGATAAAGAACACATCATCAATATGGCCCGTACCATAGGTACCGAGGAGTTTGCCAAAACCATGCCGGAATACTGCGGCGTGATTTCTAAAAGTCCCACGGTAAAAGCGGTCAAGCAGCGTATTGAACAAGAAGAGTCTCACTTCGATTTTGGCGTATTGGATAGCGCGGTGGCCGCCGCCCAAAGTATCGATATTCGCGATATTGTGGAGCAGACTCGCCAGGATGTGGTGGAAGTGGAAACCGCCGCTGAAGTGGGCAGCAACGACATCGTGCTCGATATCCGTTCGGTGGATGAGCAGGAAAGTCAGCCTTTGTTAATGGAAAATGCCGTGGTACAGACGTTGCCATTCTACAAGTTGGGTACCCAGTTTGGCGCGCTTGATCAGTCAAAATTTTATCTGCTGTATTGCGATAGAGGTGTGATGAGCCGGTTGCAAGCGCTGTATCTGCGTGAACAGGGTTTTGCTAACGTTAAAGTGTATCGGCCCTAGCGCTTAGGGCTTTTCACTACCATTCACTAGACATGCCGGAACCGAGACGATCATAATGATCTTCCTTTTGTTTGATCAGTTCATACAGTCGTTGATTTTCCGGCACATTTAAGCCGTGAACCCGCGCCCGGCGCAGCAGGTAACCGTTGATATAATCGATTTCCGTGTGGCGCTGGGCACGTATATCCTGCAGCATCGATGATGTATTGCCTGCCGAGCTACGGATGGTTTGCCCAACGTAGAACAACAGGCTTTCATAAGAAGTATGGTAACCTTCCCGCTCCATCACCATGGCCACTTCGCGGCAAATATTTTCGATTTCATCGCTATACTGCTCGATCTCACCGTTGCGGCATTCGTACACCGCCGTTAACGGATTAATCACGCAGTTCGCCGCCAATTTTACCCAACAGGGGGCGGCAATGTGGTTATGCCAGGCAACGTCGGGCAGCGCGTTATGCAACACTTCCGCCAGTTGGCTAATGGGTTGTGCGTTGGCGGTTAACGGGCCGATGCGGGTGGTGCCGTCATAAACATGAATAATATTGCCGTTATCGCCACGATAGGCGGCATGTGTGGTAATGCCTTGCAATAACGGTTGCGTGAGGGCAGGCAGTTCATCCCGGGTTCCCATACCATTATGCAACAGTAAAATAGCGCAATCGGGCTTGAGCTGTGGCAATAATGTCCTGATGGCTCCGGAGACTTGCCAGGCCTTTAGCGTCACCAATAATAGGTCGCAATCGGCCAACTGCGCACTATTATTGGCAGGCAACTGATAATGGGTTTCCTCTCCCTGCGTCGACACCACATCGACCTGGCAAAACGGTTGTGGTACCCGCAGCCAACCTTGCAGGTTATGCCCTTGGCGAGAAAGTCCCGCCAACCACAGTTGACCTATAGCGCCACAACCTAGAACGGTAATATTCATGTTCCTTCACCCTTTACTAAAGTTAATGCCATCTGCTGTCTGTGCGCCATGACGAGCATCACTTACTTGACTGTTTTGTATCTGGCAAACCAAGCAGGTATGATACGCACGAAAGAATGACAGCCGGAGAGACATTATGCCCTCATTTGATATCGTTTCAGAAATAGATATGCAGGAAGTTCGTAACGCGGTGGAGAACGCTAATCGAGAATTGACCACCCGTTGGGACTTTCGTAACGTTCCCGCAAGTTTTGAGCTCAACGAAAAAGATCAAAGTATCACTGCCACCAGTGAATCTGATTTCCAGGTACAGCAATTGGTAGAGATTCTACGTGAAAAACTGGCGAAGCGCGGCATTGAGGGCGGTGCCATTGAGCTACCCGACGAACTGGGTCGCAGTGGCAAAACCTATAGCATCGAGGCTAAACTCAAACAAGGGATTGAAACCACCCTGGCCAAGAAACTCGTAAAATTAATCAAAGACAGCAAACTTAAGGTACAGGTGCAAATCCAAGGCGAACAGGTGCGTGTCACCGGAAAATCTCGTGATGATTTGCAAGGCGCCATGGCGCTAGTGAAAGGCGGCGAACTCGGTCAACCTTTTCAGTTTACTAACTTTCGCGATTAATCATGGAATATCCCGCCGAGGCGGGATATTTACTCAAGCTGCATCCACTAGACGTTCCAGCTCAAGCCGGCTAGTGCGTTTGGTATCGATTTTGACATACGCGCTGCGTTCTTCCGGGATCACCACCACCTCAGTGACACCAGGCTGCGATTTTAGCCGCTGCTCCAGCGCACTATCCTTTACCGACAGCGCTGACAGTGTAAGCCGCAAGCTGCTGACATAAGGCGGCTCGCGCAGACTCACACTCACCCCAAACCACACCAAGGCCAGTGCCGCGCCAAACGCAAATACCAGCCAGGCGCCATGCCACTGATATAACACACCACCAAGGCTACCGCCTATGGCAACACCAAGAAACTGGCTAGTGGAGTAAATGCCCATGGCGGTGCCTTTATATCCGGCCGGGGCCACTTTGCTGATAAGCGAGGGCAAGATGGCTTCCATGATATTAAACGCCAGGAAAAACAGCTGGATGCCTGCAAAGATAATCCACAAGTGCTGGCCCGAACCGAGCAGTACGATTTCAGCCACCAAAAGCACGCTGATACAGCCCATAAACACCCGTTTCATCTGCCGTTTGACCTCGGCGTAGATAATAAAGGGTACTACAGCGGCAAACGACACCAACATGGTCACCAAATACACTTTCCAATGATCGGCGGGGGCCAGTCCGGCCTTGGCCATTATCAGCGGCAGGACCACAAAACTGGACATCAGCAGCGCGTGCAGACAGAAAATACCGAAATTTAATCGCAGCAGTTGCCCGTTGGCCAGTACATTGGAAAAACTGCTCTTGACGATGCCGGATTCACGGTTCAGGACGTGGGCGGTGGTATCGGGTACCACCAGCAGAGTGATGGCGATGCCGGCCAGCGCCAAAATGGCGATACCCCAGAACAGGGCATGCAGCCCCAGGGCATGAGTGATGATAGGGCCAAGCACCATAGCAATGGCAAACGTGATGCCAAAACTGATGCCGATAAACGCCATGGCTTTGGTTCGGTTTTGTTCGCGGGTTAAATCAGACAGTAGCGCCATCACTGCAGCGGCGATAGCACCTGATCCTTGCAGTGCACGGCCGAGAATGATGCCCCAAATGGAGTTGCTAAGGGCGGCAATAACGCTACCCAGGGCAAATACCAGTAGCCCGCCGATAATTAATGGTTTGCGCCCCACACGATCGGAAATCAGGCCAAATGGAATTTGGAAAATCGCCTGCGCCAGGCCATAGATGCCGATGGCCAGTCCGATTAACGATTCGCTCGCGCCTTGTAACGCCATGCCGTAGGTGGTCAGTACCGGCAAAACCATAAACATGCCCAACATGCGCAATGAGAATACGGTGCCTAAACCCCAGGTGGCGCGTAGTTCGACCCCGGTCATTTTATTATCGTTCATTGCTACCTCAAAAGAATTACCCTAGGCTGAGTTTCGCAATGGGTCGAGGCTCTTTTAACTGGGGCGAGTTAAGTGTGCCACTGCGTTGCTCGCTGCTGATTTGTGCCACTCTACTGCGTGGTGCGCGCCTGTCGCGCTAGATGACTACCAGTGGTACTCATGTGTGATTGCAGGATACAGCAGACCATTGTAATTCCTAACGTGACTTTAGGTAAACTAAACGTCTTTAAACAGATGTAACAGATTTACGGCAGCGGCAATAAATAACGCTAGGGTGAATGATGATCTCGGCAGGGGCGGTGGCTGACAAAACCCGGGTTTTGTCAGCGTTCAATCGCGGTGGGAACTACCAAACATAAGACAATAAACTACCACTTGCTGGTACCATAAAGTCCACGGACATCATTACGCTTAGGGAGGTAATTGCCACAATGGAGAAGATAAACAGCTTACGCGCCCAGATCCTGTCGTCGTTGGCGGATTTATAGCCTTGCAGCGCCATACCCAACCACCAAACACTTACCGCTGCTGCGACGATAAAGTACTTATATCCCGCATAACCACCCAGCGTTAGCATCAATGTGGCCACCATAAAACCAATGATATAAAGGATGATATGGTGTTTAGTCACCGATATGCCACGTTTCACCGGCAGTACCGGAATGGATGCCGCCTGGTAATCGTTAAAACGATAAATTGCGATGGCATAAGAGTGGGGCATTTGCCACAGGCTGAAAATCAACAGCAGGATCAGCGCCCCCATGTCAAATGAACCGCTAACGGCGCAGTAGCCAATCACCGGCGGAGCGGCACCGGACAGGCTGCCAATCAACGTACCGTAAACCGATTTGCGTTTCATATAGAGGCTATAAACCCCCACGTAGACAATAAAACCGATCACCGCCAGCCACATGGCCAGCGGATTTGCTGCCTGATAGAGCAGCACAAAACCGACAATACCCAGCACCGTAGCATAAACCAGAGTCACTTTCGGCGAAATGAGTCCTTTCACCAGGACCCGATTCTTGGTCCTTTCCATTTTTTTGTCGATGTCCCGGTCGATAAAGTTGTTAAATACACAACCTGAGGCTACCACCAGGGACACACCGACTAAGGTGGCGAGAAACAAGGCATGGTCAATCTGGCCTTTGGAGGCCAGAAGAAATCCGCCGATCACAGAAATCAAATTACCAAAAATAATTCCTGGCTTGGTTACTTGCAGGTATTGCTTAATCATCAGGGCGCGCTCTATTAATGGATCATCAGGTTGTAGTGGAGGTACCACATAATCCACAAGGAGCCTGCAACCAGAATGGTGATTATTAATGCCGCGAAGGCTAAAGCCACCACGTTCCAGCGCTGTTCGGACGACGAGTCCAAATGCAGGAAATAGACCAGATGGACCAGGATCTGCACCACTGCACATCCCACCAGTACAACGATTAGCGTACTTTTGGTGGCGGAACCGTTCATCACCATGATGAACGGAATCAGCGTGAGTATGACCGAGAGTACAAAACCCGTTAAGTAAGATTTCAGGCTACCGTGGCTAGCGCCGCCGTGCCCTGTCGTTGTTTGACTCATCACATGGCCCCCATCAGATACACCACGGTAAATACGCAAATCCATACGACGTCGAGGAAATGCCAGAACAAGCTAAGGCACATCAAGCGGGTTTGGTTGGTCTTGGTCAACCCACGGCGCGATACCTGGGTCATCATGACCAGGATCCAGACCAGACCCGAGGTGACATGCAAGCCGTGTGTTGCGACCAGTGCAAAGAAGCCCGAAAGGAACGCACTGCGATCGGGCCCAAAGCCTTCACCGATCAGATGATGGAATTCATACAGTTCCATACAGATAAATGCTAGGCCGAACAGGAACGTCACTCCCAGCCAGGCGGTGACTTTACTGGTTTCCCCCCTATTCATGGCCAACATAGCCATGCCGTAGGTTATGCTGCTAAATAACAGACAAAAGGTTTCAACCAGTACGAAGGGCAACTCAAAAATATCCTTGCCGGCCGGGCCGCCCGCCGTGGCGTTAACCAACACGGCATAGGTCGCAAACAGCGTGGCAAACAGGATACAGTCGCTCATCAGGTAGATCCAGAAGCCGAATACCTTTGTGGCTCCTGCATCGTGGTGCCCATGGGCGTCATGGGCATTCAGGCTGTCGTGATTATGTAAAGTCTCAGTTGACATTATTTAGGCCCGCTTCGCTAATTTGTTCAAAATGCTGGTTTTCGATGCGTTCCACCTCAGCGACCGGCACGTAGTAATCTACGTCCTCATTGAAGCTATGCACAATCCAGGTCACGATCATGCCGGCAAAACCGATAATCGCTAACCACCAGATATACCATATCATCGCAAAACCAAACACCAGGCTAAAGGCGGCAATTACCACACCAGCACCGGTATTCTTCGGCATATGGATCGACTCGTATGCGGTAGGTTTCTGATAAGCGGTACCGTCTTCTTTCATCTGCCAAAATGCATCGCGATGATTGTTTACCTCTGGCACTATGGCAAAGTTATAAAACGGCGGCGGTGAGGATGTTGACCATTCCAGGGTACGTCCGCCCCATGGGTCGCCCGTCAAATCGCGGTTTTGGTCACGTTGGAGCACACTCAAGACAATTTGGATCACCTGGCAGAGAATGCCGATGGCGATTAACGCCGCGCCGCCTGCAGCGACGACCAGCAGGGTGTGGAACTGGGGATCGATATCCTGGCTCAGACGACGGGTCATGCCCATAAAACCAAGCACGTATAACGGCATAAAGGCAAAATAGAAACCGATAATCCAGAACCAAAATGCGCGCTTGCCCCATTTTTCATTCAGGGTATAACCGAATGCCTTTGGCCACCAATAGGTCATGCCGGCAAAGCAGCCGAACACCACGCCACCGATAATCACATTATGGAAGTGGGCAATCAGAAACAGACTATTATGCAATACAAAGTTTGCTCCCGGCACCGCCAGCAACACCCCGGTCATGCCGCCGATAGAGAAGGTGATGATAAAACCTATCGTCCAGAGCATGGCTGAGTGAAACACAATCCGGCCCTGGTACATGGTAAACAGCCAGTTAAATATCTTCACCCCGGTCGGAATGGCGATGATCATCGTCATGATGCCGAAGAAGGCGTTGACGTTAGCGCCTGACCCCATGGTAAAGAAGTGATGGAGCCAAACGCAGAATGACAGCAGCGTAATGGCGATAGTGGCCCATACCAACGAGGTATAACCAAACAATCGCTTCTTGGAAAAGGTGGCCACAACTTCCGAAAATACGCCGAATACCGGCAGTACCAGGATATACACCTCAGGATGTCCCCAGGCCCAGAACAGGTTGACATACATCATCATGTTGCCACCCATTTCGTTGGTAAAAAAATGGGTGCCCAGATAGCGGTCTAGGGTTAGCAGGACAATGGTCACAGTCAGGATTGGGAATGCAGCGATAATCAGCACGTTGGTACACAAGGCGGTCCAGACAAACACCGGCATTTTCATCAGCGGCATGTTGGGCGCGCGCATCCGCAGGATAGTGGCGAAGAAGTTGACGCCGGTAAGCGTGGTACCTATACCCGCGATCTGTATGCTCCAGATCCAATAATCCACACCGACCCCTGGGCTAAACTCCTTACCGGACAGCGGCGGATAGGCTACCCAACCGGTCTGGGCAAACTCACCCACGCCCAGCGAGACGTTAATTAATACAACCCCCGCCACAAAGAACCAGAAACTCAGTGAGTTAAGAAATGGAAAAGCCACGTCGCGTGCGCCGATTTGCAGCGGCACCGCCAAGTTCATCAGGCCGACCACAAACGGTGTCGCCATGAAGATGATCATGATCACACCGTGAGCGGTCACGACCTGATCATAATGATGTGGTGGCAGGAAACCGGCCTCGCCGGCCGATGCCAGTACCTGCTGCGAGCGCATCATAATAGCGTCGGCGAAACCGCGCAGCAGCATCACAAAAGCCACAATCATGTACATAACGCCGATTCTTTTATGATCGACGGTAGTAAACCACTCTTTCCAAAGGTATTCCCATTTGCCGAAATAAGTGATTATGGACAACAGCGCCAGGCCGAGAACAATAATAGCGGCAACGGTGACCATGACAATCGGTTCGTGGAACGGAACCGAATCCAACGTTAATTTTCCGAACATCGTAGTTATTCCTCGGTTCCTGCGTGAGAGTGCTCACTCATGTCCATCTTCATACCGTCTTTCTTGGTCATGTCCGTGCTTTTGCCCATATCCATAAATTTGCCAATGACCGCTTGGTACAAGTCAGGTTTAACGCTAGAGAAAAATTCTACCGGGTGGTTTTCGCTGGGAGCAGCCAACTTCTCATAGGCTTGCATAGTATTGAGCGTCTCCGGCGAAGCTTTCACTTTAGCAACCCAATCGTCGAATCCTTGCCGATCCGGTGTGGCGATAGCGGTGAACTTCATGCCGGAAAATCCTCTCCCGCTAAAGCTCGACGAAAATCCTTTATAGGTGCCTGGCTCGTTGGCAATCAAATTCAAGGTCGCGTTCATGCCCGCCATGGCGTAAATCTGTCCGCCGAGGCGTGGGATAAAGAAAGAATTCATCACTGAATTTGAGGTTATCTTAAACCTGATCGGCACATTGTTCGGGAATGCGATCTGGTTCACGGTAGCGATCCCCTGCTCTGGATAAATAAAAAACCATTTCCAATCCATCGCGACCACTTCGATAGTTATCGGTTTGGCGTCAGATTGTATGGGTTTGCTGGGATCAAGGGCATGGGTTGACTTCCAGGTCAGTATCGCCAGGAAGATGACAATCAGGATCGGCACAGACCAGACCACCAGTTCCACTTTATTGGAATGGGACCAGTTGGGGCTGTACGTCGCCTCAGTGTTGGATGCGCGATATTTAATGGCAAACACCACTGCCATAACGATCGCAGGTACAACCACCAATAGCATCAGCCCAAGGGCGGTCAGTATCAGTGAGCGCTGCTCTAGTCCAATCTGTCCTTTTGGATTCATTAACGCCATATCGCAACCGCTCAATAGCGCGGAGACGCAAACTAATGACAGAATCCCTAAAGTTTTATTGTATTTCCTGAGTCTCATCTAACGACCTCAATAAAAAGGGCTCTAATGTCGTTTCTTGTGTATGGGTATTTTACGGGAAGGTTGCAGCACTGTAAACACGCTTAAGTCTTTGTCAGAAACATGTTTCCGATTTTTGAATTGTGCACGATCAAACGGAAAAAACCATAACAAAACACAAAAAACCATAACAAAACACAAATACTACCAACTGCTTAGCTCGAAAATTTTTTTTTCGTTATTTTTATACCACAAGAAAGAATAAAACTGCGTTTTTGACTGCATCGCATTAACATAAAAATAGCACTTTTAGACAATATAGGCCATAAATCGACGAAGATGTTCTGTGAAATATAATTGATGTTTTTAACTATCACCTTGTGGGCTTAAATACTGTGGTTTTTATATACAATTTGAGTGTTAAACACCGAGCCGCGCATGCCGCAAAGCAATAAAATCAAACCAACAACCGGCAAATATACTCAATAGCAGCAGTACGCTGCCAGTTTGCCAGCATAAGTCGGTAATCTGCGTGACAACAATCCAGTCAAGCGCCTGAAGCAATTCCAGGATAAGGCCCATAGCAAGCAATGCGGCGCCGGCCATCAACAGGCGTAAGGCCCAGCGATAGGGCGCGCTAAATTTATCACGCTGTAAAAAGGTGCCGGTGTCCTGGGTGAACTTCAATGTGTGGCGACACAATAGCAAAAGCAGTAACCCAGGCAATGCAGCGACTATTGAGAAAATATAGAACCAGGCCCAGCCGTGGAGTTCCACAAACCATCCAGCGAAGGGACCGACGTAAACGCGGCCAATCGCCGACAGTGCAGAAAGCAGGGCGAATTGTGTAGCGGAAAATGATTTGTTACATAATGTCATCAGCAAGGCAACAAAGGCTGCCGTGCCCATACCGCCACACAGATTTTCCACGAAAATCGCGGCGCCCATAGTGATCAGATGCTTATCGGTTACTGCCAGCAGCCAATATCCTGCGTTAGAGACCGCTTGTAGCACGCCGAACAGCATCAGGGCGCGAAATAACGATAGGCGTTGCATGAGTAGCCCACCGATAAGGGTGCCGACAATGGTGGCAATCAGCCCAAAACTCTTATTAACGACGCCCACTTCGCCTGCGGCAAAGCCGACACCACGAATCAAAAACGTGGTGCTCAGACTGCCGGCAAAGGCGTCACCCAGCTTATAACACACGATCAGCATTAGGATGAGCCAGGCGTTGTTGCGGCTAAAAAAATCCCGCAGCGGTTCGACAATGGCCTGTTCAAGGGTTCGTGGCGCCGGAATGGCATCGTCTGGTTCCGGCGCGATGAACGCCACCACCAAGCCTATCAGCATAAGGCCCGCCATCAGCCAATAGGTCGCTTGCCAGCCGAGGTACCGGTCTGCCATCCATAAAGCCAAACCGCCAGATACCAACATCGCGATGCGATAGCCTAACACCGATACTGCCGCACCGGTGCCACGATCCTGCGCGGGCAGCAGGTCGGTTTTATACGCGTCGAAGGCAATATCTTGCGAGGCTGAACAAAATGCAACCCACACGGCCAGTAGTGCCAGCATTAATAAATCATGACTGGGATCCTGGGTACCCATGGCAATAAGACCGACGATTAATAGCAACTGGGTAATAATGATCCAGCCCCGTCGTCTGCCAAATAGCGGTGGTGTATAGCGGTCCATCACCGGCGACCAGAGAAATTTGAAAACGTAGGCTTGTCCGACCAATGAAAAGAAGCCGATAGTCTTGAGATCGACGTTCGCCACTGTCATCCATGCCTGCAGCGTGCCTGAAGTTAATGCCAAGGGCAGTCCGGAGGCAAACCCTAGGCATAACAACATCAGAGAACGTGGCTGAGCGAGCGTGGCAAAACTTAGGGAGTGGTTTGGCATCGGCTGCTTTTCATTTTGGAAGACGTTAGGGATGATCCCCGGTCCGAAGCATATCGGACAAGGGATCTAAAGGGATTAGTTGGCGTTTTGCTTGATAAAGTCACTGATACTGGTGTCTTGCGCCATGTTGCTGATCACGTCACTGAGCACGCTGTTAACCGCGTTGGCAATTTTCTGATTGCTGGCGGTAAATGCACCCTGCACATTATATACCGATTGATAATGCTTAATCTGTTTGCTGCCGTTGCGGGCCTGGGCAATGATGGAGATATCGGCACTGGTGGTAATGTTGTAGCGTACGTCCCCTTGAGAGACATCAGCATAAAGTTTATTAACAATGATTTGCAGATCGACGCTGCCGTTAGGACCGACCATGTAACCTCTGGTGGTCATCTGTTTTTCCAACACTTCCTGCAATAAGAAACGCAGGTCGCGCGATGGCGTCAGTGACACCAGTTGTCCGTCGCGGTTGACTTTGGCCAACGCGTGATCCGGGCGCTGGTCGGCACCGTTGATGCTGATGGTGGTGCCACGGATGGTGGGATCTTGTTGCGGCAGATCTATTTTGGGAGTGACTTCAATGGTGTTGCTGGTGCTGGCACAGCCGGCAAGTAGCAGCACGGCTAATAAGGGGAAAAACATTTTTCTGAACATAATCGCCTTCTCAATCATTAAGATGCACGGGGGATGGGACAATAGCCCACATCATATCATTGCCGTTCGCCGGGGGAAGCGCTGAATCACGCTAAATCATGTCACGAGCGAGTCTCTTGGCCCGTGCCAGAACGCCTGGCACAAAAGGTCTGTTTTATCACGTGGTATTATTCGGGCGACGCTGCCATTTGTCTGAATGACGTTCCGGTTTAGCGAGACAAAATCATATGGCAATAGTACTTTGTGTTAATAAAACGTAAGCTAAAATTTAACAGATCGCGCAACGCGCGTTGCCGACGCAGTAAGGAGGAGAACATGTTTCTTGAACAAATTGAAGCAAAATTAAAGGCCGCGTTTGATCCTGTTTACCTTGAGGTCATGAACGAAAGCGACCAGCATAATGTTCCAGCAGGGGCGGAGAGCCATTTTAAGGTGGTGATGGCCAGCGAACGTTTTAGCGGGGAACGTATTTTGGCACGCCATCGCGCGATTTATAGCGTGCTATCGGAGGAGTTGGCTGGGCCGGTACATGCTCTGGCGCTGCATGCGTATACGCTGGACGAGTGGTCAAATTTGCATAACTCCGTGCCGGTGTCACCGCCATGCCGTGGTACCAAGCTTATTGTCTGAGGCTGTACGCGGTAATGTCCGCTTCGGCCTCATTGGTACGCTCTCCCTCGGATTGGCTTAGGTGCAGAACCGGCCGGCCGGTTGGTGCCAAGAGCCGAGGGCCTAGCGCACCATGAGGCGCTCTGGCGGACAGAAAATGTCCGCTTCGGCCTCATTGGTACGCTCTCCCTCGGATTGGCTTAGGTGCAGAACCGGCCGGCCGGTTGGTGCCAAGAGCCGAGGGCCTAGCGCACCATGAGGCGCTCTGGCGGACAGAAAATGTCCGCTTCGGCCTCATTGGTACGCTCTCCCTCGGATTGGCTTGGGTGCAGAACCGGCCGGTTGGTTTGGCGTGTAAAGTTGACATTTTTTTTAATTTTGTGCGTCATGGCGCTCTGTGTGTGGCAATTTTCGCGCTGTTCTCGACTCATAAACTCTATGCCGCTATAATGCCGCGTCTTATATTTCCGAAATGTATTCGGGATGCTTCTGACGACGACGGGGAACAGGTTTATATCCACTCCGACCTCCCGGTTCTCAGAGGCCATTTTCATGTCAGTGGACCTGGATGACCGCTTCTTTGAAAACGGCTTCTGGAGTTGACCGAGCACTGTGATTTTTTGAGGTAACAAGATGCAAGTTTCTGTTGAGACCACTGAAGGCCTGGGGCGCCGCGTAACCATTACCGTTGCCGCCGATACCATAGAGCAAGCGGTAAAAAGCGAACTGGTGAATGTTGCCAAGAAGGTTCGCATTGATGGCTTCCGTAAAGGGAAAGTCCCCATGAACGTTGTGGCGCAGCGTTATAGCGCTTCGGTTCGCCAAGACGTACTGGGTGATATTATGCAGCGTAATTTTGTCGACGCGATTATCCAGGAAAAGATTAATCCGGTTGGCGCGCCTAGCTATGTGCCTGTTGAATACAAAAACGGTGAAGATTTCATGTTCCATGTGGAATTTGAAGTCTATCCGGAAGTGGAGTTGAAGGGTCTGGACGCTATTGAAGTCGAAAAACCGGTGGTTGAGGTTAACGATGCCGATGTTGATCAGATGTTGGAAACTCTGCGTAAGCAGCAGGCTGACTGGAAAGAAACCGATCGCGCGTCCATTGCGGAAGATCGGGTAACCGTTGATTTTTCTGGCACCATTGACGGCGAGGAATTTGACGGCGGCAAAGCCACCGACTTTGTTCTGGCCATGGGTCAGGGCCGGATGATCCCCGGTTTCGAAGAAGGCGTCATCGGTCATAAGGCCGGCGAATCCTTTGAGATCGATGTGAATTTCCCAGCAGACTATCATGCCGAAAATCTGAAGGGTAAAGCCGCTAAGTTCGCCATCGTTCTAAAGAAAGTTGAAGAACGTGAGTTGCCTGAATTGACCGAAGATTTTATTAAACGGTTTGGTGTAGCCGATGGTTCCATTAGCGGTCTGCGTGCCGAAGTGCGTAAAAACATGGAACGCGAGCTGAAAAATGCTGTGCGTAATCGGGTCAAAAACCAGGTGATTGACGGACTGATCGGTGCGAATGAAATCGACGTTCCGTCGAAGCTAGTTGATGGTGAGATCGACGTCCTGCGTCGTCAGGCGGCACAACGTTTCGGTGGGGATGAAAAGCAAGCGCTTGAACTGCCGCGTGAACTGTTTGAAGAACAGGCAAAACGACGTGTACGCGTGGGTCTGCTTCTTGGTGAAGTGATCCAGGTTAACGAGCTCAAAGCCGATGATGCCCGCGTGAAAACGTTGATCGAAGAGATGGCGTCAGCGTATGAGGATCCTAGTGAAGTGATTGAGTATTACGCAAAAAATCAAGAAATGATGAATAATATGCGTAATGTTGCTTTGGAAGAACAAGCGGTCGAAGCGTTGCTTGCCAAGGCTAAGGTTGTTGACAAACCGACCACGTTCACTGAATTGATGAACCAGCCAAACGCGGCCTGATCTCCATATTCGATTCTGCGTTTCCCGTAGACGGTATGTTTATCATTTAAAGCCTGTCATCATCCGATGGCGGGCTTTTTGTTCGTTTGTGCTTCCCTATGAAAGAAATCAGTAATTATGGCTATATTTAACACTGTCACAATGCTAAAAGTGAGCGCAGATTAGCGCGACGTGGGCCGTTGCATAGGAACCCGCCGTAAAAGAATATAGGGCAATTGGTTGAAAATAGGCGATTGACCCCCCAACTAATAACACAGTCGACACCTTGAGCATGGCGATTGTTGTTCATCTCAAGTAGAATCGGAAAATAATGGCGCCGAGTGAATTTTATCTAGGAGATGACATGTCATACAGTGGCGATATAGAACAACAGGCACCCCAGATGGCATTGGTGCCGATGGTGGTTGAGCAGACTTCCCGTGGAGAGCGTTCCTACGATATCTTTTCGCGTCTACTGAAAGAACGAATCATCTTTATGACCGGTCAAGTTGAAGATCATATGGCGAACTTAATTGTGGCGCAGATGCTGTTCCTGGAAGCGGAAAACCCGGAAAAAGATATTTATCTTTATATCAATTCACCGGGTGGTGTGATCACCGCCGGGATGTCCATTTATGACACGATGCAATTCATTAAACCTGACGTTAGCACGTTTTGCATGGGACAGGCTGCCTCAATGGGCGCTTTTCTGCTGACCGCTGGTGCCAAGGGTAAAAGATTCTGTATGCCCAATTCACGGGTGATGATCCATCAGCCACTGGGTGGATTCCAGGGGCAAGCTACCGATATTGAAATTCATGCGCGGGAAATTCTTAAGGTGAAGGCGCGCATGAATGAGTTGATGGCCAAACATACTGGCCGTTCGCTGGAATCGATAGAAAAAGATACGGAGCGCGATCGTTTTCTATCCGCCGAAGAGGCGGTAGACTATGGATTGGTTGATTCCATTTTGAGCAAGCGTGAATTGACGGCGTAATTCTGAATACCGATAGACTATAGTTACAGTAGTGAGTCATTCGAGTAGACTAATACCACTCAAAGCGCCGGTTTTACGTTAAGCAGTCGCGTTGCCGCCGTGGTTGGCCTGCGGGACAAAGACTAGAGAAAGAGGTTTACTGATGACAGATAAGCGCAAAGACGGTTCAGGAAAGCTGCTGTATTGCTCTTTCTGCGGGAAAAGCCAGCATGAGGTGCGTAAGCTAATTGCTGGGCCGTCAGTGTATATCTGCGATGAGTGTGTCGATTTATGCAATGACATTATTCGCGAAGAGATCAAGGAAGTGGCCCCGCACCGTGAACGCAGTGCGTTACCGACGCCTCATGAAATTCGCTACCATCTGGATGACTACGTGATCGGCCAGGAAAAAGCGAAAAAAGTGCTGGCGGTGGCCGTGTATAACCACTACAAGCGGTTACGTAACATCGACACCACCAACGGTATTGAGCTTGGTAAAAGCAACATTCTGCTGATCGGACCGACCGGTAGTGGTAAAACGCTGCTGGCGGAAACGCTGGCCCGATTCTTGGATGTGCCCTTTACCATGGCTGATGCCACTACCCTGACGGAAGCGGGTTATGTTGGCGAAGATGTCGAAAACATCATTCAAAAACTGTTGCAGAAATGCGATTATGATGTGCAAAAAGCGCAGCGTGGGATTGTCTATATCGATGAAATTGATAAGATTTCTCGTAAATCAGATAACCCGTCGATTACGCGTGATGTATCAGGTGAAGGTGTGCAGCAGGCACTGCTAAAACTGATCGAAGGTACCGTTGCTGCCGTTCCTCCTCAGGGTGGACGTAAACATCCTCAGCAGGAGTTCCTGCAGGTGGACACGTCCAAGATTCTGTTTATCTGCGGCGGTGCTTTTGCCGGTTTGGATAAAGTGATTGAACAGCGGATTGATACGGGCCGGGGTATCGGTTTTAGCGCCACGGTGAAAGGCAGTGCCCAAAAGGCATCCGAAGGGCAGCTTTTGTCTAGAGTTGAGCCAGAGGACCTGATTAAATTTGGCCTGATCCCTGAATTCATTGGCCGTTTGCCGGTACTCGCTACACTCAATGAGCTCAGTGAGGATGCGTTGATACAGATTCTTAAAGAGCCGAAGAACGCCCTGACCAAGCAATACCAGGCGTTATTCAATCTTGAAGGGGTAGAGTTGGAATTCCGTGATGAAGCGCTCACGGCAATAGCCAAGAAAGCCATGGCGCGCAAAACCGGCGCCCGTGGGCTGCGTTCCATCGTGGAAGGTGCCCTGCTGGACACCATGTATGAACTGCCTTCTCAAGATAGCGTTGAAAAAGTGGTTATCGACGAATCGGTCATTGAAGGGCAATCCGAGCCGCTGTTGATTTATGGTAAGCATGAAACTCAGCAGGCTTCCGGCGAATAATCCAACAGACGATGGCACAGAGTATACCTGATAGCGTTGGTGTTGCAGGAAGGCGGCAAACGAAAAACCCGGACCGTACTGAGATAAATGATTCGGGTGAACGGGTACTGCTAACGCCTCTGTAGTGTTATCGATGGCGGGTATAATATCTGGCAAAAAGTAAACAAATGGGGGATTTTATCCCCCATTTGTTTTTCCACTATTCAGCCTGTTGAATGTAAGCGATTTGCCCCCATATACTCAATTACCTATTTGTTGAAACTGCCAACAGAAGCGTTTCGCGAATCCCCTAACTTGGCGGAAGCTATGCTCGACGGATTTAGTGTTGCAGGAAGGCGGCAAGCGAAAGAATTCGAGGCTTGCTCAGGTAAGTAATCTGGGGGAATGAGCGTAGCCATTACCCCTGTAACATAAAAGATGACGGGTCAAAACTAAGAGAGAGCTCTATGAATGCTGAGCGTTCCGAACGCATAGAAATCCCCGTATTACCTTTGCGTGATGTGGTGGTCTATCCGCACATGGTCATCCCGCTGTTTGTCGGACGGGAGAAGTCGATTCGGTGCCTTGAAGCAGCCATGGATAGCGACAAAAAAATCATGCTGGTGGCGCAGAAAGAAGCTTCGACGGATGAGCCGGGCGTAAACGATCTATTTTCAGTTGGGACCGTTTCATCGATTCTTCAGATGCTTAAGCTGCCCGACGGTACGGTTAAAGTACTGGTTGAGGGTTTGCAGCGTGCCCGCATTACCACTTTGTCGGATAGCGGCGAACATTTTGCCGCCCAGGCTGAATATTTTGCAACGCCCGAAATCGATGAGCGCGAACAGGAAGTTCTGGTGCGCACTGCGATTAATCAATTTGAAGGGTACATAAAACTCAATAAAAAAATTCCGCCGGAAGTCCTTACGTCATTAAACAGTATTGATGACGCCGCGCGATTGGCCGATACCATTGCCGCCCATATGCCGTTGAAACTCAGCGACAAGCAGACAGTATTGGAAATGGCTGACGTGACGGAGCGGCTAGAATATTTGATGGCGATGATGGAATCGGAAATCGATTTGCTACAGGTCGAGAAACGTATCCGTAATCGCGTCAAGAAACAGATGGAAAAAAGTCAGCGCGAGTACTATCTGAATGAGCAAATGAAGGCGATTCAGAAAGAACTGGGTGAAATGGATGACGCCCCTGATGAAAATGAGGCACTAAAACGCAAAATTGAAGCAGCGAAAATGCCTAAAGAGGCGCGGGAAAAAACCGAAGCCGAATTGCAAAAGCTGAAAATGATGTCGCCGATGTCCGCCGAGGCCACCGTGGTGCGCGGGTATATTGATTGGATGCTGGCGGTGCCATGGCATTCCCGTACCAAGGTAAAGAAAGATCTGGTCAAGGCGCAGGAAGTGCTGGATAAAGATCATTATGGTCTGGAACGGGTTAAGGATCGTATTCTTGAATATCTGGCGGTGCAAAGCCGAGTCAGTAAAATAAAGGGACCGATTCTGTGCCTGGTAGGGCCGCCGGGGGTAGGTAAAACCTCGCTTGGCCAGTCAATTGCCAAGGCCACTGGGCGTGAATACGTGCGCATGGCGCTGGGTGGGGTGCGTGATGAGGCGGAAATTCGCGGTCACCGCCGTACCTATATCGGTTCCATGCCGGGTAAGCTCATTCAGAAAATGTCCAAGATAGGGGTTAAAAACCCACTGTTTTTGCTCGATGAAATCGACAAAATGTCTTCGGATATGCGTGGCGATCCCGCATCGGCATTGTTGGAAGTGCTGGATCCTGAGCAAAATGTAGCCTTTAACGATCACTATCTTGAGGTGGATTACGATCTTTCCGATGTGATGTTTGTGGCGACATCCAACTCGATGAATATTCCGGCACCACTGCTGGATCGTATGGAAGTCATCCGTTTGTCAGGTTATACCGAAGACGAAAAGCTCAATATCGCCCGCGAACATTTGTTGCAAAAACAAATTGATCGTAATGCATTGAAAAGCGGTGAAATAACCATTGAAGATAGCGCTTTGGTTGGTATCATTCGTTATTATACCCGTGAGGCTGGGGTGCGTAATCTGGAGCGCGAAATCTCCAAGATCTGCCGCAAGGCGGTTAAAACGCTGCTGATGGATAAGACGGTTAAGCATATCCTGGTCAACGGCGACAACCTCAAGGACTATTTGGGTGTCCAGCGTTTCGACTACGGTCGGGCTGAAGGCGAGAATAGGGTGGGGCAGGTTACTGGCCTGGCCTGGACTGAGGTGGGCGGTGAATTATTAACTATTGAAACCGCCTGCGTGCCAGGTAAAGGTAAATTGACCTATACGGGTTCTCTGGGTGAAGTCATGCAGGAATCTATCCAGGCAGCGCTGACCGTAGTGCGTGCGCGCGCGGACAAGCTGGGTATTAATCCCGATTTTTACGAGAAAAGGGATATCCATGTCCACGTACCGGAAGGTGCAACGCCAAAAGATGGGCCGAGCGCCGGTATTGCCATGTGCACTGCGCTGGTTTCATGTCTAACGGGGAATCCGGTTAAAGCCAATGTGGCGATGACCGGTGAAATTACCCTGCGTGGGCAGGTGTTGCCCATCGGTGGTCTGAAGGAAAAACTACTGGCTGCACACCGTGGTGGTATCAAAACGGTATTAATCCCTTTCGAAAATAAACGCGATTTGGAAGACATGCCGGCGAATGTGATCAACGATATGGATATCCATCCGGTCCAGCGCATTGATGAAGTGCTGACACTGGCGTTGCAGAACTCGCCTTTTGGTATTGAAATTGCCACTGCGGCCGCCAAATAGTGGTGTAAAGTAGCCGTTATTGTTAAAAAACTGGCTGGTAGGCGAAATCACACTTGCCAGTCTTTTTTTGTACCGTTAAGTTAGGTAGTTGTCATGCTTGGTCGCCGTTTGGTTCGGGCTTGTCAGGATATAATAGGCTTGTTAAAACAGCTGCGCTGTCGCGTTTAAGGAAAATTCCACCGCGATGAAAGAATTCTAGAGGGGATGAAAGAGTGAATAAGTCACAACTGATCGACAAAATTGCTGCAGGTGCTGATATTTCCAAAGCAGCGGCTGGACGTGTACTAGATGCAATAATTGGTTCCGTAACCGAAACACTGCAACAAGGAGACGATGTTGCACTGGTAGGTTTTGGCACTTTTACGGTGCGCGAGCGTTCCGCCCGTACCGGTAGAAATCCGCAAACTGGCAAGGAAATCAGTATCCCAGCCGCAAAAGTTCCTGGTTTCCGCGCTGGCAAAGGGTTGAAGGACGCTGTCAACTGATTGTTATGTCGCTGTTTTTCGCGTTGCGAGCAGGTGGCAAGAGAATGAATCCGCAGAGCTTACACCAGTAAGTGATGCGGGTGAACGAGCGCCGCCAACGTACTGGCAACGTGAAAGATGACGGGTATACCCAATAGATTTCGTGTTGCGAGCAGGTGGCAAGAGAGAGAATCCCGCTGAGCTTACACCAGTAAGTGATGCGGGTGAACGAGCGCCGCCAACGTACTGGCAACGTGAAAGATGACGGGTATATTACCTGACGCAGGAAGACAGGTAGGGTAGAATACAAGGCGCATCTTTTGATGTGCCTTTTTTTTGTTGTTATTTTTTCCCTGGCAAAATAGCCTTTTGGGGCGTTGGGGAAAGATCTTTGGCGCGCGGCAGCTTTAAAAGCTACGGCATGAAGGCGGGATTTTTCTGCCGGCGCAAGGGGTTTCATTCATATTACAGCGGAGTGTTGTCACACTATGATGGACAATTTACGCGCGGCTGCCAATCATATCGCGCTCAAAATTATTCTAGCGATTGTCGCCATTTCATTCGTGCTGACCGGCGTTGGCAACTATCTGATAGGTGGCGGCGGGGATTATGCTGCCAAGATCAACGGACAGGTTATCAGCCGTGCCCAGTTTGAACAGGCAGTACAAAATGAGCGCAATCGTCAGCAGGAATCGATGGGGGACAGTTTCTCTGCCCTGGCTGCTAATGAAGGTTTCATGCAGCAAATGCGACGCCAGGTATTATCCCAGTTGATTGATGAAACGTTGCTGGATCAATATGCGCAAACCCTGGGACTGGCCGTAAGCGATGCGCAAATAAAAGAGGCTATTTTCGCTATTCCGTCGTTTCGTACCGATAATCGTTTTGATAATGAAAAATACCGGTCAATCGTCAATAGCATGGGGTTGACCACGGATCAATATGCACAATTGATGCGTAAGCAACTGCTTACTCAACAGTTAATCCAAGGGGTCGGCGGTACAGGGTTCCTGTTGCCCAATGAGACAGAGCGTTTGTTGTCGTTGGCGATCCAGGAGCGTCAAGCCCGCTTGGCCACGATAGATGTCAACGCGTTGTTGGCCAAACAAACCGCGTCGGACGCAGAAATCCAAAATAGCTACAACCAAAACAAAAACAGTTACGTTTTACCCGAGTCATTCAAGGTGTCCTATATCGCCATGGATGCGGCCTCGATGGAGGATAAAATCAAGGTGGACGAACCTGAAATCCAGGCGTATTACGATCAGCATAAAGATCAGTTCACCGTACCGGGGCGCAAACGCTACAGTATTATCCAAACCAAGACTGAAGCTGATGCCAAGGCTATTCTAGCGGAATTGCAGGCAGGGGCTGACTTTGCGACTTTGGCTAAACAGCGTTCGACTGATGTTATTTCAGGGAAAAATGGCGGCGATATTGGCTGGATGACAGCCGACGCCACGGTAGATGAGCTCAAGCAGGCTAACCTGAATAATAAAGGTCAGTTATCTGGCGTTATCACGTCTTCCGTCGGTTTCATCATTGCCCGTTTAACCGATATTCAGCCAGATGTAGTTAAACCGTTGACCGATGTGCATGTTGCCGTTGCCGCCAAACTGAAGCAGGAAAAAGCCGTTGATGCTTATTACGCTTTGCAGCAAAAAGTGAGCGATGCCGCGAGCAACGATAATGAATCACTGGACGCTGCTGAGACTGCAGCCGGTACCAAGGCGGTACAGTCCGGTTGGTTTACCCGGGATAACGTGCCTGATGCCCTGAATTTTGATCCGGTCAAACAGGTGCTGTTCGGTGGTTCACTACTGGGTGCCAATGGTGCACCGGGCAATAACTCTGATGTGATCACCGTCGACGGCGATCGGGCCTTTATCCTACGCTTGGCAGGGCATAAGCCGGAAAGTATCAAGCCGCTTGATGCGGTGCGTCCAGAGGTAGAACAGCAGGTGAAACGCCAAAAAGCCATTCAGCAGGCCCGTATGGATGCAGAGAAAATTTTGGTGGCGCTCAAAGAGGGACAGGACAAAGGCGATGAAGCCATGAAAGCTGCCGGGCTGACGTTTGGTGCGGTACAGACCTTTGATTCTACTCGCCAAAATGATCCGTTAACCCAAATGATCTTTACGTTGCCTCATCCACAGCCTAACGCGTCGTCCTATGGCACCTCCGAGGACAGCAAAGGCAACATCGTACTGGTGGCAATGGATTCGGTTGCACCTCGCAAACTCAGCGATCAGCAGCGCGCCCATGTGGTAGACCAGCTTACCCAAGGCATGACTGGAGTCACCTTCGACGCGTTGCTTAATAATTTGCGCGCCGAGGCAAAAATCAAGATGGGTACGGGCGCACAAATGCAATGACGCTCTAAAAAAAATACCGCTTGATGTAATATCAAAAGGTCGCCTGTGCGGCCTTTTGCATTTTCATTTATCTGCTATTGCTCGTTTTTTCCCCTTGAGACATTCTGCCTGCCATGCAGAACGTGAATGCATACATGCAGTGTCAACCCATCAGGAGGAAAAACGATGAAACGTAAAGGAATGCTATCAGTCAGGCTGGCCCTGCTCACCGGATTAATTCTGCTATCCGGAGGCGCGTATAGTGCAGGGCATAGTGAAGGGCATAGTGAAGGGGAAACGGTGCCAGGAGACTCATCCCTGGCTATCGGCGCACAGGCTCTGGAACAGGATAATACCAACAAACCTTCCGGGACCGAAACCGGAGATAAGGGGGCTGAGTACCTGACCGACGATTCCGCCACTACGCTGAATTTTGGCAATATCCCTGTGGATAGTGGTCTGCGCGATGGGATCGGGGGATCCGCCCCTGCCGACGGTGTGAGCAATCCCGACAGCCTTGGGAAAAACGGTAGTGACGCTGATAATGGCGGCTCCAGTGAAACAGGCAGTATCGGTGACACAGGTAACGGCACTGAAAGTGTTAGTGACGCGGGTGATAGCAATGGTAGCGGTAGCCAAACTGATATCGATAGCGTGGGCAGTGACGGCCACTCCAGCGATAGCGCGTTAGCGAATGTGGGTGAGGACGAGGTCGCGCTGACCATTAATGGTACGCAGGCTAAGGAGCGCGCGGCAGATAAGAAGGATCAAAATACCCAAACCGACGATTTTGACAAAGATAAAGTCAACGTCAATAGCGCAACGGCGGATGAGTTGGTGGATGGATTAAAAGGCATTGGACCGAAAAAAGCGCAGGCGATTATCGCGTATCGCGATAAAAATGGCCCCTTTACTAACATTGATCAATTGAAAGAGGTTAAGGGCATTGGGCCCGCAACGCTGGCCCGCAATAAGGACAGACTGGAGCTTTAACCCGAGGCCGGTTGTCAGCGGGTATAAATGGGTAGCATTGGCCCTACCGCTGGCATCCGCCACAGAATATTAAATTTTTATGACAGTGTGGACATCTAAGGCTTTCTTTCCTAAGTTAGTGGATTGCATAACATCAGGAAAGTACTATGAGTGAAACTGCTAACTTAACAATTAAACTCCCTCTTGAGCTAAAAGAAAGATTAAGAACGATAGCCGCGAATAATAGCATTTCCATGAGCGCAGAAATAAGCACAAGACTGGCACAAAGTCTTGATGGCGGGTTTGATCATTCTGAAGAAAGCACTAAGGCCCAGCAGAACAAGGAGCACGTTGCTGCCAGTGTGGATAATCAGCATACTCAAGAAATCACTGAAGCGCCATTTACCAGCAGTGAAGTAAAAAAACTGCGGGCCTTGCTTAACGCCTCAAGCAAGAAAAAGATTAAGAAAAAATAATCCTATCCGCTTTTAGTCCTATTAACGATTTTTTGCTTGCAAGCGTTTAAGGTCAGAGGGACGATTTCAGACCCTCTGATCGGAATAGGGCTCCCTACGGCAAAGCGGTTTTGTTTTTCATCGACGCCATTACACTTTGTTTCTGTAGTTGATAAGCCGCCAGGCCTTTAGCGCGTAAATGGCATGCTGCGCATTGGCCACAGCCGTCGCCTTTGATGCCATTGTAACAGGTCAGCGTTTCTTGGCGCACCAGATCCAACTGCTGATAATAATCGGCTAATGCCCAGGTTTCAGCTTTATTGAGCCACATCAGAGGCGTAGCAATGTCGATATCGCATGCCATGCCAAGGTTTAGAGCATGATGTAATGCTCGGATAAACTCATCGCGGCAATCCGGGTAACCGGAGAAATCAGTTTCGCACACCCCGGTTATCACTGTTGTGGCACCGACCTGATAGGCATAGATGGCGGCCAGGGTCAAAAAAAGAATATTACGCCCCGGCACGAAGGTACTGGGTAATACATTGGTGCCTTGATCCGCATCGAAGTGAGGCACGGGTATGTTTTCGCGGGTTAGACTACTGACTGCGAGATCGTTTAACAAACCAGCATCAATGACTTTATGGGCCCGAGCGCCGAGTTTGTGCGCCAGTTTGCGGGCAATATCGATTTCAGCGCGGTGCCGCTGGCCGTAATCAAAAGTGACACAATGCACTTCATCGTACTGCGTCAAGGCCTGGATCAGGCAGGTGGTAGAATCCTGCCCGCCGCTAAAAACCACTACTGCTCGATTCATATCATCACTCGTTAGGTCTGGATCTAAAAAACTATGGTACTGTCTTCTCGCAACCGCGCCTAGCCGAGAATGCATTTTGTGCCGCTAGGCTGCGGCGTAGTTGCGGGCTGTAGTTGCGGGTGTAGTTACGGACGTAGTTGCGGGCGTAGCTCTAGGCCATAGTTATAGCCCATAGTTGTAACTTAAAACGTATCCAACTGTTGCAACCAAGGCGTCAAATCGCCGATATTCTCAGCGACCCACTCCGGCCGGTAATAGGTGTCCTGGTAACGCTCGCCGCCATCGCATAATAACGTAACAATCGCCCCCCGACGTCCTTCGGCGCGCATCCTTAACGCGAGTTGCAGAACACCCCACATATTGGTGCCGGTGGACGCGCCAACCCTACGCCCAAGGATCGGTTCCAGCCAGGAGAGTGTCGCAATACTGGCAGCGTCGGGAACCTGAATCATTTCATCAATAACGTCGGCCATAAAAGAGGGCTCGACCCGCGGCCGGCCAATCCCTTCGATACGGCTATAATGTTGGCTGGTGATACTGCGGTCGCGTTGTAAATAAAAGTCATGAAAAACAGAAAACTCCGGATCGACGACCACCAACTTGGTATTATGACCTTTATAATGGATATATCGCCCTAATGTGGCCGATGTGCCGCCGGTACCCGCGCTCATAACAATGTAGTCGGGCTCGCTAACCGGTTCGTTGGCCATCTGACGGAAAATGCTCTCGGCGATGTTGTTATTACCGCGCCAATCAGTCGTACGTTCGGCATAGGTAAATTGATCCATATAGTGGCCGCCAGATTCTCTGGCCAGCATTTTAGCCTCGTCATAAATCAAACCGCTGTGGGGAACAAAATGGCAGCGGCCACCATAAAACGTGATCTGTTCGATTTTGCGTTTAGCGGTGCATTCTGGCATTACTGCGATAAAGGGTAGCCCCAGCAAGCGGGCAAAATAAGCCTCCGATACGGCCGTACTGCCGGAGGATGCTTCGATGATCGGGGTGTCTTGTTTGATCCAGCCGTTGCATAACCCGTATAAAAATAGCGATCGGGCCAGTCGGTGTTTAAGACTGCCCGAAGGATGGGTACTCTCATCCTTTATATAGAAAGATATTCCCGGAAATGCCGGCAACTGAAACCGAATAAGATGTGTATCTGCGGAGCGTTGAAAATCCGCTTGTATTTCGCTAATTGCCTGTTTTACCCACGCCACAGTCATGATATTTACCTCAGATGATCAGTAGGGGTAGCATAGCGAGGATGGTGGAAAAAAAAGTTGCCTTTTTTCGCCAAATAACGTGAAATAAGAGAAATATTTTCTCCATAAGCCCATTATGCTAGATAAAACTGACCGAATATTGCTGTCAATGTTGCAACATGATTGCACTTTATCGCTGCAAACGCTGTCGGAGGCGGTTAATCTTACCTCTACGCCGTGCTGGAAACGGCTAAAACGACTGGAGGAAGAGGGCGTCGTACGCGCCAAGGTCGCGCTGCTGGACAACGAAAAATTGGGGTTGGGGTTAACCGCTTTTGTTTTGATCAAAACACAACAGCATAACAGCGACTGGTACCATGCGTTTGTTGCCCAGGTGAAAAGCATGCCGGAAGTGCTGGCGTTTTATCGCATGGCCGGAGAATATGATTACCTGATGCAGGTGGTGGTGGCTGACATGAAAAGCTATGATGGTTTTTATAAACGCCTGGTGAATGGCGTCCCGGGTTTGATTGATGTGACCTCCAGTTTTGCCATGGAGAAAATTAAGAATACGACGGTATTACCGTTATAATGGACTTTTCCCACCGTTGGGATTTTGCCTACGTCTGGAACAACACTGCGTGAGACTATTTGCACAACTAGGCTGGTATTTTCGCCGCGAATGGCGGCGCTATCTGGGTTCGGTCTGTTTATTGATCATCATTGCCCTACTGCAATTGATACCACCAAAATTGGTAGGTGTTATCGTGGACGGTGTCACAACCCATAGCATCAAGCCGTCAACCCTCTGGCGGTGGTTGGCGGTTATGGCCGTGACCGCGCTGTTTGCGTATTTGCTGCGCATTGTTTGGCGCATACTGTTGTTTGGTGCATCTTATAAACTGGCCGTGGAGCTGCGTGCCCGGTTTTATCACTTATTGAGCCACCAGCTTCCTGGTTTTTACCTACGTCACCGTACCGGGGACTTGATGGCGCGTGCCACCAATGATGTAGACCGGGTGGTGTTTGCCGCCGGAGAAGGGGTTCTTACCCTGGTGGATTCTTTGGTGATGGGGCTATCGGTATTGGTGGTCATGAGCACGCAGATCAGTTGGCAATTGACCCTGCTATCCCTGTTACCCATGCCGATAATGGCGCTGGTGGTAAAATACAATGGTGACCAATTACACCGGCGTTTCAAAACTGCCCAAGCGGCTTTTTCTTCACTCAATAACCAAACGCAGGAAAGTCTCACTGGCATCAGGATGATCAAGGCCTTTGGCCTAGAAAATTACCAGTCCGATCGTTTTGTGCAGGTTGCCGCCGACGCCGGAGCAAAAAATATGCAGGTGGCGCGTATTGATGCGCGTTTCGATCCGACAATTTACCTGACTGTGGGGTTATCCAATCTGCTGGCTATTGGCGGCGGCAGTTGGATGGTCATGAACCATTCATTGACCTTGGGGCAGTTAACCAGTTTTATTATGTACCTAGGTTTGATGATCTGGCCGATGCTGGCTCTGGCATGGATGTTCAATATTGTTGAACGGGGCAGCGCCGCCTACAGCCGTATCCGTCAAACGCTTGACGAGGCGCCGGAGATCAAGGACGGCACGCTTGAGCTGCCGGCGGGGCGCAGTAGCCTTGAGGTCGAGATCACTCGCTTTTGTTATCCACAAACACCGTTACCTACGTTACACGATATCCAACTGACGCTGCCACCGGGCCGGGTGCTTGGCATTTGTGGCCCCACCGGAGCAGGGAAAAGTACCCTGTTAGCCCTGATTCAACGCAATTTTGACGTGACCGAGGGCGAGATACGTTTCCATGGGTTGCCGTTAACGTCGGCCACTCTTGAATGTTGGCACCGCCGTTTGGCGGTGGTCAGTCAATCGCCATTCTTGTTTTCCGACACTGTGGCGAACAACATCGCACTGGGGCGTCCTGATGCCACTCGCGAGCAAATCGAACACGCGGCCAACCTGGCTTGTGTGCATGAAGATATTCTGCGTCTTCCTCAGGGATATGAAACTGAGGTGGGTGAACGTGGGGTAATGCTTTCCGGCGGGCAGAAACAGCGTCTCTCTATCGCTCGCGCGTTGTTGCTTGAGGCAGAAATCCTGATCCTGGATGATGCCTTGTCCGCGGTGGATGGCCGTACCGAACATACTATTCTACGAAATCTGCGCCAGTGGGGCGCAGGGCGTACGCTGATAATCACCGCACATCGATTATCTGCTCTCACCTCAGCCGATGAGATAGTCGTGCTGCGGCGTGGTACCATTATCCAGCGTGGGTTTCATCAGACGCTATTGCAGCAGAACGGGTGGTATCGGGACATGTATCGTTACCAACAGCTTGAGGCGGCGTTGAGTGCCGATCCCGATCGGCCGGAGGATGTCGATGCGTAACTGGCAAACGCTCTGGCCGACGCTCAAGCGACTGTTGTCCTACGGTTTACCCTATCGCCGGCCGCTGACGTTGGCGGTAGTACTGCTATGGCTGGCGGCTGGGGCCGAGGTTTCCGGCCCAGTGGTCATTAGCTATTTTATCGATAGTATCCTGCCGTTGAACTCGCTCCCACCGCTGCTGGTGAGCAGCCTGGCGCTGGGTTATATCGCGTTGCAACTCGCCGCAGCCGCATTACGCTATTTTCAGGCATTGCTCTTTAACCGCGCGGCGCTGGATGTGGTACAGCAATTGCGCACCGAAGTCATGGACGCCTCGCTGCGCCAGCCACTCAGTACCTTCGATACGCAACCAGTGGGACAACTGATTTCTCGCGTCACCAACGATACCGAGGTGATCAAAGATCTCTACGTTACGGTAATGGCGACAGTGCTGCGCTGTATTGCCCTGGTAGTTACCATGTTGATCGCCATGTTTATGCTTGATTGGCGCATGGCGATTATTGCGCTGATTATTTTCCCGGTTGTGGCGTTAGTCATGGCACTGTATCAGCGTTATAGCACGCCGATAGTTAGGCGTCTTCGAGCCTATCTTGCTGATATAAATGATGGTTTTAACGAAGCTATTAGCGGTATGATTGTTATTCAGCAATTTCGCCAGCAGGCGCGTTTTGGCCAGCGTTTGGCTGATGCTAGCCATGCGCATTATGTGGCCCGGATGCAGACATTGCGGCTCGAGGGTTACCTACTGCGTCCTTTGCTCAGCCTTCTTTCGGCACTGGTATTGTGCGGTCTGCTGATCTTGTTTGGTTTCAGCCCGGAGGGTACGGTTGGCGTAGGCGTACTCTATGCTTTTATCAACTACTTGGGCCGATTAAACGAACCGCTGATTGAACTCACTACACAGCAATCGATTTTGCAACAAGCGCTGGTAGCGGGGGAGCGTATTTTCGAACTGATAGATGGCGACGCGCAGGAATATGGCCATGACGACCAATCATTGACCCGTGGGCGCATCGATATCCGTCAATTATCGTTTGCCTACCGCCCGGGCACGCCGGTGCTGCGCTCGGTTTGCGTAACAGTGCCTTCCCGCAGTTTTGTTGCTTTGGTGGGACATACTGGTAGCGGCAAAAGCACACTGGCCAATTTACTCATGGGGTATTATCCATTACAACAAGGTGAGCTGTTGCTGGACGGGCGGCCGATTGCCAATTTGTCACACCGGGTATTGCGTCAAGGCGTGGCCATGGTTCAGCAGGATCCGAACGTTATGGCGGAAACGGTATTGACTAATATCACTCTTGGCCGCGATATCAGTGAATCCCAAGCTTGGCACGTTCTAGAACAGGTTCAACTGGCGGAACTGGTGCGAGGGATGTCTGCGGGCATCCACACTATGCTCGGCGAGCAGGGCAATACTCTGTCAGTGGGACAAAAACAATTGCTGGCCTTGGCTAGGGTATTGGTTCTCACACCGGAGATTTTGATCCTTGATGAAGCCACAGCCAATATCGATTCCGGTACCGAACAGGCCATTGCGCGGGCGCTTGCGGCGATTCGCCACCAAACAACAATGGTGGTGATTGCCCATCGGTTATCTACCATTGTCGATGCGGATAATATTGTGGTTTTGCATCGTGGAGAAGCGGTTGAGCAAGGATCCCATGAGGCATTGCTGCAACGCCGGGGCCGCTATTTTCAAATGTACCAACTACAACAAGCCGGCATGGCGCTCGATACCAATGACGAAACAAATGTGGTCAGTACCCCCGCCATATGAACCTGATGGTGCAGCGCCGGCCCTTTAACGGCGCTGCCTCCTTACCTCCCTCCCCACTATCTGTCTGTCTTATGCGGTTATTCGTGGAAATCCTCTTATGAATAAGACGCACCGGTATTGCGCAGTAGCTGCTAAAAATGTCACCTGTCTGCACTATTATGGGACTATCGCTCTTTTTTGGTGCATGTTCTGGGTAAGTTATGATGAATACCAACCGCTAAATATCGGCCAGGGCCGGTTTGTGCTCCATTGTCAGGCGACCAAGGGTAAATTTTGATTACAAAACATTTATGGCACATGCTTTGCTTTAATCAGGCGTAGTAGTCACGAGTTCGGATCCAAATTCTTTAGGGGGAATATATGAAGCTGGTAACCGTGGTGATAAAACCATTTAAATTGGAAGATGTGCGTGAAGCACTCTCTGCTGTTGGAATACAAGGGCTAACGGTCACCGAGGTGAAAGGGTTTGGAAGGCAAAAAGGCCACGCCGAGCTTTATCGTGGTGCCGAATACAGCGTGAACTTTCTGCCAAAGGTAAAAATTGATATCGCTATTGCCGATGATCAGCTCGATGAAGTTATCGATGTTATAAGTAAAGCGGCTTACACCGGCAAAATCGGCGACGGCAAGATTTTTGTTGCGGAGTTACAACGGGTCATCCGGATTCGTACCGGTGAGTCTGACGAAGCAGCACTTTAACGACACGCGCGAAATTCGTGGATAGGGATGAATAAAAATGAAGAAACTTGTTTCATTAACTGGCCTGGGCGCGCTAGCGTTATTACCAACATGGGCCATGGCCGCAGCACCGGTTGCTGATAAGGCCGACAATGCGTTTATGATGATCTGTACCGCATTAGTGCTGTTTATGACGTTACCCGGGATCGCTTTGTTTTACGGTGGCCTGTTGCGCGCCAAAAATGTGTTGTCGATGCTCACGCAGGTCTCTGTGACGTTTGCCCTGGTGTGTGTGTTGTGGCTGATCTATGGCTATTCAGTGGCCTTCAGCGAAGGTAATCCTTTCTTTGGCGGTTTTGGCTGGGCGATGTTGAAAAATATCGAACTTACCTCGCTCAGCGGCACGTTCTATCAATTGATTCACGTGTCATACCAAGCTTCATTTGCGTGTATCACCGTCGGTTTGATCGTCGGCGCGATAGCTGAGCGTGCTCGATTCTCGGCCGTACTGATTTTTGTGGTGGTGTGGCTAACATTCTCTTATCTGCCTATGGCGCATATGGTTTGGGCCGGTGGTTATCTGGCTGCCCAAGGCGCATTGGACTTTGCCGGTGGTACCGTGGTGCATATCAATGCTGCCAGTGCAGGTTTGGTTGGCGCTTACATGTTAGGTAAACGTTCCGGTTTTGGTAAGGAAGCGTTTAAACCGCATAACTTGCCGATGGTCTTCACCGGTACTGCCATTCTGTATGTAGGCTGGTTCGGTTTTAATGCCGGTTCAGCGGGTGCTGCGAATGAAATCGCCGCTCTGGCGTTTGTTAATACCGTAATGGCCACCGCCGGTGCCATTTTATCATGGGTCTTCGTTGAGTGGATGCTGCGTGGCAAGCCATCACTGTTGGGGGCGTGTTCCGGTTGTATCGCCGGTCTGGTTGCCATTACCCCGGCTGCGGGTACTGTCGGTGTTGGTGGCGCGCTGGTCATCGGCCTGGTGGGCGGTGTTGCCGGTCTGTGGGGTGTGGTTGCCCTGAAGAAATGGCTGCGTGTCGATGACGTTTGCGACGTGTTTGGTGTGCATGGCGTATGCGGTATCGTAGGTTGCCTACTGACTGGCGTATTCACTTCCGCCTCTTTGGGCGGTGTAGGTTACGCTGCGGGCGTCACCATGGGTCATCAGGTATGGATTCAGTTGTTTAGCGTCATCGTCTGTCTGGTGTGGTCCGGCGTGGTGGCTTTTATCGGTTTCAAAATTGCCGATATGGTGGTTGGACTGCGTGTATCCGAAGAACAGGAACGCGAAGGTCTGGACGTCAACAGCCATGGCGAAAATGCTTACAACGAATAATTATTGTTTGCGGCCCGTCGCTGGGTGACCGGCAGTGGGCAAACCAGACGTAATGATCAACAGGGGCGAGCTACTCGTCCCTGTTTTTTTTGGTTAATTGTCCAAGGCCACCTGCCGGATGACACCTTCCTGCGCGGTAGACGCCACCAGAATGCCATCGCGGCTAAAAATCTGACCCCGAACAAACCCTCGTGCGCCACAAGCGGATGGGCTGTCGACAGCATATAATAACCAATCGTCGATGCGGAACGGTCGATGAAACCACATGGAGTGGTCGATAGTGGCTATTTGTATTCCCGGCTCCATAAAACCACGGCCATGAGGTTGAAGCGCCGTGGGCAGGAAATTAAAATCCGAGGCGTAGCCTAAGAGATATTCATGGCAGTCGCGGTCATCGGGCAAATGACCTCGGGCACGTAGCCAAATATAACGCTGCGGTTTTTCTTGTATACCCTGGAACGGATTGTGAAATGTCACAGGGCGCATCTCAATGGGCCGATCTCGAGTTATCTTTTCCCGTATTCCTGCCGGCAGGCTGGCAGATAGCTGGCGCGCAATATTCTGCTCCGAGCGTAACGCTTCCGGCGGCGGGACGTCAGGCATCGAATTCTGATGTTCAAATCCTTGCTCACCGGTTTGAAAAGAGGCGGTGAGAGAGAAGAGGGTTTCGCCATTCTGGCTGGCGTTAACCTCGCGGGCACTGAAACTTTTACCGTCTCTTAGGTTGACGGATTGATAGATAATAGGTTGGGTAACGTCACCCGGGCGTAAGAAGTAACTGTGGAATGAGTGAACATGACGATCGGCTGGCACGGTTTGTCTGGCGGCAAACAACGCCTGCGCCACAACCTGGCCGCCAAATACCTGCGGGCGCCCTATATCCTCGCTTTGACCACGAAAGAGGCACTGTTCAATTTTTTCCAGTTGTATGAGTGTTAACAGGTGGTCGAGTTGCTGACTCATAAAAATGCTCCGTTGTAGACTTAGCCTTTAAGGATGATAGCGCGGGGTAGGGGATGTCGTTAAGGCGTTATTGTATTGCGTTTTAGTTCAACCGCGTCTGAAACCTGACAAGTACGGCCATAACCGGCAGGAAAATATCGGGATCCTGTGCCATGCTTATTCTATAAAGTGGTCTTGACCACTACGCGTTCATCATCAAATAGTGGTGAACTGATGAGCTAATAATAAGACGGAGAGGTAAATCATGAAACTTTGGCAAATACTAGGTGGCGCCGCGTTATCGGTTACCCTGGCCGGATGTGCGGATCAAGGAAAAACTGTCCCCACACCTACCGCCAACACTCCCGCTACCGTCGAGCAAGCGGCTGCAATTCGCCAACCGGCAGTGACAGGTATTGTTAGTATCCGACAATCAGTTGCGCTGCCGCCGAATTCCGTGCTGACAGTCACGCTGTCAGATGCCTCTATTAGCGATACTCCGTCCACCGTGATTTCTCAAAAAGTCATGCGTACGGAAGGCAAACAGGCACCCTTTAGTTTCGTTTTACCGTTCAACCCAGCGCAGATTCAACCCAACGCACGAATCCTGCTCAGCGCTGCTATCACTATCGATGGGCGGTTAATGTTTATTACGGAACAGGTTAAAATGGTGGTCACTAATGGCAATACCACGCAGGATTTGATCTTAGTACCGGTTCCGGCCGTAGCGATGCCCACCCGAACTGTGGCTACGTCAACAACGGCACCCATGACGTCTCCTACACCGGTGACATCATCAGGCAGTGCCTACTGAGCCTAACCCGCTATAACCCTTGTCAGCATGTCAATACTCAGCTGTTTAATAAGCCTAAGCGCTCCTCGCGGAGCGTTTTTTATGTACCAGGCTAGTGTATCAAACCGTGCTGGCCTAACGTAACCAACGGTAGTCGGCCAACGCAATCCGGCCATCGTTATCCACTTTTACGCCTTCCGCTTCAAGCGCAGCTTTTTGGCGAATAAAACCGTCTCCCGCAAGGGAAATTGCACCATGACGGTTAACAACCCGATGCCAGGGTAATCGGCTACCGCAGGGGAGTCGGCTTAGGATCCCCCCCACCTGCCTGGCGGCGCGGGGCGAACCGGCCAGGCGCGCGACCTCGCCGTAAGTGGTCAGCTTGCCATAAGGGATGGCATCAATAATGTGGAATACGCGTTGGCGAAAGCTGTCTATGGGTTCGGTAATCACAAGATAAGCCGGCTAGAGTAAATAACAGTTTTATAATGGCATAGCGCATGAGAGGCAGAAAGCAAAAAAAGTCTTTCGCCGCGCCGTCCTAAGCGGATTGTCCAAGAAA
This sequence comes from Acerihabitans sp. TG2, assembly GCF_035013185.1. NCBI lineage: Bacteria > Pseudomonadati > Pseudomonadota > Gammaproteobacteria > Enterobacterales > Pectobacteriaceae > Acerihabitans > Acerihabitans sp. TG2. The sequence continues at coordinate 129,121 of NZ_JAYGJO010000008.1, forward strand.
ACAGCGCTTGAAGCGTATCGGCTTGCATTTGATCTTGCCATCATTGATAATGCCCCGCGCTCGTGAAAAACGGGCCGTCAATGGAGGCCCTGTCGGTGCTCCCGCAATACTAACTTGTGAACTCGGTCAGGTCCGGAAGGAAGCAGCCGTAGCAGGTGATGTGTGTGCCGGGATGTTGCTGGCAGGGCCTCCACCCATTTAAGTCATGTCCCTCGGATGTCTTTTAACCCATAACGACGCACGTTTTTTAGCCATATTGATCGAATTTTAGCAACGTTAAGCTGATTGAATGCTGGCAATCATTCACTGTATTAATGTTAAATTATGGTTAATAGCCATAAACTGATCACCGTCGTTCAAACACCGCGTGAACACTCAAATCAAATAATGGAAGGTGCTTGATAAATTCATGCAGTACTATCCCCTATTGTGCAAATTGTGCGGATGAAAACACCGAACTGAAATATTTCCAAGTTGTCTCAGCGGCTGAATGATTTTTGCGGGAACTCACTAAATGAAATTAATCACTGACATAGCGCCAATCATCCGGGATTAATCCTACGGCCTATTTTTCGTGCTCAATGCTGAAGGTTTTTGCTGACATTGTTCACCGACCTACGGAGTCGATGGTTAACGCCAAGTAGGCAAAAAAACGAGGCAACCAAACACGGTTATCCTAAAGGTGCGGGTGTTTAAAATTTTTATATGAATACATACATTTATTAATGTTAATGCTAAGTATCGAGTCACTGCGGTTTAACGAACATACTTCCAAACCGAAACGGGAATTTTGTCGTAGAGCTTATCCATAGTGAGTTCTGCTAGTCTATGGTCGGCGGCAGAGTTGAATATTTCAAGTTCATCATCTGACAGTTCGTATTTGTTTTTCTCGATCACCCGTTCCAATGTCTCGAGTGTCCTGCATTTACGTAACCGCATTAAATAATCAATTTTGTTCATGGTAACCTTTGTTGTTATGTCGTGTATGAATATACATTCACTATTTCAGGAAATACAAACCTCAGTCTCTGAGAATGTTCCGAATAAACGAGAACGGCTCTTACGCCATCTCTGGACATCCAGATCATTGAAACTGTAACCGCTAAATAGGGTAAAGGTATTGTCTAAAAACGTTTCTATGTGGTCGGTAAGGTCATTCTCATTATGATGTTTCAGCTTAAAAAGGACCACAAAGGATGCAATATGGTCAATTAATTCATTCATCTGTAGATTGAGCACAGACGCTGGATCGTTAACCCATCCATGATAACTCTCGCCCAGGCTGACGATACCATCGTCGTAAAGATTAGCACAAAGGTATTTCAGCTGTGCAATATCATGCCGTTTGGGTGAATACTCGTCCATATCAGCCCTCCTAACACTAAACAAATCGATATCATCTATAAATCAAATCGGGGCTTGGCCGGGAATCACTATGCCTTAGCTTCCCCGCTCAATTTAAAGATAGATTATTTTAATCAGTCTGACACTATCAGCTTACATTAACTTGTAGTGCTATTCTATAGCGCTGCCATTAGCATCAATGGCACGAGCATGAGTCGAAAACGAGCTTAATGGATGCGGTTGTTAGCAAATGGCTATTTTGTCAATAATTTATTATAAGCATTAGGCGTGGGGCCGTTCGTTCACCTTCGTGTAGCTGTAGTGCCTGGCAAAAAAGTTCGCTTATGCTTTATATGCAATTTTATATTTATTCGTACCATTTCTGGTGAAATTACACATCTTTCATTATTAACAAATCATCACAATCCATTGTGTCTAACCACACTAGTATAATCCTTTGCTGAGGGTGGCGGCAAACATTGATTGTTTGACAAAGCCATAATGCTGTCGCTGATTTGTAAGCGGTTGTCGCTAATGCTGATTTGAACATACAATCTCGCACATAAATCAGGGGCCTCTTTTGGTAGAGGCCCCTGGGATAGCGCGGTTGCCTGTCATTAGCCGGGCGGTGCGTGTTCACATCATGGGTTAGGCGGGGGGTTATTTACGTTTTTTCCCACCTTGAACCGCTTTAAAACGCGGATTTGATTTGCAGATGACATAAACACGGCCGCGGCGGCGCACGATTTTGCAATCCGGATGGCGTAACTTGGCCGCGCGTAACGAACTCAACACTTTCATGACAAAAATACCTCTGGTGGTGCTTTAGCGAAAGAAACGGCCAAACCGTTGATTAAAGCGCGCAGTGCTGCCCTCTTTATCGATGATTCGCTGCTTGCCGGTATAGTAGGGATGGGACTCTGACGAGACTTCCAGCGTGATGTAGGGCAAGGTTACGCCATCGAGCTCAATCGTGCGGTCGGTTTGGATAGTTGAACCGACCTTGAAATACGCATCGGCGCTAGTGTCATGAAACACCACAGTGCGATAGTCAGGATGGATGCTTGGTTTCATTTTATACCCTATATGTAATGTTATATCATAACTTATTATGCATAATATTATCGTTTCGTCAAGTTACCTGCAGCTTGACGTCTGGTGGGGGTAGACCACCGACAAAAAAAAAAGAGGCCGCTTATGCGGCCTCTTTTTAACTCACTACTTTACGCTGCTACTGATGAGGCGTGTTATCTACTGGATGTTGATGTTCTAACTGTTCCTCGGTCTTGTTGCTAAAGCGGCGGCGTACCACCACAAAGAACACCGGAACAAAGAATATGGCCAGCAGGGTAGCGGTAACCATACCGCCGACCACCCCGGTACCTACGGCGTTTTGCGAACCCGAACCTGCGCCGGTACTGATGGCCAGCGGCAGTACCCCAAGGATAAATGCCAAGGATGTCATCAAAATTGGACGTAAGCGCATGCGAACCGCTTCTAGGGTCGCTTCCACCAAGCCCTTGCCTTCCTTGTCCATCAAATCCTTAGCGAATTCAACGATCAGGATGGCGTTTTTGGCCGACAACCCAATAGTAGTCAACAGCCCTACCTGGAAGTACACATCGTTGTTCATTCCACGTAAGGTCGCGGCCAATAGTGCACCAACCACGCCCAATGGCACTACCAGCATAACCGCGAACGGTATTGACCAGCTTTCGTACAACGCTGACAGACACAGGAACACCACGATCAGTGAAATGGCATACAACGCAGGTGCCTGGTTGCCAGACAACCGTTCCTGGTACGACATCCCGGTCCAATCATAACCGATGCCGGCAGGCAGTTTGGCGACCAGTTGTTGCATCAAATCCATCGCTTCACCGGTACTTTTACCCGGTGCTGCTTCCCCTTGGATTTCCATGGAAGGCAAGCCGTTATAGCGTTCCAGACGTGGTGAGCCGTATTGCCAATGTCCGGTCGCGATGGCGGATAATGGCACCATCTGCCCATTGGTTCCCCGTACATACCAGTTGAGAATATCCTGTGGTAGCATGCGGAATTGGGCATCTCCCTGCACATAGACTTTTTTGGTGCGTCCGCGGTCGGTAAAGTCGTTGACATAATCTCCCCCCAGTGCTGCACCGAGAGTCGTGTTTATATCACTTAGCGAAACACCTAAGGCTTCGGCTTTTTCATGATCAACCGTGAGCTTAAACTGAGGTGTATCTTCCAAGCCATTTGGCCGTACGCCTACGAGCATATCGGGATGTTGCGCAACCATGCCAAATAATTGATTACGCGCTTCAGTGAGCTTTTCATGTCCCAGGTTATCTTCATCAATCAGTTCAAAGTCGAACCCGGTGGCGTTGCCTAGCTCGACGATAGCCGGCAGGTTAAACGCCATGGCGATACCATCTTTTATCTTGGAGAAAGCCCGGTTTGCTCGGCTGATGATTGCCGGGACCTTGTTTTCGGTTCCGCTACGTTCATCCCAGTTTTTTAGACTGACAAACCCTAGCCCGACGTTCTGCCCGCGTCCGGAAAAGCCAAAGCCGTTGACGGTAAACACCGAATTAACGTTGTCTTTTTCGTTTTTCAGATAGTAGTCACTCACCTGGTCCAAGATTTTTTGCGTCCGTTCCTGTGTGGCCCCGGCCGGTAATTGCACCATATTCAGGAACACGCCCTGATCCTCTGCGGGCAAAAAGGAGGTGGGCAAACGAACAAACATCAGCGCCATGCCTACCACCACCAACAGATAGATAATCAGGTACCGTCCAGTACTGTTCAGGATATGGCCAATACTGTTGGTATAATGATTGGTGCTTTGATCAAACTTTTTATTGAACCAGCCAAAGAAACCTTTAGTGGTACCATGCTGGCCCTTTTTAACGGGTTTAAGCATGGTGGCACACAGTGCCGGCGTCAAAATCATCGCGACTAGCACCGAGAGCACCATCGCTGAGACGATGGTTATCGAGAACTGGCGATAGATGGCCCCGGTAGAACCGCCGAAAAACGCCATGGGTACAAATACCGCCGAGAGCACCAGCGCAATACCCACCAGCGCCCCTTGGATTTGCCCCATCGATTTGCGTGTGGCCTCCTTAGGACTCAGTCCTTCCTCGGCCATAACCCGCTCGACGTTTTCCACCACCACAATGGCGTCATCCACCAATAAACCGATGGCGAGCACCATCGCGAACAACGTCAGGGTATTGATGGTAAAACCAAACATGTTCAGGATGGCAAAGGTACCCAGCAACACCACCGGCACCGCAATGGTTGGGATAAGCGTGGCGCGGAAGTTCTGCAAAAACAGGTACATGATCAGGAATACCAGAATGATTGCCTCGGAGAGGGTCTTCACGACTTCCTGAATGGAAATTTTAACAAACGGCGTGGTATCGTAGGGGTAAACCACCTTTAATCCGGCAGGGAAATTTTTCTGCAAACGGGCTAAATCCGATTTCACCGCCGTTGCGGTGTCAAGGGCATTAGCACCGGTAGCCAGTTTGATCCCTAAACCAGCAGCAGGCTGACCGTTAAAACGGGCGATGGTGTCATAACTTTCGCCGGCAAGTTCAACCCTGGCCACGTCCTTTAGGCGCACCTGGGAACCATCGGTATTGACTTTAAGCAGGATATTGCCGAATTCAGCCGCGTTTGATAATCGACTTTGCACAATGATCGACGCATTTAACTGTTGCCCCTTAACAGCTGGGGAACCCCCTAGCTGACCGGCGGCAACCTGGTTATTTTGCACTGTCAATGCATTGATAACATCCACCGGCGTAAGCTGGAATTTATTGAGCTTATAAGGATCCATCCATATCCGCATGGCGTATTGGGAACCAAACAGCTGAACTTCGCCGACACCTTCGCTGCGGCTGACCGGATCCTTAACTTTGGACGCGACATAGTCGGCGATATCTTGCTGGGTCATGTTTTTATCATCGCTGATAAACCCGGCGACCATCAGGAAGCTGGAACTGGATTTCTGTACCTGCACCCCTTGATTTTGCACGGCTTGCGGCAATAATGGCATGGCTAACTGCAGTTTGTTTTGTACCTGTACCTGGGCAATGTCTGCATCGGTGCCGGAATCAAACGTCAGAGTGATGGTCGCGGTACCCGATGAGTCGCTGCTCGAAGACATATAAAGCAGGTGGTCGATACCGTTCATGTTTTGTTCGACTATCTGCGTCACACTGTCTTGCAGAGTTGATGCGTCGGCACCGGGATAACTCGCGGTGATTCGAATCGTCGGCGGTGCGATAGCCGGATACTGCTCGATAGGCAGCTTCAGAATTGACAGCAAACCGGCGAGCATAATAATGATGGCAATCACCCATGCGAAAATGGGGCGATCGATAAAAAACTTGGCCATATCGTTTACCCGTTCCTATTTAAGACTTTTTGGGGTTTTCAGGCTGCGGTTGTTCCGGTTGTGTTTCTTGCTCGGTCATCTCTTTTACTGTGACCTGCATACCGGGTTTGACTTTCTGCAAACCGCTGACAATCACACGATCGCCTACTTGTAAACCAGACGAGACCAGCCACTTGTCGCCAATGGCCTGTTTAGTGGTCAGCTGGCGCATCTCAACCTTATTGTCCGGACCTACCACCATGGCGCTGGCTTCTCCGCGTGGGTTACGGGTAATCCCCTGCTGTGGTACCAGGATCGCGTCATCGTTTACCCCTTCTTCCAGCCGTGTGCGCACAAACATTCCCGGCAGCAGGTCGTGCTGTGGATTAGGGAATATGGCGCGCATCGTAATGGAACCGGTAGTTTCATCCACCGTCACATCGGAGAACTCCAGCGTGCCGGGCTGTGGATATTCACTGCCGTCTTCCATCAGCAGATGTACTGTGGCTTTGCCATTTTGTTGTTTCATGGTGCCACTTGCCAATTCTTGCTTCAGCCGTAAAAAGTCATTACTGGATTGTGTCACGTCGACATACATCGGATCCAACTGCTGGACAGTGGCCATCGCAGTGGTTTGTCCATTAGTGACCAACGCACCCTCTGTATAGGCGGATTTACCAATACGCCCACTGATTGGCGAGGTTACCCGGGTATAAGCAAGATTGATTCGAGCACTTTCCAGGGTAGCCTTGGCGGCGACTACCGACGCATCGTCCTGCTGCAGGGTTGCTACTGCGCTATCGTAGTCTTGCTTGCTGACGAAGTTACTTGGCAGCAGTTTTTTATAACGATTTACCGTGAGTCGGGCGTTATTGGCACTGGCTTGCGCCTGGGCCAGGGTGCCATTAGCGTTGTCATAGGTGGCTTTGTATGTTGCAGGATCAATTTGATACAGCGACACGCCGGCCTGGATGTTGCTACCTTCAATGAAATTGCGCTTTAGAATAATGCCGTTTACCTGAGGGCGGACTTCGGCAATGCGAAAAGCGGCGGTGCGGCCGGGTAAATCTGTTGTGACATTCAATGTTTGTTTTTTTACCGTCACTACACTAACTTCCGGGGCCTGTTGCTGATGTCCTGCTTGTTTAGCATCTTTGTTGTCGCATCCAACAAGAATAAAGCTGCCTGAAAGCATCAGAACGGCTGCCAGAGGCAAAATCCCTCTGTTTTTGTTCATAGATAAACCTCAAGAGTCCGATTTGAAAAAACTGATCAATTGATCACAAGCCTGCAAACCCATTGCTGCGTAACAATTAGCCTTATGCTATGGTACATACATTCGTGAATGTATGTAAATCTAAAGACCCCCCAAAAAGAGCGCTATGGCACGAAAAACCAAACAGCAGGCCCAGGAAACCCGTCAACACATCCTGGATGCGGCAATTCAGGAGTTTTCCATGCGTGGTGTTTCCGCCACGTCGCTCACTGACATTGCCATGGTTGCGGGGGTGACTCGTGGTGCTATTTATTGGCATTTCAAGAATAAAGTCGAGTTATTTAACGAGATTTGGTTTGTCGCAGAGTCGAAAGTCCATGCGCACGAGCTAGAGTATCAGGCAAAATTCCCTGATGATCCACTATATGTATTAACTGAGACGCTGATTTACATTTTAGACGCCACGGTTTCCAATACTGAGTGGCGAGCCTTAATGGAAATTGTTTTTCATAAATGTGAGTTTGTGGGGGAAATGGCCTTATTCCAGGATGCGCGTATGGGATTATATACCGAATGCTACGAACGCATAGAGGGAACACTGGCCCACTGTATTGAGCAAGGGCAACTGCCTGTAGATCTGGACTGCCGTCGTGCCGCTATCCTGCTGCGCGCTTATATGACCGGATTAATGGAGAATTGGCTGTTTATCCCTAGCTCCTTCGATTTACAACGTGGCTCACGTATCCTGATCGCCGCATTTGTCGATATGCTGCGTTTAAGCCCCAACCTGCGCCACGAGGCGGTCGTACGGTCCAAAAAGTAAAAAAACGTGGGTTTACTCAGTTTGTTTGCCGATTTTGTTCAGATAATCATTTTTGACGATATCCAATGCCGCCAGCACCAGCTCTGGCGCGATGCCATTGTTTTCCAGCAGCATAATCAATTCCACCGCCAGTTTAATTTCAGGGGATTCATCTTCCAGCGTCACCGGTTTCTCCTCGTGCGCGCGTCACAGGTGCGTTGTCTGCGACCCGAAATCTATTGGGCATAGGGTAGCTGAAATCGGCATTAACGCAGGCAGTATTTTTCGAAAAACTCATGGACATAAACCGGTCTCACTTTGTACCAGGGCCATTTTCACGCCGCTCAATAAGGCGCTCAATTCGTATCACAGCCTGTCGGCAACGAGATAATCTCCCCTCCAACGCGGCGATTTCCTGCTGTAACTGCTGCTGGCGCGTACTGTCGTCAGTACTTTGCCGCAGGCTATCACGATCGCGGATCATGGTAAGTAATCGCCTTTCGTAATCCTGATGCTCGCTAAGTTTGGCATAATGGTCTATTTCGACCACGGTCGCCGGTTGTTGACGTCGCAGATCCTGAGTGGCCAATTCGCGCGCCAGGGCGGTCATTTGATCGATCAGCCGCTGCGCCAGCCAAGCGACACGGTCTGCATGGCCGCTATCAGCGGTAACTGACAGCCGCTGGAGTGTTTCCCGGCTTTCGGCCAGATAATCCTCCAATCGATGACCTCGGGTCTGAAATAATTGGTAATCGAAACGTGACTGCTCAACGTTGACGTGTTTGCCAGCAGTGATACGGGCCGCCAAGCCATCGAGCTTATCGTTTAATGTGGTCAGAAGCTTGGATGAGTACACTTTTTTTTCCCCATAGAAGATCAATACCCAAAAGATGTTTTCGCCCAATGGCCGATGGACGAAACGCGATAAGCCTGCCCATCATGACATTTTTTTGGGCACCTCGCTGCTGGCAGGGGAAACCCGGGTGCAGTAATATACCTTAATTAGGTTGTCTTATAAGATTCACCACACCAGCCAAGCAGTCCATCGCGGCAAACCCAAGTGGTATCGGTGGTTGACATTACGCAACAAAACAGTAAAAGAGCAGGCCCCGGTGGTTGCATTTTTCCGTCAGTTTGCATAAATTTGAGCGCTTTCATCATCGGCGGGTTCTGCCTGTTCGTCACAGTGGTTGTCACACCGTTCTCGTTCAGATTAAAGCGTCCGCGCGGACTATGATTTTTAAAGTTTCAGGCACATACATTATGACCGCAATGGCCCAACAGCTCGAACTTATCAAAAACAGTATCAAGACCATTCCCGATTATCCAAAACCGGGTATTTTCTTTCGGGATATCACCAGCTTGTTGGAAAACCCGCAGGCGTTTACCGCGACTATTGACCTGCTGGTCGACCATTATCGTCACCGCAATCTGACCAAGGTGGTCGGTACGGAAGCGCGTGGTTTCCTGTTCGGTGCGCCTGTGGCCTTGGCTCTTGGGCTGGGTTTTATCCCGGTGCGTAAACCCGGCAAACTGCCCCGCGCGGTATTGACCGAAAGTTATGAGCTTGAGTATGGCGTCGATCGGCTGGAAATTCACCAGGATGCAATTAGCGCCGGTGATAGGGTGTTGGTGATTGATGACCTGCTGGCAACCGGCGGCACCATCGAAGCGACGGTAAAACTGATTCGCCGCCTTGGCGGTGAGGTAAAAGACGCGGCGTTTGTGATTAATCTTGCTGAACTCGGCGGTGAAGCGCGGCTTGACGGCCTGGGGGTCGATAGTTACAGTCTGGTCGGATTCTCTGGCCACTGAGCATATCCACCTCGCGCTGCGGGGCGGGGCTGTGTTAGCATGAGCCCCTGTCCACCGACTTTTTCGCGACCCATGAGCTATCAGGTTCTTGCCCGTAAATGGCGTCCGCAGACGTTTTCAGATGTAGTAGGTCAGGAACATGTTCTGACGGCGCTGACGAATGGCCTTTCGCTGGGCAGGATTCATCACGCCTTTTTATTCTCTGGTACCCGGGGTGTGGGTAAAACCACTATCGCCCGTTTGCTGGCGAAAGGTCTTAACTGCGAAACCGGTATCACCGCTACCCCCTGTGGTCACTGCGCCAATTGCCTTGAGATCGAGCAGGGGCGGTTTGTTGATTTAATTGAAATCGATGCCGCGTCCCGCACCAAGGTGGAAGATACCCGTGATCTATTGGACAATGTTCAATACGCACCGGCGCGGGGCCGCTTCAAAGTCTATTTGATCGACGAAGTCCATATGCTGTCGCGGCACAGCTTCAATGCGCTGCTGAAAACGCTGGAAGAGCCGCCGTCGCACGTTAAATTCCTGCTGGCCACTACCGATCCGCAAAAACTGCCGGTAACCATCTTATCCCGTTGTCTGCAATTTCATCTCAAAGCACTTGATGTCAGCCAGATTCGCGGCCAGCTTGAGCATATCCTCCAGGCCGAGCAGATTGCGTGCGAACCGCGCGCGCTGCAGTTGATAGCGCGCGCCGCCGACGGAAGTCTGCGCGATGCGTTAAGTCTGACTGACCAGGCCATCGCCATGGGCATGGGCCAGGTGACCACCGAAACGGTGGGCGATATGCTGGGTACGCTAAATACCGAACAGCCGCTGGCGATGATTGAAGCGCTGGTCAATGCAGATGGTAATGCCGTGATGGCGCAGTTAGCGCAATGCGCATCCCGGGGCGTTGACTGGGAAACGCTGCTGGTGGAGATGCTGACGTTGTTGCATCGTATTGCCATGGGGCAGCTGTTGCCTGATGCGTTGGAAAATGAAGAGGATGCTGCCGTTGCTCCTCGCCTGCGTGAACTGTCACGGCGAATACCACCGAGCGACTTGCAATTATATTACCAAACTTTGTTGGTGGGACGAAAAGAGCTGCCTTTTGCCCCCGATCATCGCATGGGCGTCGAGATGACGCTGTTGCGGGCCTTGGCATTTCATCCCCGCCGGGTTGAACTCGCGTCTTGCGCTGACACCGTGGAAAAAAAAACGGCTGATGTTGCCATCGTGGAGCAGGGGCGTAAAGCGCTTCCCTCGCAGAGCAAGCCACCCTCAAGCCCGGTGACGCCCAGGGTTAAATCCGCTGGATCGCCGCGGCCGGCGGACGATATGCCTGTTGTCGGTAATGATCATCATGCCGGTTCGGTTGATAGCCGACCGGCGAAAGCGGCCGATATTGCTTATCACGGGCAGGATAACCTTGCAGGATCGTCCGATGATCGGCCACCGGACTGGGGTTCTGCGCCCACGACACCTCAAGAGGCTGCTCGCGGTGAGACGCATACCGGCAATCAGGAAGGGTCGATTCTGCCTGATAGCACCGCCCAATTGCTACTGGCGCGCACCGCCTTGCTGCGGCGGCAGGAGAGCCAAAAACCAAAAAAAGGTGATCCGGCTGTCACGCCGGAGCGCCAAAGAATGCCAAACAGCGCACTGGAACGTTTGGCGTCGGTTAGCGAACAGGCCCAGCAGCGTCAATCCGCCGGCGTTGGCGCACCGACAACCGCTAAGGCGGTTAAGCCGGAAGCTTATCGCTGGAAAACCAGCGTTCAGCCATCAACCAGCAGTGAGCCGGTCGCCACGCCAAAGGCGCTGCGCACGGCATTGGAACATGAAAAAACGCCTGAGTTGGCTGAACGTCTGGCGCAAGAGTCCATCGTGCGCGATCCCTGGGCGGCGCTGGTGGATCGATTGAAAATTCCCAAACTGGTGCAGCAATTGGCGCTGAACGCTTTTAGAGAAGATCTGACACCGGGCAAAATTTGCCTGCACTTGCGTTCAGCTCAGCAGCATCTTAATTCACCCACGTCACAGGCGACCTTGTCTGACGCGCTCGCGGCCGAGCTTGGCGCGCCGGTTGAATTAACCGTGGCAACCGATGATAATCCAGTGATACGCACGCCGCTGGAATGGCGGCAGGCTATTTATGAAGAAAAATTGTTACAGGCGCGTCAGGCGATTATCGCGGATAATAATATCCAGACGCTCCGACGTTTTTTTGACGCCGAATTGGATGAAGATAGCATCCGTCCTGTTTGACTGTTTGCCAATGGCGTTTGATTGCCGGCATGCGGTTCGACGCTAATAGAGAGAGAAGACTATGTTTGGTAAAGGCGGTATGGGCAACCTGATGAAACAGGCCCAGCAGATGCAGGAAAAAATGCAGCAGATGCAAGAAGAAATTGCTCAGTTGGAAGTAACCGGCGAATCCGGTGCCGGTTTGGTTAAGGTTACGATTAACGGTGCGCATAATTGCCGCCGGGTGGAAGTCGATCCCAGCTTGCTTGAGGATGATAAGGATATGCTGGAAGACCTGATTGCTGCGGCGTTTAACGATGCAGCACGCCGTATTGCAGAAACCCAGAAGGAAAAAATGGCCTCTGTTTCCAGCGGCATGCAGCTTCCTCCTGGTTTTAAAATGCCGTTCTGATGCAAACCAGTCCATTGCTTGAAGCGTTAACCGAAGCGTTGCGATGTTTACCCGGCGTAGGGCCTAAATCGGCCCAGCGCATGGTATTCCACTTATTGCAGCGTGATCGCAGCGGCGGCATGCGCCTGGCTCAGTCATTGACACGGGCTATGTCGGAAATCGACCACTGCGCCGATTGCCGGACGTTTACCGAGCAGGAGATATGTACGATTTGCGCTAATCCCCGCCGCAAACAGACCCGACAGATCTGTGTGGTGGAAAGCCCTGCGGACATCAATGCGATTGAACAAACCGGCCAGTTTGCGGGTCGCTATTTTGTGTTAATGGGGCATCTGTCTCCGCTTGATGGTATCGGACCCGATGATATCGGCCTCGACAGGTTGCAGGAACGGTTGGCCAGTGAAGATATCGCCGAAGTCATTCTGGCCACCAATCCGACCGTCGAAGGTGACGCGACGGCCAATTACATCGCCGAGATGTGCGCCCACTATGATGTATTGGCTACGCGCATTGCCCATGGCGTGCCGGTGGGCGGGGAGTTGGAAATGGTTGATGGCACCACGCTGTCCCACTCTCTGGCGGGACGACACCCCATAAAATTCTAGCATCGCGGCGCGTGGCGCCGCCATTTGGCCCGTTTTTTTTAACTTGAATGCTTGAAAACCCACCCTGACATCCCCATCTGTTGTTCATCGTTGTATCTAAACCCGCCTGATTGATAGCTATTTGGATTGAGGTAAGTAAAAGTATGAAAGGACAAGAAACTCGCGGATTCCAATCTGAAGTTAAACAATTGCTTCAACTGATGATCCACTCACTTTATTCCAATAAAGAAATTTTTATACGCGAACTGATTTCCAATGCCTCTGATGCGGCGGATAAACTCCGGTTTCGCGCGTTATCCCAGCCTGATCTTTATGAAGGCGACGGTGAATTACGGGTGCGTCTGTCCTGTGATAAAGCTAACCGCACGCTGACCCTGAGCGATAACGGTATTGGTATGACCCGTGAGGAAACGATCGACAACCTGGGTACTATCGCGAAATCCGGAACGAAAGCCTTTCTGGAGTCCATGGGCTCGGATCAGGTCAAGGACAGCCAATTGATTGGTCAGTTCGGCGTCGGATTCTACTCGGCGTTTATTGTGGCCGATAAAGTCACGGTGCGCACCCGTGCCGCCGGTGCTACGGCTGACGAAGGGGTTTTCTGGGAATCCGCCGGGGAGGGGGACTATACCATTGCCGGCATTACTAAACCTGACCGCGGCACTGAAATTACTTTGCACATGCGCGAAGGTGAGGACGAATTCCTCGATGACTGGCGCTTACGCAGCATTATCAGCAAATATTCCGATCACATTGCCCTGCCGGTCGAACTGGAAACCCGAAGCGCAGCTGAAGAAAAAGACGCTGCCGATACTGATACTGATGCTGCGACACCGGATGCCGTCGACGCTGAAAGTACCGAAACCGTGACCTGGGAAAAAATAAATAAAGCTCAGGCTTTGTGGACTCGCGGTAAAGGTGAGATCCCGGATGACGAATATCGGGAGTTCTATAAGCACCTGTCTCATGACTTTAGCGATCCCCTGATCTGGAGCCATAATCGTGTCGAAGGTAAGCAGGAATACACCAGCCTGCTCTATATCCCGGGCAAGGCGCCGTGGGATATGTGGAACCGCGACCATAAGCACGGTCTTAAGCTGTATGTGCAACGGGTATTTATCATGGACGACGCCGATCAGTTCATGCCCAACTACCTGCGTTTCGTCAAGGGTCTGATAGACTCTAACGATCTGCCGTTGAACATCTCGCGCGAAATTCTGCAAGATAATCGGGTCACCCAGAATCTGAAAAGTGCCTTGACCAAACGTGCCTTGCAAATGCTGGACAAGCTCTCCAAAGATGATGCTGAAAAATACCAGCAATTCTGGCAAGAGTTCGGTTTGGTATTAAAAGAAGGACCGGGGGAAGATACCGCCAATAGCGAAAATATCGCCAAACTGTTGCGTTTTGCCACTACCCATGCGGACAGTTCGGCACAGACCGTTTCGCTGCAGAATTACCTGGAGCGCATGGTGGAAGGCCAGGAAAAAATATACTACATCACAGCGGACAGTTATGCCGCCGCCAAGAGCAGTCCGCATTTGGAACTGCTGCGTAAGAAAGGCATCGAAGTCCTGCTGCTTTCCGATCGCATTGATGAGTGGATGATGAGTTATTTGACCGAATTCGAAGGCAAGTCCTTCCAGTCCGTGAGCAAAGTCGATGCGACGCTCGACAAGCTGGCCGATGAAGAAACGGCTCAAGAACAAAAAGATGCGGAAAAAGCGCTGGAACCTTTTGTTGCCAGAGTTAAAACGTTCCTGGGCGATCGGGTCAAGGAAGTGCGTCTGACGCATCGCCTGACCGATACGCCGGCCATCGTGACCACCGATGCCGATGATATGACCACCCAGATGGCGAAGTTGTTTGCCTCCGCTGGCCAAACCGCGCCTGAGATCAAGTATATATTTGAACTCAATCCGGATCATGCACTGGTAAAACGTGCCGCCGATATTAACGATGAGAGCCATTTCAACGACTGGATTAACCTGTTGCTCGATCAGGCCTTGCTGGCTGAACGTGGTACGCTGGACGATCCTAACCAGTTTATCCGTCGTATGAATCAATTGTTGGGTCAATAATCATCTCGCGCCGGACGACATCCACCGACGGCATGATGAGCTAAACACCGGGCCGGGTTACCTGGCCCGGTGTTTTTGCTTCGGCCCTCGCATCGGCCTCTACGGCGTCCATGCTGGGGCAATTCTGAAAGCAGCGCTAAACCGCCTCTCCTTGCGCCCTTTCCTTGAGAAAAGGGACCCACTAGTGGTAAGGTTTAGTGTTTTCTTCTCTTTTTACATTAGATATAAGCAAGGGGATTTACGCAATGCGTATCATTCTGCTGGGCGCTCCGGGCGCTGGTAAGGGCACTCAAGCACAATTTATTATGGAAAAGTACGGCATTCCGCAGATTTCCACCGGCGATATGCTGCGCGCCGCGGTGAAAGCGCAATCCGAATTGGGTAAAAAAGCCAAGGAAATCATGGACGCCGGTAAGCTGGTTACCGACGAACTGGTGATAGCATTAGTTAAAGAACGTATTAAACAAGACGACTGCCGCAATGGTTTCCTGCTTGATGGTTTCCCTCGGACCATTCCCCAGGCCGATGCCATGAAAGATGCCGGTATTAAGGTGGACTATGTGCTGGAATTTGCCGTGCCGGATGAGCTGATCATCGACCGTATCGTTGGCCGCCGCGTACATGCGCCATCAGGACGGGTCTATCATGTGACCTTTAATCCGCCGAAGCATGAAGGCAAAGATGATGTTACCGGTGAACCGCTGAGCACGCGTAAAGATGACCAGGAAGAAACCGTGCGCAAGCGGTTGGTTGAATATCACCAGCAAACCGCGCCGCTGATAGGTTATTATCAGCACGAAGCCGCGGCCGGTCATACCCAGTACCACAAAATCGACGGCACTCAGAAAGTGGCCAACATCAGCACTGAGCTGGCTAAAATCCTCGATTGATGGTCCGATCTACTCTGCGCCGCCGTTTCATAACCCTTGGCTACGGCGGCGAGTGCCAGGTGAATGGCATGCCTGGCTTTTTCAAGTCCCGCTGATAATGCCTATTGCAACGATTTCCCCACAGATGAAGGTTAGGGATTCTTAACCCGCACTTTTCGGCTACACTATCCTATCGATGATTGCTGATTAATCCTTTTTAAATACAGGGAATTGGCATATTGACTTCTGATGAAGGGGCAGGGATATGGGACAGGAAAAATATGGCGTGTTGATGGTCAACCTGGGAACGCCCGAAGCGCCAACTGCGCAGGCGGTAAAACGTTACCTGGCCGAATTTCTCAGTGACCGACGGGTGGTGGATACGCCGCGGATTCTCTGGTGGCCGCTCCTGCGCGGCGTGATCTTGCCGCTTCGCTCGCCTCGGGTAGCCAAGTTGTATCAAAGCGTCTGGATGGCAGGCGGCTCGCCGCTGATGGTGTTTAGCCAACGCCAGCGGGCGGCGCTGGCGGTGGCACTGCCGAATGCGCAGGTGGAACTGGCAATGAGCTATGGTTCACCGGCGCTGGCACCCGCAGTGGAACGACTGTTAGCTGCAGGGATCACTAAACTGGTTGTTTTACCGCTCTATCCACAATATTCCAGTTCTACCAGTGCGTCGATTTGGGATGCAGTAGCGCGCGTATTCAGCGGCCAACGCCGGTTACCTTCCGTGAGTTTTATTCGCGATTATGCTGACCATCCCGCTTATATCGCGGCGTTGGTTGATAGCATCAAACATTCTTTTGCCGAGCACGGCGAGCCGGATCGGTTGGTCATTTCGTTCCACGGCATTCCACAGCGCTATGCCCGTGAAGGTGATGATTATCCACTGCGTTGTGAGGCAACCCGCAGTGCGCTGGTGACGGCGCTTGACTACCCGGCCGAGCGGGTGATGATGACCTTTCAATCGCGTTTTGGGCGCGATCCCTGGTTAGTGCCGGCTACCGATTTGACATTGAAGGCGCTGCCCGCTCAGGGCATTAAACATATTCAGGTGATTTGCCCAGGTTTCTCGTCGGATTGTTTGGAAACCCTTGAAGAGATAAAGGTTCAAAACTGTGAGATATTTACCCATGCTGGGGGGGAGCAGTTCCATTATATTCCGGCGCTGAATGCCGACCCCGGTAATATCGAATTGTTCCGTCAATTGGTCATGGAACAGATCGACTAAGTGAGTCACCGAAAGATTCTGTGGGCTGGGTGTTTCGCCATGGTTGCATGGCCATGGCGCAACACCCATACCGATGTGTCGGGTTGCATGACGTCACCCATTTTTCAGCCGTGAATGCTTAGCGATTTTCGCGAGTATTCGGCAAAAAAGCGGTCAGAATACCCAACAACGGCAAGAAAGAGCAAATGTGATAGACGTACTCGATGCTGGTCAAATCAGCAATATGGCCTAACACTGCCGCCCCAAGCCCTCCCATGCCGAAGGCAAAACCAAAAAAGAGCCCGGAGACCATGCCGATCCTGCCCGGTAACAGCTCTTGGGCGTATACCAGAATCGCGGAGAATGCCGAGGCAATAATCACGCCGATAATGACTGTCAATAAGCCGGTGACAGCCAAAGAGGCATAAGGCAGTAACAGCGTAAAAGGCGCTACCCCGAGGATTGACCCCCAAATCACATACTTACGTCCAATACGATCCCCCAATGGGCCACCTATCACCGTACCTACCGCTACCGCGAACAGAAAGGCGAACAAATGCAACTGGGCTGCCTGTATCGACAGGCCAAATTTATGCATCAAATAAAAGGTGTAATAACTGCTGATACTGGTGAGATAAAAATATTTGGAAAAAATCAGCATCAGCAAAATACCGATAGCCCAGGCCACCTTGCGAGGCGGCAACGGTGAAACCAGCACGTGTTTGGTGTGATGCGATTTGGGTGCGGCGATCGCACCACGATACCATTTGCCTACCTGTAGCAAGATGATGGTCGCCAGTAGCGCCGCCAAGGCGAACCAGGCGATATGGCCTTTGCCATAAGGGGCGATGAGCAGCGCAGCCAGCAAGGGGCCTAATGATGCGCCGAAATTACCACCGACCTGAAACAAAGACTGCGCGAGCCCGTGTCGTCCGCCGGATGCCATGCGCGCTACCCGTGAAGATTCCGGATGGAATACCGACGACCCGGTGCCGACCAGCGCCGCTGCGATCAAGACCACGGGGAAACTGCCTGCCATCGCCATGAGCAAAATGCCGCACAGCGTAAAACTCATGCCGATGGGCAATGAATAAGGCTGCGGGTATTTATCGGTATAACTTCCCACCAAGGGTTGTAGCAAGGAAGCGGTAATTTGGTAGGTCAGTGTAATCATGCCCACCTGGGTAAAACTTAACGAAAAACTGGCCTGCAGGAGTGGATAAATCGCCAGGATCAGCGATTGGATCATGTCATTTAACAGATGGGCGACGCTGATGGCTGCCAGCACCGAAAACAGGGTGCGTGGCCGATCGTGGGTTGCCGCAGGGGCTGGTGTGATGCGCACTGTCATGTGAATAGCTGCCTGTTAGCGATCGTCACGTTTAGCAATATCGGCAAAATTTGCCGATAATAGGCCGCGTAGATCCTCGGGATTGAGCTCGATATCGAGTCCACGTTTGCCACCGGAAATAAACATCGTGGCGAATTCCCGTGCCGGTAAATCGATAACCGTCGGTAGACGCTTTTTCTGCCCCAGAGGGCTGATGCCGCCAATCAAATAACCGGTGATTTTTTGTGCCAGTGCAGGATCGGCCATTTCGGCTTTTTTGGCCCCCAGCGCCCGGGCAACTTTTTTTAAATCCAACTGCAGCGCCACCGGGGTGACCGCCACCGCCAACTGTTTGCTTTCGCCATTAAGTGATACCAGTAGGGTTTTATAGACTTGTTGTGCATCTAACCCCAATTTACGCACCGCTTCTTCGCCAAAATGGGTCTCATCGCTATCGTGTGGATAAGCATGTAGAGTAAATGCGATATGGTTTTTTTCCAGCAATATAACCGCAGGCGTCATAACATCGTCCTGAATAAATGGAATACCCTTTAAAGCGTTTGTGTTGCACGACGACGGCAAACGAGCGGCGCCGTAGCTTAGCCAGGTAAAAACGTCAGGTGAACGAGTGTAGCTGATGCCGTTGCAACGTAAAAGATAACGGCCCTAATTATATATTCCAATCTTTCGGCAGAGATAGCCTAATGATGCGGGAGGGTAAATAATGTCACGATGAAAACCGATGGGGTTACAGGTTATTTTCCAGTAGCGACGGCAAATTTTGTTCGCCGTACAAGTGCAAAGCGCCTACCGCAACCACATATTCTCCGCTAGGCAGATCTTCGAGTTGCCGTTTCCAGCGTTGGTTACGTTCGGTCATCAGGTGTTGGTAAAGTTCGCCGCTGAAGGTTGAAGGGAAAGCCTTGTCCATGTTTATCGGCCGATTGTAGAGCCACCAACCGATCATGGTCTGCAATAATCGGGCATTGTCATGCCAATGGTCCAGGGTATCGTGCAGTAGCGTATTGCCTTGATCGGGCAACTGTAACAACAGCTCCATCTGCTGCTGTGGACCTTCCAACTCTATCACGGGCTTATCCATTGCCTTGGCCGCCTGAATCAATTGATAGTCGATGCCGTAAGCGGCCCTCAGTCCCAGAGATTCGGCTTGTCGGGCCTGAAGTATTAGAGCGATGTGCCATGACGGTAGTGCCGTTAGCGCGGCCTCATCGAGTCCGTACTCGCCACAAATGCCGCTCAGTAGGGTCTGCATCTGCGGCCTCAAACGCTCGGACAGGGGCACGGTTATCGGCTCGTCGTTGGTTAACGGTGAACCGGTGGTGATGTCAGCCTCGACAATCAACGCCGAGGCTTGCCGAAGACGCGCCAGCAAGCTGGCAGGCAGCGGAGCCATCTCCCTCGATCCCATATGGATACTGCCGACCAAATGAAGTTGCCGCCGATCGGGCAAATTCACATCCATGCCCGGCCAGGCGTACATGGCGGGGGTGATTAACCCCAACATAACGGCCATGCGTCGAAATAAATTCCTCATTGTCAGCAGCTCCAGTCCACAGGGAAATACAGGGTGGGTCCTGACCAGTGTATGACGTTATTGCTTGGGCTTAAAGCGTATCAGGCGATTGGCATTGCTCACGACGGTAATCGACGATAACGCCATGGCCGCACCCGCCACTACCGGACTGAGTAGTGTTCCGGTAAAAGGATAAAGGATCCCTGCGGCGATGGGGATCCCCAACGCATTGTAAACAAAGGCCCCCAGCAGATTTTGTCGCATATTGCGCAATGTGGCCTTGGCTATCTCCAGTGCATCGGCCACACCGTGCAGACTTTGGCGCATCAAGGTGATGGCGGCGGTTTCGATAGCCACATCACTGCCGCCGCCCATGGCGATGCCCACTTCTGCTTGGGCCAGCGCAGGGGCGTCGTTAATACCGTCACCAACCATTGCTACCCGATGACCTTCCCGCTGCAGTTGTTGAATTGCCTGCGCTTTCCCGTCCGGTAGCACGCCGGCGATAACCCGATCGATCCCGGCTTCTTTCGCTACGGCATCGGCAGTGGCTGCATTATCACCGGTAAGCATGACCAGAGTATAACCACGGGCATGCAGGCGGGCTAATGCGGCAACGCTGTCCTCACGCAGTGGGTCACGAATAGCGAAGAGCGCCGCCGGTTGGTCATCCATTGCCAATAATACCGGGGTAGCACCTTGTTCCGACCAGAACGCCATGCGCGCGCTCAATGCACTGGTGTCGATATGCTGTTCGCTCATCAGCGCAAGATTGCCAAGCCAGGCCTGCCGACCGTTGATAGTGCCGCTGACACCCAGACCACGCAGCGTGCGAAACCCACTCACTTCTGGCAATGCGATTTGACCAGCATGCTCCACAATAGCGTGGGCCAGGGGGTGATTAGAACCTTGCTCAAGCGCCGCGGCAAGCAGGGTTACCTGCTCGCTATCAAAGCCTGCGCTCGGCTCTATTGCTACCACCCGGGGGCGGCCTTCGGTCAGGGTACCGGTTTTGTCAAATACCAGGGTGTCGAGGCTGGTGGCGTTTTGCAATGCATCGGCGTCGCGCACCAATACACCAAATTCTGCCGCCCGTCCGACGCCGGCGATAATCGACATGGGTGTGGCCAGTCCGAGTGCACAGGGACAGGCAATGATCAGTACCGTGGTGGCGATAACCAGCGTATAGACAATGTGCGGTTGCGGACCAAACAGATACCAGATCGCCGCACTGATGATAGCAATAGCCACCACACTTGGCACAAAGACCGCAGAGATACGATCCGCCAGTTGGCCGATAGCCGGTTTACTGCTTTGGGCTTGGCGGACCAAACGAATAATACGCGCCAGCGTGGTTTGAGAGCCGATAGCATCGGCGCGAAAGGTGACAGTGCCATCTTGTACCAGGGTGCCAGCATGGACGCTGCCCCCGGCCGTTTTGCGCCGTGCCGCCGGCTCGCCGGTGAGCATGGATTCATCCAGCCAGATTTCGCCCTGGGTGATTTCACCATCCACCGGTACCCGATCGCCGGTGGTGAGCCGCAGGATCATGCCTAATTTTACGTCGGCCAGGGGCAGGGGGTGTTCACCCGTATCATCCACCACCCGCGCCATGGGCGGCGTCAAATCCAGTAGCCGTTCTAGCGCCTGGGACGAGCGTTGGCGGGCTCGTTGTTCCAGCGCATGACCCAGGTTTATCAGGCCGATGATCATGACGCTGGCTTCAAAGTAGAGATGCCGCGCTGCGATGGGGAACACGTCCGGCCACCAAACGACGCTTATTGAGTAGAGCCAGGCGGCGCCAGTGCCTAGTGCCACCAATGTATCCATGGTGGCGCTACCGTTGGTCAGACTGCGCCACGCACTGCGATAAAAATGACCGCCGGCAATCACCATCACCGCGAGCGTCAGCAGTCCAATACCCAACCATAACGGGCGATTGTCGGGTGTCAGTGTCATATTATCGCCAAACATGCCCCAGACCATCAGCGGTATGCCCAGCGTGAGTGCCAGCGCAGACTGCCAACGAAAACGCACCGTCGCCTGCTGTGCGCTCTGTTGCTGGCGTTCGCGCCTACGGTTGTCATCCTGAATGATTTCCGCGCCGTATCCGGCCTGTTCAACGGCTGCAATCAGCGCAGCGCCGTCGGATACGCCCATCACCAAGGCGCTGCGTTCCGCCAGGTTGACCCGCGCTTGTTCGACGCCGGAAACCTGTTGCAACGCCCGTTCCACTTTAGAAACACAACTGGCGCAACTCATACCGCTGATAAGCAGATGCTGGGCGTTATCCGCCGACGTGTCCGCTTGCTGTGGCGCCGTGGCGGCTAACGTATCGCTCGAGTGCTCTTGCTGAATTGGCACCGCGGCTGTAGGGGGAGTTTGCGCGCTTGTTGGTGTATCCAGGGTGATATTGTGTTTTGTTACCTGATGTGCAGGAATAACTGTCGCCGCTGCCGGTGAGTCCGGCGCTGAAGTATTGACCGTCAGCGGTTCAGTTTTTGGGTGTGATGTGCTCCCCGCTAAACTGGCCTGATAACCCGCATGCTCCACTGCTGCTATTAGCGTCTGTGCATCGGCGACGCCAGAAATGTTGGCGTGATCGAGGGTGACCTCGGCGGTGGTTACACCGGGAACCGCCATCAGCGCCTGGCGAGTGGCAGACACACAGTGCCCACAGCTAAGCCCTGATAAGGTCAGTTCGACACCGGCTTTGGGCAGGGAGGCTTTATAACCGGCCTGTTCTACCGTATCGATAAGCGCCTGAACGCTGGCGCTACCCGTTACCGTGGCGCAATTGAGCTCGACCTGAGCACTATCTACATCGGCGCGGGATTCAAGGGATTGCTTGACCCGTTTGATACAGTGCTCGCAGGATAATCCCGCGAGGGTGAGGGTGATAGTTTGTGACATCAAATACTCCTTTACCCGTTATACTTCACGTTGCTGGTGCGTTGGCTGTACTCGCTCACCCCAGTCACTTACAAGAGTAAGCTCCTGGGGCTTCTCTGCGTTGCCGCCTTCCTGCAACGTGAATTATTTAGGGTAAACCCGTTATACTTCACGTTGCGGGTGCGTTGGCTAAAGCGGATGTAATAGAATAGAGCTTAGACCTTACCGTAAGGGTAAGGTCAAGGGGGTAACATAAATATCAGCGACGTAGCAAAGAAAACCGGCTTGACCAGTAAGGCGATTCGCTTTTATGAAGAGAAGGAGCTTATCACGCCACCACTGCGGCAGGAAAATGGCTATCGTAGCTATAATGCCCACCATATCGAAGAGCTTGGACTGCTACGCCAGGCACGGCTGGTGGGGTTTACCCTGGAAGAATGTCGGGAACTGGTGGCGCTGTTTAATAATCCACAGCGTCATAGCGCTGATGTAAAAAGGCGTACGCTTAAAAAGGTTGAGGATATCGACCAACATATTAACGAACTCAAGGCCATGCGCCAGCATTTGTTGCAACTGGCGGACCGTTGTCCCGGTGACGATAGCGCCGATTGCCCGATTATCAACAACCTGGCTGGCTGCTGCGCCGAAGGGACGCAGCATTAAGTCTCATCGCTGGGACGTACCCGCAGGGTGATACCGTCTACGGCGATCACCTCTACCGCGATGCCCACGGCGAGATCCTGGTCACAGCACGCACGCCAGGTGCTATCGCCGATACGTACCCGACCGATGCCATTTATCAGCGGTTCGACCAGCACGGTACGGGTACCCACCAACCGTTCTGCGCGCCGATTGAGCAGCGAAGCAGGGATCCTGGTGTTACGCGAGCGTAACCAATACCACCACGCCAATGCGGCGACAATGATCAACAGCGCGAAAATAATCCCCTGCCATGCCCAGTCAATCGGCACCACCCAGACGATGAGCCCGACCAGCACCGCTGCAACGCCGCTCCATAACAGATAACCGCCGGCGCCCAGCATTTCAGCCGCCAATAATAGGCAACCGAGGGAAATCCAGAACCAATGGGGGGTAATGATCAGCGCCGGTAGCATGCTTATTGACTCCGGTTGGTTTTACTTTCGCCGATTAATTCGGCAATCCCGCCAATGGCGCCCATGAGATTGCTGGCTTCCAGCGGCATCATGATGACCTTGCTGTTGTTGGCCGAGCCGATGTGTTTTAACGCATCGGTATATTTCTGGGCGACAAAATAGTTAATCGCCTGGATATTACCCGCCGCGATGGCCTCGGACACCATTTTGGTGGCGAGTGCCTCAGCTTCAGCCGCGCGTTCACGGGCTTCCGCCTGCAAGAATGCCGCCTGCCGTTCACCTTCGGCGTTGAGTATTTGCGATTGTTTTTCCCCTTCGGCGCGCAAAATGGCCGCCTGGCGTACCCCTTCGGCTTCGAGGATGTCCGCCCGTTTGGTTCGTTCGGCTTTCATCTGGGCATTCATCGCCGAAATCAAATCAACGGGTGGCCGAACGTCGCGAATTTCGATACGGGTCACTTTTATGCCCCACGGATTAGTGGCTTCGTCGACGATATGCAGCAGGCGAGTATTGATACCGTCGCGCTGGGACAGCATTTCGTCGAGTTCCATGGAACCCAGCACGGTACGAATGTTGGTCATGGTTAAATTGAGGATAGCCTGTTCGAGGTTACTGACCTCATACGCGGCCCGCGCCGGATCTACTACCTGGATAAAACAGACAGCATCAATGGTGACATTGGCGTTGTCCTTAGAGATGATTTCCTGGGAAGGAATATCCAGCACCTGTTCCATCATATTGATTTTTCGGCCAATACGATCCATAAAGGGCACAACCAGATTTAACCCCGGTTTCAAGGTAAAGGTGTAACGACCAAAACGTTCTACCGTCCACTGATAACCTTGCGGAACAATTTTCACCCCGGCCCACACGATCACCAGAGCCAATATAATTATAATGGGGACAACCGTTAACATAGGCGAAATATCCATAGTGACTTCTCCATTCCATCCAAGAGTGAACAACAACCTACCCGCGCTGGTACCACAACATTTTCGGGCTGCGGCCAGCATGACATAAAATTTTAAACATTCGCTTAATAATACGCTTTTGCGGGGGATCTGACGCGCTGTGAACCCAGATTCAGTGACTCAAGTACAATTTTTAAACAATAAAGGCGTGGGGGAGCGAAAAAATGCCCGTATAACCTTCGAGTTTCACGTTGTAGGGAAGTTGGCGGCACTTTTTCACCCGAATCACTCAGTCAGCTCTTCGGGTTTTTTATACTTGCCGCCTTCTCGCAACGCGAAAACTATTGGCGAGAGTAGAATGCGAGTGGTTTTATCAATAGAGTAAAGAATAGAGCTGACGACGATACTTGGCAGCCAGTGCGTCGCCGGTACCCAACGCGGCCAAAATATCCATCAGTGTTTTGCGGACATCGCCACCGGCCGCGGTGAGATCATTACGTAAATGGCCGATCAACAGTTCCAGCGCTTCTTCATTTCGTCCCACCTGATGCATTTGCAACGCCAACTGTACGGCCAACGCCGCATCTTTCGGGTTATTTTGCACCTGCTGCTGCAACTGCTGAATTTCCGGCGTGTCTGCCGCCAGTTTCAACAACTCAATTTTGGCTACCAGGCCTTGATAACGGGTATCTTTATCCTGCAGCGGCACCACTGCCAATACGTCCTCGGCATCCTCGGTGCGGTTAAGCTCAATATAGGTCTGCGCCAACAGCAGGCCGGCTTCGGTGGATTTCTCAGTTAACTGCCATGCTTCTTTAAGCAGCGGCAACGCCTGAACATATTGGCCTTCTTGCATCAGGTCGCTGGCCTCGGCCATTTTTAATTCGGCGGGGTTAGGCAATACCCGCGCCAGCAGTTCGCGGATGGCTTCTTCCGACTGGGGTCCCTGGACACCGTCCAGCGGTTGACCGTCTTTAAACAGATATAGCGTCGGAATTGAGCGTAGGCCAAACTGGGCGGCCAATTGCTGCTGGGCATCGCAATCCACGTTCGCCAGGACAAACTGACCGGCGAATTCATTTGCCAGCTTATCGATAATCGGCGTCATTTGCTGGCAATGCGGGCTGCGTTCCGACCAGAAATAGAACAGCACCGGCTGAGACATGGATAATTCCAGCGTCTGCTGCAGGTTTGATTCATTAATATCAACAATAGTGGCTTGAGCTAACATGAAATTCTCTCTCATCCGTTTTAGCAATATATTGGGGCATCTTTCCCCGTCTCAATGGCTAGCGCGTAAAATCATATCCAGGTAACGCCCTGGCAGCAAACGACGCAATAATGATAAACAGCTAGCGACCAGGGTTACCGGATAACGCAGTCGGGGACGTGGATGCTCTAAAGCATGGTGCAATTTTGGCAGGATTGCCTGCGCAGGCAACGTAAATCGCTTGGCGATGCCGGGATTGGTCACCGGTTTGTCCGCCCGGGATAGGTTTACGTTGCTGGTAAAAGCGGTAGAAATCGGTCCCGGTTCAATTAGACTGACATACAGACCGGTATCATGCAACTCCATGCGTAAGGTATCCGACCAGGCCTCAAGGGCATGTTTACTGGCGGCGTAGGCGCCGCGATCGGGTGTACACACCAGTCCCATGATCGAACTGGTTTGGATAATCCGTCCTTCACCGTGAGGTAGCATGGCGGGCAGTAATCGGCGGGTTAATTGGTGGGTGCCGAACAGGTTGCTGGCGAATTGCTGTTCCAATTGCCGGCGGGTAAGATCCGCCAGGGGGCCGTACATGCCATAACCGGCATTATTAAACAGCCCCCACAGCCGATTACCGGCCAGGGCGATGATCTGATCAGCGGCGGCGTCAACGCTGGCTTCATCGTCCAGATCCAACACCAGCGCCTCGAATCCTTCGTCCACCAAGCGAGCCACGTCTGCCGGTTTGCGGCAGGTGGCCAGCACCCGATAGCCCCGGTGACGTAGATCTATAGCCGCTACTCGACCAATACCGCTTGAGCAACCGGTAATAACCACCGTTTTTTGCATAACTTTACCCATTTTTCGCCTCGTCGGCCGGGATTTCGTGCTTAAGTAGGGGATACAACCGCGTCGACATCCATTGCGCAATAAAATCTTGGGCGTCGGCATTGGGATGAATCTCATCATCCTGCATCCACTGCGGTTTTAAATATACCTGCTCCATAAAAAAAGGCAGCAACGGCACGTGATATTGTTGCGCCAGCGCCGGATATATCGCGCTAAACGACTCGGTATAACGGCGCCCATAGTTGGCCGGCAGCATAATTTGCATCAGTAGAGGTTGCGCCCCGGCTTGCCTGATTTGCGTGATGGCCTGTGCCAAATCTTTGGCAATGGCCGGTGGCGGAAAACCGCGTAGACCGTCATTGCCACCCAGTTCGATAAGCACCCAACGGGGTTTATGATGTTTAAGCAGGGCGGGGAGGCGCGCCAAGCCTTGAGTAGCGGTATCGCCACTGATGCTGGCGTTAACGACGCGAATGCCATCCGGCTTGGCGCGCCATTGATTATCAAGCAATGAGGGCCAGGCTCGTTCCGCCGGCATACGATAACCTGCGCTGAGACTATCGCCTAGAATCAATAAGGTATCTGTGGCGAATGCCGGTACACTGAATACTCCCAACAGCAAAAGGAAGAGGAAATGCCAGCGGAAAACGTTGTTGAAGTTCATCATCTTAGTAAACACGTCGGTCAAGGAGAAAACCAGATCTCCATCCTTACCGGAGTTGAGCTGCTTGTCAAACCCGCTCAGACAATTGCGTTGATTGGCGAGTCGGGTTCCGGTAAGTCAACGCTATTGGGCATTTTGGCTGGATTGGATGATGGTAGCGAGGGGGATGTATGGCTGTTGGGGCAATCGCTGGCGAAACTTGACGAAGAGCAACGGGCGGCATTGCGTGCCAAGAGTGTGGGTTTTGTCTTTCAGTCTTTTATGTTGGTACCGACGCTTACCACCCTGGAGAACGTGCAATTGCCAGCGTTGCTGCGTGGCGAAAGCGAACGTCAGAGCCGGGGACAGGCTGTAGATTTATTGGAAAAGCTCGGGTTGGCGCAACGTCTTAACCACTTGCCGGCCCAACTGTCCGGCGGCGAACAGCAGCGCGCCGCCCTGGCCCGTGCCTTTAGCGGTCGGCCGCAGATCCTGTTTGCCGATGAACCGACCGGCAATTTGGATCGCAAGACCGGCGATCGTATCGCCGACCTGTTATTTTCACTCAACCACGACTATGCCACCACACTTATCCTGGTGACGCATGATACTCAGTTGGCCGCCCGTTGTGAGCGGCGTTTACGCCTGCAGGACGGCAAACTGCTGGAGGTGGCATGATCGCACGATGGTTTTGGCGTGAATGGCGCTCACCTTCATTAATCATAGTCTGGCTGGCCTTGACCCTGTCAGTCGCCTGTGTACTGGCCCTGGGGAGCATGAGCGATCGGATGCAAAAGGGGTTAGGGCAACAAAGTCGTGAATTCCTGGCCGCCGATCGGGTCTTGCGTGCGCCGCGACCGGTGGACGAAGCTTGGCTGCGTCAGGCACAGGGCGACGGGTTGCTGCTCAGTCGTCAAATCAGTTTTATGACCATGACCTTTGCCGGCGACAATGCCCAATTGGCCGATGTCAAAGCCACTGATGCACGATATCCACTGTATGGTGTGCTGACGACCCGCCCGGCTAATTTGCGCGCCGCACCGGGTACGGTGCTGGTGGCGCCACGCCTGTTGGCCCTGCTCGGCGTAAAAGTCGGTGACCCCCTGGAGGTGGGTAACGCCACGTTGCGTATCGCCGGCGAGGTTGTACGCGAACCGGATAGTGGTTTTAATCCTTTCCAAACTGCGCCCGGCATCATTATTAACCTGGCGGATGTGCCAAGCACCGGCGCGGTTCAGCCCGGAGGCCGGGTAACCTGGCGTTATCTGTTTGCCGGCGCTGAGCAACCTTTGCAAAATTTTGAACAATTCCTGTTGCCGAAACTGGCTGACGACCAGCGCTGGTATAGCATGGACGACTCCAGTGGTGCGTTAAATTCCACCTTACAGCGAGCCCATGATTTTCTGGTGCTGTCGGCGTTGCTGACGCTACTGTTGTCGGTGGCGGCGGTGGCGGTGGCCATGGGACATTACTGTCGCAGCCGTGGGGATGTGGTGGCCATTTTGAAAACACTCGGCGCGGGACGTCGGTCGTTGATGAAATTGGTGGTAGGGCAATGGCTGGCATTGCTGATATTTTCCGGTGTTTGCGGCGGTCTGATCGGCTTGTCTTTCGAAGCGATTTTGCTGCGGGTACTGGCGCCGGTGTTGCCGGTAGCCCTGCCCGCGGCGAGTGGGTGGCCATGGCTGTGGTCACTGGGTTCGCTGGTGGTCATCTCCCTGCTGGTGGGGTTGCGTCCCTACCGCCAATTGTTGGCGACCAGACCGTTGCGGGTACTGCGGCGGGATACGGGCCGTATTGTTTGGCCCTTGCGCATCTATTTGCCGGTGGTCGCACTGATGGTGCTCGGATTGCTGACGTTATTGGCCGGCGCTAATGCACTGTTATGGTCGTTGGTCGGCGGCATCGTCATGTTGTCGCTGCTGCTGGCGGTTATCGGATGGGGGGCCTTATGGATTTTGCGGCGCCTGACTGTGCGCCGTTTGACGTTGCGTCTGGCGATCAATCGTCTGCTTCGCCAACCGCTGGTGACCATGAGCCAACTGGCGGCATTCTCGATGTCTTTTATGCTGCTGGCGCTGTTATTGGTGATGCGCGGTGATTTGCTGGAGCGCTGGCAACAACAGTTGCCGCCGGACAGTCCGAACTATTTTTTGCTGAACATGACCACGGAGCAGGTGCCCCAGGTTAAGGATTTCCTTGCCGGTAAATCGGTCCAGCCTGGCGTATTTTATCCGATCATTCGCGCTCGTCTCACAGAGATTAACCAGCAAAAGGCCACCGAGGTGATCCATGAGAATGATCCAGGCGGTCGAACGGTCAACCGCGAACTTAATTTGACCTGGCTATCGGAGCTGCCCGAGCATAACCAAATGTTGAACGGGCAATGGCCACCCAAAACGGGTGAAGTTTCCATTGAACAGCAGGTGGCTGAACAGTTGCATCTCAAACCAGGGGATATGCTGACGTTTACCGGCGATACGCAATCCTTTAGCGCCAAAGTCAGCAGTGTGCGTAAAGTGGATTGGCAGAGCCTAAGACCCAATTTCTTTTTTATCTTCCCTCCTGGTGTGCTGGACCATCAACCACAGACCTGGCTGACCAGTTTTCGTTATCACGGCGATGGCAAGGTGATGGTACAGCTGAATCGGCAGTTTCCAACGTTGAGTTTATTGGATGTCGGCGCGATACTCGATCAGATTGGTCAAATACTGCGGCAGGTGAGCCGAGCCCTGGAAATCATGGTGATTTTGGTGTTGATCTGCGGTGGTTTATTATTAGCGGCTCAAGTGCAGGTGGGCATGCGCCAACGTCAGCAAGAACTGGTGGTTTACCGCACGTTGGGCGCCGGTAGAACCTTGTTGCGCGCCACGTTATGGAGCGAGTTTGCCTTATTAGGTGGGGTCGCTGGGCTGGCGGCGACGGTGGGCGCTGAGGTGGCGTTGGCCTTGTTGCAACGTCGTGTGTTCGATTTTCCGTGGCAGCCAAATTATATGTTGTGGTGGATGTTACCCCTGGGCAGTATGCTGCTGCTATCGCTTATGGGCACCCTGCTGGGCATCAGGTTGATCACGGCCAAAGGAGCCTATCGCCAATATCAGGGCTGATATTTTACGAAAAAAAAACATTGATGCAACAAAAAATCTTCAGGAGTGAGACATCCAGGTTGACAGTTACCGGCCGTCTACTGCACAGTAACGGCCAGGTAATATGACCCTTTGGCAGACCCGTTCTGCCCAATTGAAGCACCTGGAAGTGTTTCCTGGAAATACCGTATTTCCGTTTATGCTCCCAACTGGTGCCAACGGTGAACGCAACGGTTTCGCACTCTTCAAGATAGTTGCAATCGCTTTGTAATAGAGGAGTTTACGTAATAAATGTCCACAACCTCCAAGATTATCTATACCCTTACCGATGAAGCTCCGGCCTTGGCGACCTATTCCCTGCTGCCGATCATCAGGGCGTTTACTCAATCCCTGGGGATCGCGGTAGAAACGCGTGATATCTCGCTGGCCGGTCGCATTCTCGCTAACTTCCCTGAATATCTTAAAGAAAATCAAAGAATAGCTGACGATTTGGCTGAGCTGGGGCACCTGACGGTAACACCACAAGCCAATATCATTAAATTACCCAATGTCAGCGCCTCCTTGCCGCAGATAAAAGCCGCTATCAAAGAATTGCAAACCCAGGGTTACGCGGTGCCAGACTATGTCGACGAGCCGAAAACCCCGGCGGAAAAAGAGGCCAACGCCCGTTACGATAAAATTAAGGGCAGCGCGGTAAACCCGGTGCTGCGCGAAGGCAATTCCGATCGACGCGCACCGCTATCGGTTAAAAAATATGCGCGCAAACACCCGCACCGTATGGGGCCTTGGTCTGCTGACTCGAAAACCCATGTTGCCCATATGACCGACGGCGACTTTTACGGTAGCGAAAAGTCCGCGTTGATTGCGGCCGACGGTAGCGTCAAGATTGAGCTGTTTGCCAAAGACGGCGGTGTGCAGATACTGAAAGCGAAAACCGCAGTGAATACCGGTGAAATTATTGATGCGTCCGTGATGAGCAAAAAAGCGCTACGCCGGTTTATCGCCGAGCAAATTGAGGATGCCAAACGTCAAGGCGTGCTGATGTCGGTGCATCTGAAAGCCACGATGATGAAGATTTCCGACCCCCTCATTTTTGGCCAATTCGTCGCAGTGTATTATCAGGATGTGCTGACCCGTTTTGCTGATGTACTTGCACCGCTGGGTGTGGATGTCAGCAATGGTATTGGCGATGTATACGCCAAGATAACATCGCTGCCCGCTGCACAACAGGATGATATAACACACGCCATCCAGGCGTTGTATCAGGTTCGTCCGCCACTGGCGATGGTGAACTCCGATAAGGGTATTACCAATCTGCATGTGCCCAGTGATGTGATCGTTGATGCATCGATGCCGGCGATGATCCGTGATTCTGGTAAAATGTGGGGCCCTGATGGCAAACTGCATGACACCAAGGCGATCATCCCCGATCGCTGTTATGCCGGCGTCTATCAGGTGGTTATCGACGACTGCAAACTGCATGGTGCCTACGATCCGACCACCATGGGCAGCGTTCCCAACGTCGGCCTGATGGCGCAAAAGGCAGAAGAGTATGGTTCTCACGACAAGACGTTCCACATTCAGGCTGATGGGGTGGTTAAAGTCACCGACGAACATGGCCAGGTGCTGCTGGAGCAGGCAGTGGAAAGTGGTGATATTTGGCGGATGTGCCAGGCTAAGGACGCACCTATCCAGGATTGGGTGAAACTTGCGGTGAACCGTGCGCGTGAGTCTACAACACCGGCTATTTTTTGGCTGGATCCACAGCGCGCTCATGATGCGCAGATGATCCTTAAAGTGCGCCGTTACCTGCAGGATCATAATCTTGATGGGTTGGATGTGCGTATTATGTCGCCGGAAGCAGCCACCCGTTTTTCCATTGATCGCATTCGTGCCGGCCTGGATACCATTTCCGTCACCGGCAATGTGCTGCGTGATTATCTGACCGATCTGTTCCCGATTATGGAGTTGGGTACCAGTGCCAAGATGTTGTCCATCGTACCGTTGATGAGCGGCGGGGGGCTGTTTGAAACCGGTGCTGGTGGTTCTGCTCCCAAGCATGTTCAGCAGTTCCTGCAGGAGAACCATTTGCGCTGGGATTCTCTGGGTGAGTTTCTGGCGCTGGCGGCGTCGTTGGATTTTGTGGGCTCATCCAGTGCCAACGCCAAAGCGAAGGTTCTGGCGAAAACGCTTGATCAGGCTAACGGTCAGTTCCTGGATATGAATAGGTCACCTTCGCGTAAAACCGGTGAACTGGATAACCGTGGTAGTCATTTTTACCTGGCACTGTATTGGGCTCAGGCGTTGGCAGGTCAGAATGAGGATCCGGCGCTGCGCGATCAGTTTGCTCCGTTGGCGCAGGTGTTGGCTGACAATGAGGATAAAATCGTCGCTGAGCTGAATCAGGTTCAGGGCCATGCGGTGGATATTGGTGGGTATTATCATCCGAATCCCGTGTTGGCCAGCCAGGCGATGTGTCCTAGCGCGACGTTGAATCATGCGCTGCAAGGCGTCATGATCTAGGGGCGGCGTGTTCGCCCTTTAACCGGGTTTGCGGTGCGATCGGTGATCGCGGGCCTAGCGTACCATGGGGCGCTCTGGCGGCCGGTAAACGGCCGCTTCGACCCCATTGGCACGCTCTCCCTTTAACCGGGTTTGCGGTGCGATTGGCGATCGCGGGCCTAGCGTACCATGGGGCGCTCTGGCGGCCGGTAAACGGCCGCT
The DNA here is from genome assembly GCF_035013185.1 of Acerihabitans sp. TG2. NCBI lineage: Bacteria > Pseudomonadati > Pseudomonadota > Gammaproteobacteria > Enterobacterales > Pectobacteriaceae > Acerihabitans > Acerihabitans sp. TG2. The sequence continues at coordinate 162,370 of NZ_JAYGJO010000008.1, forward strand.
TCGACCCCATTGGCACGCTCTCCCTTTAACCGGGTTTGCGGTGCGATCGGTGATCGCGGGCTTAGCGTACCATGGGGCGCTTTCCCTTTAACGGGGCTGCTCGTTAATGCGCCGCTACGTCCGCGGCGTATGGAGATGGAATAATGTGTGATATATCCGTTGTTTCGCGGGCTCTGTTGAGGTCATATGCGGCCTGCATTGCCAACCATAGGCGTGCCGAGATACCGAGTCCTGCCTCAAGACGAACCGCCATTTCAGGGGATATTGCGCTTTTTCCGCTAGCGATTTTGCTTAGGGATGAAGGCGTCACACCTAAATCTCTAGCCAAGGAGCGAAGACTTACGCCGAAATCTTCAAGGTATTCCGTGACCAGACCTCCCGGATGAGGGGGATTGAACATAGCCATCAGTGATAGTCCTCCAGATTCAAAATGTAAGCATCACCGTCTATGAATTCGAAGGTGATACGCCAGTTGGCACGTACGGTAACAGAATGAAGGTTCTTTTTATCTCCTTTCAATGTGTGAAATCTAAAGCTAGGGAACTGCTTAAAGTCATCAATGGTGATCGCCTCGTCGATGGCCAATAGGCGCAGTCTTATTCGTTCTACGTCTTGTGCCTGTACACCACTTTCATCGTCTTTCTCATACAGTTTTTGCAATCCCTTATGCTTCCAGCTTTTGATCACGCCGCGACCTCCTGTTTCCCGTAAGGAAACACTATACCATATGTTTCCTGTTAGGCAACACCGGTAGTGGATCAGTCATGCCAGGTCTTTTCAAATTTCGTTTATGTAAATATAGCTGCGGGAGGTGAAAAAGAGGCAGAACCATTGGTGCGCTCTCACTTTAACGTGGTTTGCGGTGCGATCGGTGATCGCGGGCCTAGCGTACCATGGGGCGCTCTGGCGGCCGGGAAACGGCCGCTTCGACCCCATTGGTGCGCTCTCCCTTTAACCGGGTTTGCGGTGCGATTGGCGATCGCGGGCCTAGCGTACCATGGGGCGCTCTGGCGGCCGGGAAACGGCCGCTTCGACCCCATTGGCACGCTCTCCCTCTAACCGGGGTTGTGGTGCGATCGGTGATCGCGGGCCTAGCGTACCATGGGGCGCTCTGGCGGCCGGGAAACGGCCGCTTCGACCCCATTGGTGCGTTCTCCCTTTAACCGGGTTTGCGGTGCGATCGGTGATCGCGCAGCAGACCATCGCCAGGGGTTAGCTGAGTTCGGCGAGTTGTTTTTGTGCCCAGGTGAGGGCGGTTTGATACTCATCCGACAGTAGCGTAGCCAGGTAGTCTAGGCTGTGGCGGAGGTATCGCTCGTCGGGGTGGTTGAGGTTGAGATGGCCGACCTTGCGTCCAGGGCGAACGTCTTTTTCATACCAATGCAGGTTAACCAGGGGATCGGCCAGCCAGTCGGTATTGATATCAGTGCCAATGAGGTTGATCATTACCGACGCAGAAGTGACCTCTGGTTCAGGCAGGGGTAGGGCGAGGATGGCGCGCAGATGCAGCTCGAATTGGCTTAGCGATGCGCCGTTTTGTGTCCAGTGACCGCTATTGTGCACCCGTGGCGCCAGTTCATTAATCAGCAAATCGCCGTCCAGAATAAAGCATTCCATCGCCATGACACCGACATAACTGAGTTCATGCATAATCGCTGATAGCATGCTTTGTGCTCGGCGCTGTAGCGCGCTATCGGGCTGCGGCAATGCCACACTGGCGCGCAGTATGCCATCCTGGTGAAAGTTATGGGTGAGCGGGTAGAACACCATGCTGCCATCGTAGGCGCGGGCGCCGATCAGCGACACTTCACCGGAAAAACCGATACCCTTCTCAACGATACAACTACCATAACATTCCTGCTCAAGTGATGCTTCATCCCCCGGAGATAAGCGCCATTGCCCGCGTCCGTCATAACCGCCGACGCGGCGTTTAACAATAGCCAAATTATTAAAAGACGCGAATACTTGTGGCCATTGTGCGGCGGCACTGAGCTCTTCCCAAGGGGCCGTGGCGAGCCGTAAGTCGTCCAGCAACGTTTTTTGCGTCAGTCGGTCGGCCAGGCGCGGGAAGATGTCCCGATTGACAAACGCCTTGTGGTTGGCAAGTTCGCGCGTTAGCGTGGTTTGTGGCCAACGTTCTATTTCGGCAGTAATGACGCTTTGCTCAAACGGCAACGAGTGTGGGTCGGCATCCAGTCCTACCGGGAACACCGCAATGCCCAACGGTTCGCCGGCCTGGCGCAACATGCGGCCCAATTGACCGTTGCCTAAAACACAGACCGGTTTCATGCTTCCTCCAGTGGGTCGGGGTGAGCCAACACCGTATCGGTTTGCGCTCGTCGCCAGGCGACCAGGCGAGCATGTAACCCTTGGTCATGTAATGCCAGGATCTGCGCCGCCAGTAGCGCGGCGTTGGCCGCTCCGGCTTTACCTATGGCCAATGTGCCCACCGGTACGCCGCGCGGCATTTGGACAATAGAATAAAGACTGTCAACGCCACTGAGCGCCGCACTTTGCACTGGCACACCTAATACCGGTACCAGTGTTTTTGCCGCCAGCATTCCCGGCAGATGTGCCGCGCCGCCAGCACCGGCGATAATGACCTGGTAACCCGCGCCGGCCGCCTGTTCGGCAAAGCTGAATAATTTATCCGGAGTACGATGCGCCGAAACAATCTCCGCATGGAAGGGCAATTGCAGCTCGGTGAGAATATCGGCGGCAAATTGCATTGTGGCCCAGTCGCTTTTGGACCCCATGACAATGGCAATTTTTGCCGGGGCAAGGTTGGATTGCATGCGCGTAGTTGCTCCTGTGCTATTAATCAACGCCCCCTGTCACGCCGGGTGCCGCCGGGGGGCGCTATAATGAAGAGGGCGTAGAGCATAGCATGTGATCCAGGCGAGGAAAACGGTTGCGTAGCCGTGTTCGCCATAATTTAGTGGCTAAAAAGGAAACTCCACCAGCTCTACGCTTTCCCTGGTCACTTTTATCATGGATCCTTGCTGATGCCACGCACCGAGCACCGCGCGATGGGCTTTTCCCTGGGGAAGAACAACGGTATGGATAGCCGGCCGATGGGTGTGACCGTGAATCATCCATGTCACATCATAGCGTGAAAATGCCGCTACCACGGCCTGCGGATTGACATCCATAATGGCTGCGGATTTTTCCTGATTGGCCTGTTGGCTGCCTGTTCGCAGTTGCTGGCCGATGCGCACACGTTTTTTTAGCGGCAACATCAGGAATAGCCACTGCACCCAGCGCCGGTTAACCCGCCGTCGATAACGTTGGTAAGCCAAATCATCGGTACACAGCGTGTCGCCGTGCAGGATAAGCATGGGACGATCGTATAACGTCAGTAATTTCTCTTGCGCAAGTATCGTCATGCCGCTGGCCCGGGCGAAACGCTTGCCAATAAGCAGGTCGCGATTGCCATGGATAAAAAAGCAGGGTACACCCTGTTGCTTGAGCGTATTGAGCGCTAGGGCTATTTCGGCATGCAGCGGCGACGGGTCGTCATCGCCGATCCAGATTTCAAACAAATCTCCCAGGATATACAGTGCGTCGGCGTGAACGGCCTGCTGCTGTAAAAAACGCAGAAAACCGGCGGTGATCGCCGGTTCATGAATACTGAGATGCAGATCTGCAATAAACAAAGTTGCCATGGCAACGATTATTCGTCTACGGTCACGCCAGTAATAATCACATCTTCTTTTGGCACATCCTGATGTGGGCCACTGTTGCCGGTCGCCACATTTTTGATTTTCTCTACCACGTCGAGTCCGTCGGTCACTTCGGCAAACACACAATAGCCCCAGCCGTCAGCGCGTTCAGAACGGAAGTTAAGGAAATCATTGTCAACCAGATTGATGAAAAACTGCGCAGTGGCGGAATGCGGATCGTTAGTACGAGCCATTGCCAGGGTGCCACGGGTATTTTTCAGGCCATTATTGGCTTCATTTTTCACCGTTGCACGGGTCTTTTTCTGCGTCATGCCAGGTTCAAAACCGCCGCCCTGGATCATAAAACCATTAATTACGCGGTGGAAAATGGTATTATCGTAAAAACCGTCGCGGCAGTAAGTCAGAAAATTTTCAACGGTTAATGGAGCTTTATCAGCGAAGGTCTTAATGACGATATCGCCGTGATTGGTATGAAGAGTGACCATAAATAGTTGTCCTACGAGTCAGTAAATGAGTTGCTCACAGTCAGTGATCAAGCAGACTGAATTTATAACATAAGTCCGGGGCTGAGTCAGCATTCGCCGCAGTGAATGCTGATTTCTGGCATGAAAAGCGTGCGGGTTGCGCTGGTCGCCGTCAGGAAAATAACATTTTATTACCGGCCCCGATCTTGAATTGCCAGCGCCTTCGGGTTTCAGTACGCTGTTAACAATGAGCCCGTTCGCACTTGTCGGTATACACACACGTACCCCCGCTAACACCATGGAATGAATTTCGATGCTGAAGATTTATAATACCCTGACACGACAAAAAGAGGATTTTAAGCCTATCCATACCGACAAAGTCGGCATGTACGTGTGTGGCATTACCGTCTATGACCTATGCCATATCGGCCATGGGCGGACGTTTGTCGCGTTTGATGTGGTGACCCGTTATTTGCGTCACCAAGGCTATGACGTCAACTATGTACGCAATATTACCGACATAGACGACAAAATCATCCATCGTGCGGCTAAAAACCAAGAGACAATTGAACAGCTGACTGGGCGCATGATGGCGGAAATGCATCAGGATTTTGACGCGTTAAAAATCCTGCGACCGGACAGTGAACCCCGTGCCACACGCCACATGACGGAGATCGTCGAGTTGGTCAGTACCTTGCTGCAAAAAGGTCATGCCTACCAGGCGACCGATGGCGATATTTTGTTTGCAGTAGATACCGATCCTACCTACGGGGTACTCTCCCGGCAGGATCTCGAACAGCTTCAGGCTGGCGCCCGGGTGGATGTGGGTGATGTGAAACACAATCCAATGGATTTTGTATTGTGGAAAATGGCCAAAGAAGGCGAGCCGAGCTGGCCGTCTCCCTGGGGTGACGGTCGCCCAGGCTGGCATATTGAATGCTCGGCCATGAATTGCAATGAGCTGGGGTCGCATTTTGATATCCATGGCGGCGGCTCGGATTTGATGTTCCCCCATCACGAGAATGAAATTGCCCAGTCCAGCTGTGCCCATGAAGGCCCCTACGTCAATTATTGGATGCATTCGGGCATGGTCATGGTCGATCGGGAAAAAATGTCCAAATCACTGGATAACTTTTTTACCGTGCGTGATGTCTTGAAGTATTACGATGCCGAAACCGTACGTTATTTTTTGATGTCCGGCCATTATCGCAGTCAGCTTAACTACAGCGAGGATAACCTCAAGCAGGCCCGATCCTCACTGGAACGACTCTATATTGCTTTACGCGGTACCGATCCACAGACGACGGCCGCGGGTGATGAGGCGTTCAAAGCACAGTTTACCGCCGCCATGGACGATGATTTTAATACTCCCGAAGCCTATTCCGTGCTGTTCGAGATGGCGCGTGAAGTCAATCGTCTGAAAGTTGAAGACCCGACGGCAGCGGTCGCGCTGGCGGCAGGGTTGCGTGATTTGGCTAATGTATTAGGCCTGCTGGAACAGGATCCGGAACAGTTCCTGCAGCATGGCGCTCAGGTCAATGAGAATGAAGTTGCCAAGATTGAAGCCTTGATCAAACAACGCAACGACGCACGCAGTAATAAAGATTGGCAGTTGGCTGATGAAGCCCGCGACCAGCTTAATGCGCTGGGTATTGTGTTAGAGGACGGCGCTCAGGGCACCATTTGGCGTAGAGGATAACTTCCGCTAGTCTTTTTCGAACGGAAATAGCAGAAGGGCGCGATAACAGGTTATCGCGCCCTTCTTGTATTGACTATTTACCTTTATTTTCGGCAAACCTACCGATGTTTATCCATCGGTTTATTCGACAATTTTCACCGTTTTTCCTAAAAATTCGACCTGCTGGTTAGCCACGATTTTACACCGCTTGCGGGTTTCCATCGTGCCGTCGACCTTGACCTGCTGGCCGTAAATAGAGGTTTTCGCTGCTGCGCCGCTGTGACACCAACCCTGAATCTTCAGTAAATCGCACAATGCAATGTACGGATGGCCGTCAAGAGAAAAAGTTTCCATCATGTTCCGCCGTTAAGATGCTATATCGTGAAAGTCTTCACATGCCTGCAAAGTGTTTTGAATTAAGGTTGCCACCGTCATTGGGCCAACGCCTCCGGGTACCGGGGTAATATAGGACGCACGTTGTGAGGCAGTGGCAAAGTCGACATCCCCCACCACCTTGCCGCTGGGTAATCGGCTAATGCCGACATCAAGCACCACCGCACCCGGTTTTATCCACTCACCCGGGATAAAACCGGGTTTACCCACCGCAACCACCAGCAGATCGGCGTTCTCGATATGCCGCTGCAAATCCTTGGTAAAACGGTGCGTTACGGTAACCGTGCAACCGGCCAGCAGCAGTTCAAGGCTCATTGGCCGGCCAACGATGTTTGATGCACCCACCACCACGGCGTTTACCCCGAACGTATCAATCTGGTAGCGTTCGAGCAAGGTCATGATACCGCGGGGGGTGCAGGGGCGCAGTAGCGGCGCGCGTTGACATAACCGCCCGACATTATATGGGTGAAACCCGTCAACATCCTTATCCGGCCTGATGCGTTCCAGCACGCTGATATTGTCAATACCCGCCGGTAATGGCAGTTGTACCAAGATACCATCGATGCGTTCATCGTCGTTGAGTGTATCGATCAGCTCCAGCAGTTCGGCCTCACTGACCGTATCGGGCAAATTATAGGAACGGGAGAGAAATCCCACATCCTCGCAGGCCTTACGTTTACTGGCCACGTAAATCTGCGACGCCGGGTCTTCTCCCACCAATACCACTGCCAGACCGGGCGCACGTCGCCCATCGGCTAGACGTTGACGCACCTGCGAAGCCACTTCATCCCTAACCTGCTGGGCAATCATTTTACCATCAATAAGTTTAGCAACCATCGGAATCGGTAATCCATCAGTGTAATCAAGCTGAGATGGGGGTATTTTGGCAGATGCGCGGCCCGCTGTCAGGCATTGAATGAAAACCTTTTGTTCAGCTTACGAGCACTTGGCAGAAAAGCCATTGACTCACTCCGCTTGCTACGTATAATCCAAACCGCATTACCCAGCAAATCCGCAGTCATGCGCCCTTAGCTCAGTCGGATAGAGCAACGGCCTTCTAAGCCGTAGGTCACTGGTTCGAATCCAGTAGGGCGTACCATTTATAATCAACGGGTTATGCTTCTTTCTTTTTCTCTCCAAATTCGCAAAGTGCCAGATTAGTGACATTGATTCCAATTATGCCGTCTATTTTCTTCGCGTGTTCGGTGAGATGGTTGGGTGCAAGGTGCGCATAGCGTTGTACCATTTCGATGCTTTCCCAACCGCCCATTTCTTGTAGTGCTGACAGCGGTACCCCGGCTTGGACTAACCAGCTTGCCCAGGTATGCCGTAAGTCATGAAAACGAAAGTCGGTGATACCAGCACGGCGGAGGCCAGTCCGCCATGCCGAGTTATCATCTACCCGCATCTTCCTAACTTCCTGCGTTCTACTTCCATCCGACCGGTGCCAGGCGCTCGTATGCACAAATACATAGCGCGAGTTCCTTCCTATTTGGTCCCTTAACACCTTAGCCGCTGTATCATTCAAAGCGACACCGATTGCTTTTCCTGCCTTGGCGTTCTCTGGATGGATCCAGGCAACTTTTCTTTGCAGGTCAATCTGTGACCACTCCAAGTCCAGAATGTTCGACCGGCGTAAACCGGTGGCCAACGCGAATATCACGATCGGCCTAAACCCTTCCGGCATACAGTTAATGAGCGTGACAGCCTCATCCCTGGTCAGCCAGCGGATCCGTTTGCTAGCTGGTTTGTGCGTTTTAATTACTGGTGCCTGACTTAGCCATTTCCATTCATCCGCCGCTATGTGGAACAGGCTACGTATAAATGATAGGTATTGGCTACGCGTGGACGCCGCTATGTACTTCGCCTTATATTCCGGTACGGGTTTCCCTTTCCTTAATGCCGCGTCCCTGCGGCTCTCCCAGATACGCCTATGACGCCGGTCAATCATCCCCGTTGTGGCCGCTACCACTTTATCTTCCGTGATACTTGAAAGCGCCTGTCCCTGAAAATGGCCGAGGAAGAACTCTATCTTTGTGCGGTCATCATCAAGCGATCGCTTTTGCTCTTTCTCCGTAAGCCAGCGTAGACATGCTTCCTCAAACGAATGATCCGCTATTTCTCCTAGCCGGCTAATCCGCCATGAGTCCGACTTTAACTTATCGTACAATTCCTGCGCTTGCTTCTTGTCTGCCGTTCCAAGGCTTTGCCTAACTCTTTTCCCACCCGGTGCAACGAAATCACAGTACCAGAGTCCGTACCGCTGTTTGAGTGCCATACAGTGTTCCTTTCTGAATGGCCGTCCTCTGCATTCACGGCCTGATTGTGTGTTTTCTGACTCACATGATCAATGCAGTCAGACTTTAATATTTCTAAACAACCACCACCATTGGCGCCGCTTTTCCCTGCTTTCAATCGTTTAGCAGCAATCAGTGTCCTAACTGAGCGGACACTCTTTTTTAGGAATGTTGCGGCCTCGGTGATGGTGAAAACCTCATCTCCGATATTGATGTCGTTCATACTTCACCTCTTTGCTCCCTATCGATAAGGCGCACAAAGTACACAAGCCATAGCTTTGCCGGGAAAGTGCCGGGAGGTAGGCATTGAATTTTTTGTGTGTGCTTATCGAGTAGGGCGGTAATGATGGGATCGTGTTTTGGTTTGGGCTGGTCTTTGTTAATAGTTTGGACATCGGAGCGTAACCTGTTAGCTACAGCGCCGATGTCAAACTATTTTTGTGTAACTATTTTAATTGGGCTGCCTTGTAAGTATGTTGACCGGTTATGTCGTCAATCTTGATAACATTTTTTTCAATCGAGTAGGTGATTTTTCCGTCGTTTGGGTCATCACGCCAACGGCCTACGTAGCTTGGTTCGGATGGATCGCCCGCACCTCGCCACATTATTTGATTCCCATCGACAATTTTACAGTGAAATTTCCATAATGAATTATCAGAAGGGCGATAATATTGAAGTGCAAGGAAATCCTTTGTGGATCCCTTTACCTTGATAATTTTAGGATCTCTACCAAAAGCCGCCGCAATGCCAGCCTTACATATTTGACTTGTTGTAAAATCTGCCGCAAAGACCGGCGATGTGAGTGACAGCGATAAAATTAGAACTATATTTGGATTCTTCATTAAAATTCCTTGCGCCATAAGGATGTAACCAGAAAAACACAATAGTAGGAGACATTAGGTAATCCTCCCATTTTTAAC